>JAGAJY010000308.1 GCA_017848125.1 Oscillospiraceae bacterium
AGTAGCCGTAAACCGTCACAAGTGACGTTGGATTTACTCTCGGGAAGGTATAAGCTCCGTGCATTGAAATCCGCACGGACGTTATGTGTAGTTATGTGTTTTGAGGTTTTGCACCTCTGCAAATTTACACATAACTGAAAGTTTAATTGTATAACTTTCCAGAGCAGCAAGGTTTTGCACCTCTGCAAATTTACACATAACGAAAGTATCAATCATATCAGTCGGGATTGAGTTTACCCCCCTAAAGTTTTACACATATATCTGAAATAAGCAGAGAAAATAATTAAACGTAAAAAAATTCGCCAATGGCGAATAGAAAGGAATAATTATGTATTTGGATGCTCACACACTTGAAAATTTAATACGCCATACTTATAATCTCAGAAAACCATTTTCAGAAAAAACACTGAATTACATAAAAAAATGGTGTGATGATGATATTCCGATTGAAACAATAAGCGATGCTTTTGTTGCTTGCGTAAAAAACACAAACAGAATAAACTTCACTTATGTGGATAAGGCAATAGAATATATTACTGAAAAAGAAAATGAAAGGAGAGAAAGTAAATGTCCGAAAGCAACTTTGAAGGAAACATTCTTAAAAACGGATTGCGAGACGAAAATATCGTAGAAAAATCTCGCCCTCTCCTATTAATGAAGCCTGTTCCCTTCGGTCTTGGGGAGCTTAAAGTATTGGATACATATTTAAGCAGAATAAATGCCAGAAATGATGAATGCTGCACTGTAAGCTTTTCAAAAGAAGAATTTGAGGACTTAATGGGAATTGAACGTATGCGTACAGAACGCTTAGCCAAGTACGTTGATTCTTTAATGGGTAAAACCGTAACTGTTCCAGAAGGTAAAGGATGGCACAAATATGTTTTGTTTGTTGAAAGTCGTTGTTACCAAGATGAAAAAACATCCCAATGGTGGATAGATATTTCCTGTTCCCGAGAAGCCAAGAAGCTGTTTTTTAATCTTGAAAATGTTGGTTATATCAGATATCAGTTAAAAAACATTCTCCCACTCACAAGCAAATATTCGATATTCTTATACTATTATCTCCTTGATAATAGATTTCGTAAAGAATGGAGCGTTGACATTAGTGAACTTCGTGAGGATATATTAAAATGCACATCACAGTATTACACGACTTTTAAATTCTTCAAATACGAAATTTTGGAGCGAGCAATAAATGAAGTCAACAAAACTACTGATATTCTATTTTCCTATACAGTTGAAAAGAAAGGGAAAAAAGCTGATAAAATACATTTTATCCTTGAAAAAGATAATGTATCAATTTTACCTGAAAAAACTGTGTCAACATATGATGACCAACTTGATAACGATGATGAGGATAATTCTATTATTTATAGTGATAAACGGTTGGAATTTCTTGCAGATGCCTGTAATTTTGAGTTTAATGAACAGCAAATGCGTGTTATCTCGGATATTCTGTTGCAAATCCGTGATACAGACAGCAGTTATAACACTGAATTGTTGTATTACGGCAAAGAGCTTGCAGAATACAATCTTTTAATGCGGAAATACCACATATTGAATTATCGTGCAACGGTTACTGAAATTCATAATCGTTTTACATATTTTCAGTCTATACTCGAAAGCAAAAAAAATTAAAGGTGGGTGTCCTGTCCACTTTAAAAATGGGTGTTTTTTTGAGCAATCAAACCAACAAAAATCCCCTTGTTTGTAAGCTTGTTTACACACTTGTTTACTTTCTTGTTTACTCCCTTGTTTACAGACTCCGAAAAACCGCTTTAAATAGCGGATTTTTTTATGTATAGGTGGGTGTGGTGTCCATTATAGGTGGGTGTGGTGTCCATTATAGGTGGGTGTGGTGTCCATTATAGGTGGGTGCGGTGTCCATTATAGGTGGGTGTCCTGTCCACAAAGGTGGGTGCGGTGTCCATTATAGGTGGGTGTCCTGTCCACAAAGGTTGGTGAGGTGTCCCTGTTTCGCACCTATAAATTTATAAGAAAGAAGGTTTAAAATGTATAAATATCATAGGATATGGTTTTCTGTCCCTTGCGTTCACTCTTTAAAACCAAAGAATAAAAAATTATCAGATTATACTTCTGATAGTTGCAATGAAAAATATTTCGATTGTATTTTCAATTATGAACTTAACGATATAATCAAATCACATCCCAATTGGGAGCTATTACAAGTTGAGGACAGACTATTGTCTGGCAAAGATGTTGACGGATATGCAATTTTCCGTGAAAAAATTGAAGAATGTAATTAAGCCGCTATTTTCAAATGAAATAGTGGCTTTTTTCTGCTTATAAATAAATTCGCCAGTGGCGAATCGGAAAGGAGCTGAAAGCAATGTCAATGTTGTTCCGTATGATACAACATATACAACAGGCGATACCGCCTTAGAATAATTCGCCAATGGCGAATAAAAAACGGAGGTGATAAAAATGGTAAAAGACGTCCAAAACGATGTGGTGGCTATTGTTGTCAAGGCTGCAAGGATGACTTCAAATGTTCTGACGGAAGCTATAAATGCTACTCTTGCTTCGGCTAAAACTGCTACAAAGCACGGTAAGCAATCACTTGATAATCTTATCAAGGATGGCTCGTCTTTACAGAATATTGAAGTATCTGACAAAAACATAAAATCTTTTGAAAGCTCAGCCCGAAAATTCGGGATTGATTATGCTTTAAAGAAAGTTCCGAATGAAGACCCACCGAAATACGTTGTATTCTTCAAGGGTAAGGATACGGAACAGGTCTATAAAGCATTCAGAGATTATGCAAGTAAGCATACAGCCGACAGAGATAAACCATCCATCGTTAAGGAAATTAAGACCATTGTGCAGGAACAGGCACAGCAGCGCAACCAACAGCGTGACCGTAGCCGTGTAAAGGATAGGGGTGTGGAACATTAAGAAATTTAAATTTGATTTCAAAAAGCATATTCTGCTGAATATTCCGTACTTTGCTATCTTTTATGTGCTCAATAAAGTATCGGCTGCCACCAGAGTTGCAGAAGGCAGTAATTTCAGTAACAAATTCTTTGCTCTATTTGAAGATTTCTCGGTAGTATTTGCGAATCCCTTGCCAAGTTTTCACCCTATTGACTTGTTAGTAGGTGCAGCAGCAGGTTTTTTATTCTGGTTTATGATGAATGAAAAACGTAAAAATGCTAAGAAATTCAGACAAGGCAAAGAATACGGCTCAGCTCGTTGGGGTAATGCAAAGGATATAGAGCCATATATGGACGAAGTTTTTGAAAAAAACATATTGCTTACCGCTACGGAAGGCTTGACAATGGAGAGCCGTCCGAAAGCAGGTGCAAAGTATGCAAGAAACAAGAACATCTTGGTTATAGGTGGTTCTGGCTCCGGTAAGACAAGATTTTTTGTTAAGCCTAATCTTATGCAAATGCACAGCAGTTACGTTGTTACTGACCCTAAAGGAACAATTTTGCTTGAAGTTGGCAAGTTGTTACACAAAAAAGGCAAATATGCGATAAAATCGCTTAACCTTATCAACTTCAAAAAATCTATGCACTATAACCCATTTGCCTATATCCGTTCAGAAAAGGATATTTTAAAGCTCGTTAATACGATTATATCCAATACGAAGGGCGAAGGCGAAAAATCTGGCGAAGATTTCTGGGTCAAGGCAGAAAGGCTTCTTTACACAGCCTATATCGGTTACATATTCTATGAAGCTCCGAAGGAAGAACAGAACTTCAACACTCTTATTGCTATGATTGATGCCAGTGAAGCAAGAGAAGATGACGAAGAATTCAAAAACCCTGTTGACATTCTCTTTGAGCGACTTGAAGCCAAGAAGCCAGACCATTTTGCCGTAAGGCAATACAAGAAATACAAGCTTGCCGCAGGTAAGACGGCAAAATCCATTCTTATTTCCTGCGGTGCAAGGTTAGCTCCTTTTGATATTCAAGAGCTTCGTGAAATGATGTCTTACGATGAATTGGAGCTTGACCAAATCGGAGAAAGAAAAACAGCGCTATTTGTAATTATTTCAGATACAGATACGACCTTTAACTTCGTCGCAGCTATTATGTATTCACAGTTGTTTAATTTACTGTGTGATAAAGCAGACGATGAACACGGTGGTAGATTACCCGTCCACGTCAGATGTATTCTTGATGAGTTTGCCAATATAGGCGAAATTCCGAACTTTGATAAGCTGATTGCTACAATCCGTTCAAGAGAAATTTCCGCTTCAATCATTTTGCAGGCTCAATCACAGCTCAAAAAAATTTACAAGGATAATGCAGATACAATCGTTGGTAACTGTGACACTACCCTGTTTCTCGGCGGTAAAGAGAAAGGCACTCTGAAAGAAATTTCAGAAATGCTCGGTAAGGAAACGATTGACCTTTACAATACAGGCGAAAGCCGAGGTCAATCACAATCATTCTCTATGAATTACCAGAAAGTCGGTAAAGAACTTATGTCACAGGACGAAATCGGCGTTATGGACGGTGGCAAATGTATCTTGCAGGTGCGTGGCGTTCGCCCGTTCTTCTCTAACAAATTCGATATAACAAAGCATAAATATTATGACTTGTTATCGGATGAACACAAGGAAAATGAGTTTGACATTGAAAAATATATGTCAACTCGTCTGACAATTAAATCGACAGACCGTGTAAAAGTCATAGGCGAATATGACGGCACGGCAGTATAGGAGGAAAATCAAATGTCTTTATTCAAGAAAATCAATGAGGATGCAAACTCCCTCGCAATTAAGGCAATGACAACTACAGTTGAAGCAAAGCCCCAGAGCAGAAAGACTCTCAAAGCAAAGAAGATTCTTACATCAGTATTAACAGCAGCATTAATGGTATCAATGTGTGCTGTTACAGTTTTTGCTGAAGCAGCAGGCGGTGGCGGTGGAGATTTTGCATTCTTTACCGGTGCGATTGACACCTTAAAAACAGTTGTTGTACTTATCGGCGGTGGTGTAGCTGTATGGGGAGTCATTAACCTTCTTGAAGGTTATGGTAACGACAACCCCGGCGCTAAGTCACAGGGTATGAAACAGCTTATGGCAGGTGTAGGTATTGCCCTTATCGGCTTAACACTCGTTCCTCAGTTAAGCACAATGTTTACAGGTGCAGGAGCATAATCATTTACAAACATTATCGGGCAAAGCTTTTGTTTTGCCCGATAACTTGTTGAAAGGAGGATAATTTCTTTGTTATTAGAAAAGAAATCCAGACGAAAAAGAATTTTTCGCAAATGTATGGTTATCTTCTTTACTGTTGTGGTTATGGTGTCAATGTGTAGCATAACCGCTTTTGCAGAGGATTCGGTGCTTGAGCTTGGTGAAGTCACAGATGGCGAAACCCCTTGGGGTTGGCCTTTGGACGGAATATATGAAGCGATAAGAACAATGCTCTTTTCAATGGTACAAATGTTTATGTCCTGTGCATTTGGATTATTGGACGGCGGTATGACGTATGCCACAACAGAATTGGCTTACACTCCGGTAAATTACGGCGGTGATGGAGGAATAGGCTCAAGATTATGGCGATTGGTTGATGGAGTTGCAGATACAGTAATTTTACCAATTGGTACTATAATCTTTACATATATAGTGATATATGAGTTCATTACAATGGTTATTGATAAAAATAATTTTCACGATTTTGACACTTCTATTTTTATAAGATGGTTATTCAAAACTGCGGTTGGTGTTTATTTCTTATCCAACTCATCAACGATTGTTAACGCATTCTTTGATATGGGTACAACGCTGACTACAAATCTTAATTACAAAGTTGCAAGCACGTTAGTATCTACAGGCTCTGGCACTTGGGCAGATACCGTATCAAACTTTTATGAGGGTATAAAGGGCTTTGGCATAGCAAATCTTTTGGGTATGCTTATTCCAAGCTTTTTAATTATGATAATCTGTCTTGTAGTATATGTGTGTATTTACATTATTGTAATCAGCCGTATGTGTGAAATTTACTTACACCTTGCCGTTGCACCTATTCCTATGGCTACTATTACAAACCGTGAGTTTGGAGAAAGCGGTAAAAATTACTTGAAAATTATATTTTCATTTATTTTACAGGCATTCTTCATCTTACTTTGTATAGGTTTGTTCAAAGCATTAGTTGTTTCACTTGCAGGAAATATTGGTGAAGACCCTAAATTTGCAGTAATTGTACCTCAGATGTTCCAGATAGTAGCATTTGGAGTATGTATGTTACTTCTTATGTTTAAATCACAAAGTCTTGCAAAATCACTCGTTGGAGCACATTAACAATTCGCCAGTGGCGAATTGAATATATGGAAAGGAGTTTTATAATTGCCTTACGTTCAAATTCCCCGTGACCTTAACAAAGTTAAGGAAAAATTTTTATTTGGACTTCCTAAACGACAGGTATTATATTTTGGATTAGGTGCAGGAATAGGTCTTATTCCCTTTTTCCTTTTAATTGAGCATAATGTATCTGCTGCTGTTACAGGCTTGATGTTATGTATAATGCCATTTGGATTTGTTGGTATGTATTCAAAAAACGGTTTGACTTGTGACAAGATTATTGTGTTATGGATTAAAGCTAATCTTATCCGTCCAAAAATCCGTCCCTATAAAACGGAAAATATATACGTTGCTATGGAAGAACAAGCATATCTTGAAAGAGAGGTAAAGAGAATTGGCTATAAAAAAGGTGTCAAAGACAAACTCATCGAAGCCATTGAAGGCACAGGAAAGTCGAAAAAGCGCAAGCGTAAATAAAGAGCTTTCCAAAGCTGAAATAAAGGCTACAAAGAAAAAAATACAGGCGATTGAGAAAAAACACAAAAGTGTAAACTCAGCGCAGAAAACCATTCCGTACATTGAGATGTATAAGGATGGTGTTTGTAAAGTTACTGAGGACTACTATACCAAAACAATCTGTTTTCACGATATCAACTATCAGCTTGCTCAGAACGAAGATAAAATGTCTATTTTCCAAGAGTTTTGCAATCTTCACAATTACTTTGATGACAGTCTGAATATTCAGTTTACATATATGAATGTGGCTGACGATGCTGACCGTTATAAAAAGTATATTCACATCACAGAACAGGATGACGATTTCAATGATATTCGTCGTGAGTTTGTTGATATGCTGAAAACTCAGCTTGAAAAAGGTAATAACGGTCTTGTTCGTCTGAAATATCTTACTTTTGGTGTTACAGAAAAATCTCTATCAACAGCAAGAAGCAAGCTTCATCATCTTGAGAGTGAAATTATAAGTAACTTTAAGCGTATGGGAGTTATGTCATACGGACTTGATGGCATTGAACGTCTTGAAATTTTGCACCGTGCCTTCAATCCAGATACGAATGATAAATTTACATTCGATTGGAAAATGAGAGCTGCCGCAGGATTATCCACCAAAGACGCTATTGCTCCGACTTCATTTAATTTTGCAAAAAAGAATATTTTTCAGATGGGTAACATTTTCGGCAGAACAGATTATGTTGAGCTGCTTTCTACTGAAATCTCGGATAGAATGCTTACAGACTATCTGAACATTGATGAAAACATCTTTGTAAATATTCATCTTCATTCTTGGGACCAGCAGTCTGCAATAAAGTATGTAAAGGTTAAGAATACAGCTGTTGAAGCTATGAAAATTGACGAACAGAAAAAAGCAGCCAGAGCAGGATATGATATTGACATTCTTCCTCCCGACCTCGTTACATACTCAGATGAAATCAAGCGTATTTTAGCTGATTTACAAAGCAGAAATGAGCGTTTCTTCGTAACAACAATCACAATTACCTGTTTTGCAAAATCTACGAAGAAGCTTGAACTGCTTTCCAATCAGATAAAAAACATTACACAGAAGCATAACTGTAAGATTATTCCTCTTGATTGGCAGCAGGAATATGCCCTTATGTCGGCAGTACCGCTTGGTTACAACGGTATTGATAATACCCGAAATCTTACTACTTCCGCAGCAGCAGTATTTATTCCATTTACCACGCAGGAATTATTTAACCCCGAAGGCGATGCGCTTTATTACGGTTTAAATGCTTTATCTGATAACCTTATTATGGCTGACAGAAAACAGCTTAAAAACCCTAATGGACTTATTCTCGGTACTCCCGGCTCTGGTAAATCATTTGCCGCAAAGCGTGAATTCTCTAACGCTTTCTTATCCACAAACGACGATATTATCATTTGTGACCCTGAAGGTGAATACTACCCGGTTGTAAATGCTCTGCACGGACAACTTGTAAAAATATCTCCGAACTCAACGCAATACATCAATCCTATGGATATAAGCACAGAATATTCCGATGACGATGACCCTGTAACTCTCAAATCAGACTTTTTGTTATCTCTGTGTGAACTTATTGTTGGTGGTAAGTATGGTTTATCTGCAACTGAACGCTCTGTCATTGACCGTTGTGTAAAGAATGTCTATGACGAGTATTTCAAAAATCCCACTCCCGAAAATATGCCGATATTGGAGGACTTTTATAATGCTTTACGCAAGGTTGATTCTCCCGATGCGCAGCACGTTGCAAACTCTCTGGAGTTATATGTAACAGGCTCTTTAAATCTGTTCAATCATCGTACAAACGTTGATATTACCAATCGTCTTGTATGTTTCGACATTAAAGAAGTTGGTAAAAATCTGCGTAAACTTGCTATGCTGATTGTTCAAGACCAAGTATGGAACAGAGTTACTATCAACAGAGCTGAACGCAAATCAACACGCTACTATATTGACGAATTCCACTTACTTCTCAAAGAAGAACAGACAGCTTCGTATTCTGTTGAAATTTGGAAGCGTTTCCGTAAGTGGGGCGGTATTCCGACAGGATTAACACAGAACGTTAAGGATTTACTGGCTTCAAAAGAAATCGAAAATATTTTCGATAACTCTGACTTTATCTATATGTTAAGCCAAGCCGCAGGTGACAGAGAAATTCTCGCTCAGAAGCTCGGTATTTCCGAACATCAGTTAAGCTATGTTACAAGCTCTGGACAAGGTGCAGGATTATTGTTCTTTGGAGATACAATTCTTCCGTTCATCGACCGTTTCCCGAAGGATACAAAGTTGTATAGCGTAATGACAACAAAGCTTGAAGAACAGAGCTAAAAGTTTGTTTTTGATGAAACGAGGTGAACGGAGTGGACAGTAACACAAAATTACAAAACAAACTTGACAAGTGGGAAAGTAAGACCGAACGCTACAAGGCTTCTATATCCAGATTGGAAATGAAGTCACAGGCTTATGAAAACAGGCAGGATAGACCATTAAAATCATATACTGTTGTTATGTATGGCAGTTACGACAGTATAACAGGCGAAAACACAGCCAATTTTCGCCTTGATTCAAAAAGTCAATATGAAAAAGACAAGCCCAGAGGATTGCTTCACAAGCTTGATGCACATATTAAAACCGAAAATATAGGGTTTGTTGTGCCTGTTATAAAAAAAGATGATAACAACCCCATTGGCACGAATGGGGCAATCAATACTAATGCCGGTAGACGAAGGGTTGTCCTACAAAACAAGGCACTTCCCACAGTTTTAAAGGATGCTGTTCCCTACACCAAAAGAACACTCCTCGCCGCCGAAAATGCAGTAATCAAAGCAGGAGATTCCTTTAAACATACTGCACAACCTGTATCAATAGCAGCTGCAAGCGCTTTAAAAATGCAGCTTTCTAATCAGATGTATAGAACGTCACAAGAAAATACAGGTCTTAAGGCTACTATGGGAGCTGCAAGTGCAACTGTTTCTACGGCACAAATGATACATAAATGGTCATCAAACAGACGGCAGTATATGGTTGCACAAAAAGGATTGAAACTCGAGCAGAAAACTGAGCTTATGAAAGCAAAAGTCGAAAAGCTTGAGATGAAGTCTGTTATGGCAAAAGAAAAGCACGATTATAGGGATTTTAAGAAATACACAAAAGAGAATGGTATTAAATTAACCCGTGCTGATAAAAAAAGGGCTTGGAAAAAGGTCTTTGACAATGCGCAGAAAGGTAATTATCTTGAAAAGCCACAAATGAAGTCCTTCCAAAAAGCTTCAAAAGCGGATGTTCTTGCCGCAAAAGAATTCAAAGCTGCAAAACAGGTTTATCACACGAAACTTGTCAAGGAAAAGGTATTTAACACAGCTACGGGCAGAACTCAGACGAAATATCGTCGTGTTATTGATAAATCCCGTAAAAAGGTGCAAAAGCCTAAAAAACCGGATGATTTTCTGGTATCCGCTTCAAAAATGGGTATGGGCGCACTTGGTAACAAGGCAGCAATGGAACTTGCTAATTCCGATGACGTAGGAACACAAGCAATGGGTAGAGGTCTGCAATTTGGTATGTCTGAGCTTAGCAAAGCCAATCAGAAGCGTGCTATGCAAAGTAAACTTAAATTCGATAGGAAAATGTCAAAGGCGCAAATGAAAATGGAAAAGGCGCACAATGAACTTCAAGTCGAAAAAAGTAAACCTGAACAACCTAAACTCAAAAAGAAAGACAAGAAAGCAATGAAAAAAGCCGCCGCAAAAAATAGAAATGCAAAGCAATTCAAGGAAAACTTGAAGAAAAAAGCCAAAGCACTTAAAGAAAAAGCGACTGCTAAAGCAAAGGAACTTGTCAAGAAAAAAATGCTTCCTGCTTTAATCGGCATTGGTGGTGGTGTAGTAATTATATTGCTTGTAATGATGTTGCCTATTTTACTTCTTGGTGGTAATACAGATACGGGTGCGGTTATAGGTGTAGCTTCATATACAACCGACAGAGCTACACTTATTGAACTGAATACGGAGTATCAAAATCTTGTTTGGGAATGGCAGCAGGAATTTAATGATAAAGTTAATGAGCAAAATGGTGAAGATACCGCAGAATGGGAGTTGATATTATCCGCTTGTTTTCCTGTGCATACTTCTGGTTGTCCCAACGCCGCAGAAGCAATGGGACGTGCTGCCGCAGAACACGCCGCCGCTGTTGCAAACGGTACCTGCCCACCCGGTAATGTTTACAAAGTCATCAAGAATTTAGGCGCAGGCGATACAATAGTGCCTACTTGTGATATGAGGTATATTTATGCATATTACACAGTGAAATATAGAGATGAGCCGTGGCCTTCTATCGAGGATGAATTCGGTGATTTTTTCAAAAAATACTATGAATTCAAAGAAGTGACCCCTCCCTATGTGGACTATCATAATTCAAAGCAATTGATTGATGTACACACCCACGAATCTTGCACAATTAAAGAAGGCAAGCATACACATTCAACTGAAGAAACTGAACACTACGAGGAGGTTATCAAAAAAATTAAGTATTATCGTCACCAACCCAAGACCGGAGATGACCCCTATACCATCGAAGAATATATCTTAGACCAAGTTAAGAACATTGGCGAAAAAGATAAAGATGGTGTTTCTGAAGGACAAAAACATTATGAAATGCTTTTAGAATCATTGGGACTGACACAAGTAGTAAGTTATCCTGTGTATTATCCTTCAACAGGTGAGCCGATGGATTGGTCTGAGGATGATGAGGTAATTTGTTTTGGGGAAATTGCGGAATTTATAGATATAAATACTCTCATTCCTGAAGAACAACGTGACCCTAATGCACTTGAAGATTACAGATTCCTTCAGCTCGGTCCTGTAGATACAAATCTTACCCTTCCTTGGGTAATGGAAACTATACAAATAGTAGCAGGTGGTTATGGCGTTATCACCGAGAAAACGGATACCAGTGTTACTATACATTATGAAGAAGATAATTTGAGTGTGCGTTACGAAGGCGTAGCAAGAACTGACGTGGCTGAAACATCCCCCCAGATTAGCGGAATGACAACCTTAGAGGTTGGTGACAAGGTTGAAGAAGGCACACATCTGTTTTATAACGAGCCTTTTTTCATTGAAAATTGGGGTGATGTGGAAGCTTCTTTAAGGCTAACAACTTATGACACAGAAGTTGGCGAATATATTAATCCGTTTTATGTGGTGCAGTCAAGAATTCATTAAGGAGGTCTATATGGCAAAAACCAACTACGCAGAACAGATAAAATTCTGTGACGATAAAATTGCCTTTTATAAGGCAAAGAAAGCAAAACTGAAAGCAGAACAGCAGGCTGAAGAACATTCTGAAATGCTTGCTCTGCTGAAAGAAAACAAGATTACCGCAACTGACCTTGCGATAATCATCAACGAATACATAGGCGTTAATAAAACCACAGATAAGGAGATTGCTATCAATGCGTAATTTTATAAAGAAAAGTGCAGCTATTATTGCAACTGCGGTATTTGCTACTTCCTTTGGCATTACTGCAAGCGCAGCTCCTGCCGAAACAACAACCGAAGCTGATACTGAGGTTACAACAACTTCAATTTCTACTGTTATAACAGAGAATACCACAACTACAACCACACCAGTTGAAACAACTGTTGCATCTGAAGCAACTGTTGCTCCTGCTGAAACAACAACTACAACCGGTACAGTGTTTGTTCCTATGACCGATTCTAATATAACAGATGACATAGACATTTCGTCTGTTACAATTAACGGTGTTGAAGTGAGCATATCTGATATTACCTTGTCAGAACTGTTATCTGCAACAGGTATAAAACAGTTTCCTGCGGGAAATACAATCATAGATGTAGAGCATTTAAACTTCAATAGCGGTATGTTTGGAATCCAGAGCGATGAAGAAGATATATTATCTTTCAACGGTACAAAAGTATCTATTGAGGTTGTAGATGAACATAGCAGAATTGTTCCCACAGCCGACCTTGACGAAAATGAATATGACACATACAAGGTTGTTGGAATTCATTCCTCAGACTTTTTTACTTATGATGATTTTGAAGTTCTTTATTATGGTGGCATAAAAACAGGAATGCCCAAAGAGGAGCTTGTTGCCATACTTGGTGATGGTATTATTATCAATAATGAAATTGTATATAAAAATGCCCAAAATACAATGATAATTCAGCTTGAAGCAGGCGTTATTGATGATGTAACATTATTAAATAACATAACGATTTATCCTCCTGTTGATGAAGAAATTAAGGAATTGCTTGAAAGTCCCTATGCTGACGGTATGCTTGCAGATGATGATTTATACAATTATGTAATGGACTACCTTGATGAAGGTGTAAATCTTGATACGCAAGGTACGGGCGTTCTCATCGGTGAGGATGTTATCAACAAGGAAGCAGATGAAAACGGTAATGCAACCGAAACACAGAAGTTTACTTCCGGTGAAAAGGTAATGTACTCTGTTGCTACCCGTGACGGCAGTATTTTCTATATAATCATTGATAAGGGTGCAAACGGCGAAAATGTGTATTTCCTTAATTCCGTAGATATTGTTGACCTCGCTTCTCTGATTAACACAGAAGATGAGAATCTGAGCGCACAGGAAAAGGAAATCCTTAATAGTGCAAATGCCGTTACAGGCTCTTACAATTATACTGAAAATGTCCCGGATGAAGAAAACAGCGGTAATGGTGCAGATAAAAATAACAACACAAACAACAATTCTGGAAACACAAAAGCACCCACACAGGGCAGCAATAATACTCTTTATATAGTGCTTGGTATAGGTGCAGTAGTAGCTATCGGTATCGGTTGGTACTTCAAGGTAGGACCCGGTAAGAAGAAAAATGTTGGCTTCGATGAAGAAGATGACGAGGACGAGGAAGAAGAATACTACGAGGAAGAAGCCGAGGAAGAATATACCGAAGCTCCTGCCGAAGAAGCATACGATGAAGATGACAATATGTAATTCGCCAATGGCGAATTGAAGTTAAAGCGGAGTGTAAATACTCCGCTTTTTTCTTCGGAAAGGATTTTATGAGCAATATTCCACATTTCACAGGGCGCAATGTTCCGATAGAAGAAATTGCAACAGCTCTGAGCGTTCCCGAAGATGTTATAGTTCTGGGAATAGAATATGATACATTAAAATTCGGAACGATAGTTAGGCTTGGTGGTACAAATTATTATATTTGTCCCGATAAAAAAGTTTGGGAAGAAACAGGATATTTCAAGGAAGGATAATATTATGGCTTCACATAAATTAGTAATTGCAGAAAAACCCTCTGTGGCTCAGACCATAGCCAAAGTTCTTGGCGCAACCAAGAAAGGCGATGGCTGTGTTACAGGTAATGGATATATAGTTTCGTGGTGTGTAGGGCATTTAGTAGGTCTTGCAACTCCCGAAGCATACGATGAGAAATTCAAGACGTGGAGTTTTGACACACTCCCGATTATGCCGCAAAGTTTTAAGTTTGTTGTAAAACAGGCTACGAAAAAGCAATTTGATGTGCTCAAAAAGTTAATGTCTGACGATACCGTTGACGAAATCATCTGTGCAACGGATGCAGGACGTGAGGGTGAATGTATTTTCCGTTATGTATATAACGTGGCAAAATGCAAAAAGCCATTTAAAAGGCTCTGGGTTTCATCTATGGAAGAAGTGGCTATTAAAGACGGTTTTGACAATCTCCGGAATGGTAAGGATTATGACAATCTCTATGAAGCAGGTTTGTGCCGTGCCAAAGCCGATTGGCTTGTAGGTATGAACGCTTCACGTTTATTTACCTTGCGCTACGACACAAAGCTCACTATAGGTCGAGTTCAGACACCTACTCTTGCAATGCTCGTTGACCGTGATTATAAGGTCAAGAACTTTGTCAAAGAAAAATATTATACCGTTGAAATCGGTACAGTAGATAATCCATACTTCGCTTCATCGGAAAGAATTGACGATGAAATCAAGGCAGGAACACTTCTTTCAGAGTGTGACGGCTCTCCTGCAACTGTAAAAAGCGTAAAGACGGAAAAGAAAACAGCAAATCCACCTAAGCTGTATGACCTCACTACGCTTCAGCGTGAAGCAAACAGATACTATGGATATACGGCACAGCAAACTCTTGATTATGTTCAATCCCTGTATGAAGCAAAGCTGTGTACCTATCCGAGAACAGACAGCCAGTATATCACAGATGATATGCGTGATACGTTTATATCTGTTACAGGCATTGCAAAGGAGTTTACCGAAATAACCTCTGACAGCGTAAACGCTGAGCCTGTTATAAACAATAGCAAGGTATCAGACCACCACGCTTTACTCATTACAGCCGAAGTTGGCAAGAAAGATATTTCCAGTTTGCCGACAGGCGAAAGAAATGTTTTGTTCCTTATAGCTGCAAGAATGATACTTGCTTCATCAACTCCGCATATCTATGAAGCTACGTCTGTGAAGCTCTCTTGTGCTGACACAGAGTTTTCTGCCAAAGGCAAGGTTATCCTTGAAAACGGTTGGAAGCAGCAGGAACAGCTTTTAAAATCAAAAATCAAGAATGAAAACACAGACGATACGGAAACACAGGATAATGAAAAGGCTCTGCCGCCGTTATCCGAAGGCGATGTTATTTCGCCTGTTGTTCCTCGTATTTCGGAACATTTTACAAGTCCCCCGAAACCCTACACAGAAGATACGCTGCTCTCCGCAATGGAAACAGCAGGAAATAAAGACTACTCTGAGGACTCTGATGTAGAAAAGAAAGGTCTGGGTACTCCTGCCACAAGAGCAGGAATAATTGAAAATCTCATCAAAGGCGAATACGTTGAGCGTAAGAAAAAGCAGCTTATTCCCACAGATAAGGGTATCAATCTTATTAAGGTTGTTCCCGATGAGGTTAAATCACCGAAAATGACAGCCGATTGGGAATCACGCTTACAATCCATTGAAAAGGGCAAAGAAAGTGCTTCCGCTTTTATGGGCGAAATCGGCGGTTATGTAGGCGGTCTTGTATCTGCCTATGGCTCTACGGTAGAAAACAGCGGTTTCCAGACGAGAAAAGAAGCCGCCGTCCTCGGCAAGTGTCCGAACTGCGGAAACGAAGTCAAAAAAGGCAAGTTTGGGTTTTATTGCACAGGGAAATGTGGAATGAATCTTGCAAAAGTTTACGGAAAAGAACTTACAGAAGCACAGCTTATCAAGCTGCTTGACGGCAAGGAAATCTCTTTCACAAGAAATGACAAAAAAACTACCGTTCTTCCCGAATGTGAGCCGCACAGCTACACAAAGGACGGCAAGGAATACAACAGCTTTCAATGGAAAACCAAAGGTAAGTAAACAATAAAGCTCCCGATTTTGGTCGGGAGCTTCTTTATGGATAGGAGAAAAAATGCCACATTCAAAGGAAAAACAGCAGCAATTTAATGAGTATAACCGAAATCATTATGATATGGTTTCTGCTCGCTTTTTAAAAAATGATAATATTCATAGTTTAATTAAAGAAGCAGCTGCTCAATCGGGAGTAAAAACCACTTGGTTTATCAAATGTGCCATAGAAAAAGCAATAAAAGAAGTATTGTTTAATGATAAGCGTTCCTATACGGACTATCTTGAAGCCCAAAAGCCTGCGCTTAAAACAGCAAAATACAAGCCGAAGAAAAAGCGTTCTGTCCTCGATGATATAAAGGATATAAAGGCAGAACAAAGCAAGGCACAGCAAGATATTCCCAAACTGGAACGTAAAAAGGCTCGTTCTAATGAGAATGAAATATAGCAATTCGCCAATGGCGAATGGAAAGGAAATATAAAATGCCCGACATTGAAAAAGAAACACTCGGAAGTTTCCCGAACGAAGAACAAGTAACTGTTCCAGAGGAAGATACTGACTTTATATTTTCAGTACATCAGTATGATACACACGCTCAGTATATAAACACTCAGTTCACGCTTGCACAGCTTATTGAAGCAGCGCAAAGTGAAAAGCCTTTTATGGCTCTGAGGGATATGGGCGAAAAGCCTATTGACGGTTTTACTGCTGCTACAATAGAGCAGTCGGATAAACCGTTTATGTCCGTTGATTTCGACCTTGATAATGATACTGTCCAGATTATGAACAATGATATTATCAAGAATTATCAGATTTCAACCGTTTCGATTGATAAGATTACAAAGGATTTTGAAGAAAAACCTATATCTACACCTGTCTTTGACGGCAGCTTTATTAACGATGAAGAAAAAATGCGTGATTTTGATGAACTTTCAAAGGAGGAATTTTTATCATCATACAGCTATCTCACAGAAGCGGAGTATGAAGCTACAGTTTTAGATGTAAAACTTTTCGCACTTAATACAAACCTTGCTATGTTAAATGAGAATGCAGAATTAAACATTGAAAGTGGTTGCAAGGCTTTCAATGAAATGGCGGCAGAAGATGATACACTTCTTGAAAACGTTGATTTTTATGATTGGGATAATACAAAAACCCTTAAAGAAAATCTGACAGAGTGCATTATTAACGGTCAAACTCAATTCCTGTATGATTGGATTGATACTCTTGAGGAAAATCCAAGTCCGTTTGTTGAGGGAGTGCATTTACAGCTCACAGAGCTTGAAGCTTCTATTGCTGCTCATAAAGAGCAGACAAAAGAACAGGCACAGCAGATTCCCGAATTATACACAAAAACCTTTAATGAAGCTCAATCGCTGAATGAGGTTGATAAATTCCGTGATAGTTTAACATTGAATGTAGCTTGCAGTTTAGCTATTCAAGCAGGAATGTCTATGATGAAAGAACAGTTTAACGCTATCGGACTTCTGGATAAGGTCGTGTCCGAATATGGACTTGACCGTGTTTCTGCTGTTGTAGCTTCAGAAATAAAACACAGAATGTCTGAAATGCCTTTAAATACCAATAATTTAATGAATTGGGCGCAGGGCGTAGTTGATAAGCTCCCTATGCAGCTTGTCAACGAACTTTCTCTCAATATAGATAAGGAGCAGCTTATAGATTTTGCCTATACTGTAATGAAAGCGGAAGTTGTAAGGGATAATGTGCAAGAGAACGATACAATGGCTGAGCTGTTCGCACAGCTTCAAAAAAATCAGCACATTACTGATAATGCACTCAATCCCGAAATCCTCAACGACCGCCGTGCAGTTGAGGAAATAAAGCTTCAAAGCAGCCTTGCACACGCAAAGGCTGCTTTTGAACAGCAGTCGAATACACTTCCGATTCTGAAAGGATTGTCGGAAATACAGATAAACAAGCTCAATAATCTGAATGCGAAGCAGACAGAGCTTAACAATAAAAATAAGTTTCTTGTGAATAAGGGACAGCGACTTGAAGCGAGAGCCGAAAAGCTTGAAAATACAAGTACAATGCTGAAAGCCCTGTTCCCGAACAGACAGCTTCCAAAGCCGTTACAGGCACTTGCCAATATGACAGCGAAGAAGGCTGCTGTTATCCGTGACGAGAAAATTCCGAAGAACAATCAGAAGATTGATAAAAACTTGCGGAGAATGGCTAAGAATGACCGTAAAATCGAAGTTGCACAATGCAAGGTCGATAAGTATCAGAATATGAGTAAGGTCATAAAGAGCTTTACCGTTCTGGACAGCACAGAGCGCAAACAGCAGTTTACACAGGGTCTTGACGGTCTGCATAACGCTTCACAGCGTTCTTTACAGCTTAAACTTGAAAAGTGCGAAGCTAAGATTGATAAGCTCACACAGAAGTATATGGATATCGAAACGCCGAATAAGCCCGATATAATGGCAAAGCTGAAAGCACAGACAGAAAAGAAGAATACTCTTACGGAAAAAATTGAAAAGCTCGGCAAACTTGAAAAGCCATTTGCAGAGCAGCCCGAAAATGTTGTTGATGATGTTATAAAAACAGCAGAAACAGAAATTGCGGCGCAGGAAGAAGCTCCCGAAAGAATGTCTATGGAAGATTTCGCAGATGAACTTTGTGCAGCTTGTGTTGATACGGCTACTGAGCCGCCTGTTCAGACAAAGGATAAATCCGTAGAAAAGATTTCTGAAAAATCTGATAAGAAGTCGTCTATCCTCGGTGATATTAAGGATATCAAGGCTGAACAGAGTAAGGAGCAGAAAAATGTCCCGGAACAAGGACAGAAAAAAGCTCGTTCCAACGAAGCTGAAATATAATAATTTCTCAATGACGAACAGAAAGGTAGGTTAATATGAGCGAAAAACAGGCAAAAGAACAGACTATTCCCGAAGCTCCGCAGTCAGCGCAGGAGAAAGTCAAGGAAATTACGGACAGGCTCGAAGCAGGCTTAAAAGCCTTGTTTGAGGGAGACAATTTCAAAAATTATCTCAATACTATGTCGAAGTTTCATAATTACAGCTTTAACAATACGATGTTAATTGCTCTCCAGAAGCCCGATGCGACCTATGTTGCAGGCTTCAATAAATGGAAAAAGGATTTTGAGCGTAGTGTTAATAAGGGTGAAAAGGGTATCAAGATTTTTGCTCCTGCACCTTATAAGCTTAAAAAGGAACAGGAAAAATTAGACCCGGATACGGATAAGCCAATACTTGATAAGGACGGCAATCCTGTTATGGAGGAAGTCGAAGTAACAATTCCTGCGTTTAAGGTGGTTTCCGTGTTTGATGTAAGTCAGACAAGCGGAAAAGAACTTCCGACACTCGGCGTTGATGAGCTGCAAGGCAATGTTGAGGATTTTGAAAAGTTTTTCGGAGTCCTCAAGGAAGTTTCCCCTGTTCCGATTAAGCTCGCAGAAATTGACGGCTCTGCAAAAGGCTTTTATCACCAAGAAGATAAGGACATAACCATAAAACAGGGTATGCCCGAAATCCAAACGGTAAAGACTGCTATTCACGAAATTGCACACGCAAAGCTTCACGACAGAGATTTGAAGAAAGCGGATATTGATAGTCCTCCAAAGGACAGAAGCACTGAGGAAGTTGAAGCTGAAAGTATTGCATATACCGTTTGTCAGCATTTCGGCATTGATACATCTGATTACAGTTTCGCTTATGTAGCTTCGTGGGGGTCTGGCAAAGACACTCCCGAACTGAAATCCTCTCTTGAAACTATCCGCAGTTCAGCTTCCGAGCTTATCACACAGATTGAAGATAAGCTCCGTGAACTTGAAAAGGAACGTACTGTTGATAAAGCTGTTGAGGTTAGTGAAAATGAACAAACGAACAACGTTGGCCAAAGCGATGAAACCGTCGATTTGCATAACGCTAAGTCACAAAGAAATAGTAACATCATCGGCAATACTCCTTACAAGGATATTGAAAACAAGGCATATCTTAAAATTCAGACTTCACAGCTCCCGACAGTTGAAAAATACCTTGATGGTGCAAATATTCCTTACAGCGGAAGAAAGACAGGCAAATCCACTACTATTACAGTAAGCGAAAAGGACTACTTACAGCTCTGTAATTATGTGAATGAGCTGACAGGCAAAACCGTACCGGGCAAAGAAACACAGAGAAACAGCAATATTATTGGCAATACAAAATATACAGATATTCCCGACAAATTCTTTGTTCGTCTTACAGCTGTAAAGGCACAGGAAATTGCCGCAGTTCTTGAAAAGAACGGCGTACAGTTCAGCGGCAGAATTGAGGGTGACAAAGCTACGCTCACTATCAGCAAGGCTGATAAGGATTTATATAAGCAGCTTACGATGTCCCCGGAAGAAATCGTAAAGAAAACGAGAGCTTCCGTTGTTGAAGCTATGGCGGAATATGATGAAGCTGAAAAAGCCGCCGTTATAGCAGAAGATAAGCTTGATACCGCAGTACGGGAGTACGAAGAAGTCAAGGACGAAAACGGCGAGATTTCAGACCCGGAGCTGAAAGAAAAGCTCACAAATAATCTTCGCTCTGCTTATATTGAAAAAGAAAAGGCAGAAAGTAATCTATCTGATAAAGAAGCCGCCTTAAATATGGCAACAACAGAATTTGAAGCTGCCAGTTCTGCTACTAAAGCAGCTCCCGAATACACAGGCAGACTTCCGGATATGATACCCATTGCACAAATGGAAGTATACGGCTATAAATTTGTTGCTGAAAATGAAATGCTTCCTCTGGAAGCCGACAGAGCCACACAGCTTGCAGGACTTGGCGCAGAGGTATATCGTCTGTATGAGGATAACAGCGAAGGCTTGATTGAAGATTTATCGGAAATCAAGGAGCATAAAGGCTTATTCGGTATTGAAAGAGCTGAATGGGAAAAGATGATGCCTGTCATTGAACGTGTAGAAACTCTGAAAGCCGAACAGCCAAAGCGTGAGGAATTTTTGTATCATAGCAATGCTCCTGTCACAGCAGGAATATATCAGCTGACCGAAGGCGCAGAAAACCGAGATATAAGCTTTATGAACAGCGAATATCTGGAAAGCAAGGGTCTTGTTCCCGACAGGGACAGATACACACTTGTTTATACCTTTGAGGGTCCGTCCCCCGAAGAATTAAGTGTGCCGAGCTTTCTGAATAGCGTTTATAACCAGTTCAATAATGACCACCCCGATGATTATATGGGACGTTCCCTTTCCGTAAGTGATGTGGTTGTTGTTCGTATCGGACAAGAACTTCAAGCACACTATGTTGACAGTTACGGCTTTAAGGAGCTTGAAAACTTCGGAGAAGTACACAGAGAAGCTCCGCAGCAGGAAAATAAGATTGAAAGCGTAGCCGAGGTAGAAAAGCGTATGGCAAGTGGCGAAACTGTAAATCTTATGGATTTACATAAAGCCATTGAAAATGAACGCAAGACCCAGAAGCCCACAAAGGCTAAAGCAAAATCGAATACAAAAGCTAAAGCTGAAAAGAAGCCTTCCGTCCTCGGTGCTATCGAAGAAATAAAAAAAAACTCGCCGCAGCAATCAAATTCAAAACCAAATGAAAAAGGAGTAGAACTATGAGCGCAGACGTGACTTTTACAGTAGAAGAAATAAATTTTATCTGTGTTATGTATGCTGACACAAGAGAAGCAACGATTTCAAAAATATTTGAAACTCTCCCCGATATCGAAGATAAAGATATGCTTGCCATTGGCGAGAGTGTAACAAATAAGCTCAACGATATGAGTGATGAAGAATTTTCTGAATACAGCTTTAATGAGCTGTATTCAGAGTAAACCATTTCGGATTGTCCGTGCAGGAAATCCGCCGAAAGGAACGATAAATGAGCCTTATAAAATCCAAAATACCCGAACACGGCGAAAGACAGCTTGAAACAGACGAAAATCCTTTACCCGAAGGAGTAATTGTTACAGGCAATCAAGCTGTAATATCTGATAAAAGCCTTGCTCTTGCTGTATATGATAATGATTGTGCAGTTTTTGTTACCGATGAAAATGGAAAGCTTCAGCTGCTCACGGACAGAAACGATATTATAAATCATAGCGGTACATATACGGTAGCTACTGCCGATTTGGAGCTTGTACTGGAACGTGACAGACAGCTTGAACAGGAAAAGCCGCAGGAGAAATCCGAAAGCGAAGTTTTCAAAGAGAAACAGGAACTTGCATTAGCTGAAATTTCAGCATTAACAGGCGTATCCATTTCACAGCTTCAAGCTTTGCCCGATGATGTAAAGGATGATGTGTTACAGCTTTATGCAAGAAACGGCGGTACCCAGAGCGAACAGCTCAAAGAGGATCTTAACTTACTCCTCGTGGGTGCGCCGTCTATAACAACCCAGAGCAAAGAAAATCACCTTAAAACAACAGAGGAACTTATAGAAGGCAATTATAACAGCATTGATGGTGTTATAAATAATCTTCCCTCTGATACGGAAAAACCGTCTGTTTTGGCAGCTCTCAAGGAGCTTGGCGGCGGTCACTCTGTGCCGCCCATGAGCCACAGCCTTGATATCGGTGGTGATGAAAGGCAGAGGTAAAATAAATGGATACTGACTTAGATAAGAAAACAGCGGAGCAAAATGCTCCGCTGTCATATTCTGCACAGATTGATAAATTTTTAAATGGCTCTCTGAAATCTTCTGACATAATATCTCTCGGCGAAATACCCCAATGGCTAAAAGCTGAAGGCGCACAGGGCAATGAGTTAATAATGACACAGGAAACCTTACAGAATTGTGTCAACCCTTCTTCGGTAAAGATGAAAGGTCATACAACAGGACACGATGTACCGATTGATATTATGAAGCAGCTTCCCGAACTGATAGCAAATCCTGTTCTTGTAATGAGAGGAAGTCATCCTCAAACGATAGTTGTAATTACCGATGCAATCGGGAAAGACGGTAATAATATCATTATCCCCATATCCCTTAATTCAAAGAAAGGCTTCAAGCCTGTCTGCAAGGTTACAAGTGCTTACAGCAAAAGAAATCTTGCAAATTATATTACATCTTCGCTTGAACATAAAACGGCAATCCTTATAGAAAGAGAAAAAGCCGATACAATGCTTCGTTCCATAGAATGCCAATCATTCAAGGAGAACACATTTATCGACTTCTATTTAAGTATACCACAACTTCCGAAAATTGTCAATACCCAAAATCAAAATTCAGAAAAAAACAAGGAGGAAATACCATTGACAAATGAAGAATTAATGAAAGCTCTTGCCGACCAGCTCGGCAAGAACAATGACCTTGTGGGGCAGTTGCTTGATAAAATCAGTACCCTTGAAAAAAAGGTTGATGAAACAACACAGCAGCTCCAGAGCGTGACAGAGAAGCAGGAAATGTTCACAACACATTTCAACCAGATTTACAACGCAAAATCTATGGAAGAAACGCTCGGCATTATGTCCGATTTGGGTAAATCGGATATGGAAGTCGAAAGCTGTGATGTTTACAGCTATGACGCACTTGAAGATAAGCTGTTTACCGTTGATGATAACGGAGAGCGTATTTATACAGATATATCCGAAAATACGCCTATATCCTCTGCACTCCTTAAAAACGAAGTGTTCATTGATAATAACTATACAGGTGGTGAAATCGGTGACGGTAGGGACAGCGATAAGGTCAAGAATGTAGCGGTTATTCCTATCGAAGCCAAAACAGGCGAAGTTATAGGTGTAGTCGTCGCAAAGAACAAGGATACAGAATTTAATAAAGACGATGTTGACAAGTTCAATCTTGAAAACGGCAAAATCGGCTCTGCCTTTCGTATGGGTCTTGAAAACAAAGCCTTGAAACAGGCGGCTATTACTGACAAGCTCACTCATCTGCACAACAGACAGGGAGCGCAGGAGCATTTGAAAAATGTTGTACTGCCGCAGATACACGAAGGCAAATCTGTATCAACCATTATGATTGATATTGATAAATTTAAGAGCTTTAACGATACATACGGACACGATGCAGGAGATAAAGTTCTTCAGACCGTTGCAGAAGCATTGAAAACACAGACACGCAGTTCTGATGGTGTATTCCGTTGGGGCGGCGAAGAAATGGTCGTTATTGCAAATATGAATGCAAATGAAGCGTATGAGCTTGCAGAACGCTTGCGTAAGACCATTGAAAATACTCCCTGTGATATTGGTGATGGTAAAACGGTACAGGTTACGGCAAGTATGGGCGTAGCTCAGATTGTAACTGAACATCCGCAACAGCTTAATACAAATAATATTATGGAATATTTTGAAACAAAGCCGTTGAAGCGTGCCGATGAGCGCTTATACGAAGCAAAAGAAAACGGAAGAAATCAAGTTGTAGCCCCTCCGGCTATAATGAAGGCACAGCAACAACAGCAAGAGCGCCGTAAATCTTCTGTTATAGGTACTATTAAGTCTGTTAAGGATGAAGAACAGAGCCGTCCAAAGCAGCCAAAAGAGCAAAATCGCAATCAGCCAAAGAAAAGTAATCACGATTTATCATAAATTGTAACAAAAAATATATTTAAGATTTGTTTGTTATTACATATTGTCATACTGACGGCAATATGATATAATTAAGACAACGGATATTGAAATAACAGTTCAAATCTGTTATAATATCTGGAACAGGTTTAAATTTCCGATGGAAATAAAATATTTTTTAGTTCGCCAATGGCGAATAGAAAGGACACTATTATGAAAAAGATTACTGCAATGCTTATAGCATTAACAATGGCTGCACTTACTCTTACAGGTTGTTCAAGTGATGAAGGCTCATCCTCTGTTACAGAGCAGAATGTAAGTGGTCTTTCTTCTGAGAACGAAACATTTGTAACTACTTCCACCACAGAAGAAGTTACAGAAGAAAGTACGGAAGAAGATAACTCGCTTATCACAGCAGATACAAGAGAAGAACTTGCAAAAGGCTTGCTTGAAGCTATCTGCGCAAGTGATAAGGATACTGTAGGAAGATACGGATTTTCAAATAAAGCCTATAATTTAATGCAAGATATATTGCTTGAAAGCAAGGAAAAAGCAGGGCTGAATTCTTCCGATGAAGTTATAAGTGCCGATTTTAATATATATCTTCACAGTAAATTTGATGGCTCAAATTATCACAAAGTGGATTCAGAATACAACGATGTATATGTTGTTATTATATCTGAAAAGCTTTCATCCCTTGAGCTTAAATTTACGATATTATATGATGACGAATTAGAGAAGTACATATTTAAGAGTTCTGAAAGAGTTGGAGAATCAGCCGACGAAGGATTCTCAAGTAAATATGAAACAATTTATGATTATCATTATGATAAATTTACTCAAGCTGATATTATGCCATTATAATCAATAAGAAAGGAATAAAAAATGGAAGAAAATCTTACTATAAATCTTATCCCCGTAAACTCATTTGTGTTTGCTCTCCCCGACCTTGAAGAACAGGTCATTGAAGTAAACGTAAACTATACAAGAGATAACGAAGGTCATATAAATTCTGAAGCGTGGCTTCATTCATCAGAACACAAAGCTATGATGTTCCTTGCGGATATCTGTTCCTTTGCAGACAATGGACAGACAGAGGACGAAATAGAGGACAGATTGCTCTCCTACTACAACAACAGCGAAATTTTCGTTGAAAGCGTAAGAGCACTCATTAACGAACAGCTTGAATATTTCAGTATTGACGAAGAATAAAGGAGTGCGCTGAATGACAAAACTTGACCAATTTACAGAGCTTGCCCGACAAAGTTCCCAGAGCTTGTGGCAAGATAAGGAATATTATTTATCGTTCCTCCGAACTGCGGCGCAGATGTATAAGTATGAGTTTCAAGACCAACTGCTTATACACGCTCAGAATCCCAATGCAACAGCTTGTGCCGAGTATGATTTCTGGAACGATGAAAACAAGATGAACAGATTTATCAAGCGTGGCAGCAAGGGTATTGCCCTTCTCGATAGGAGTGGAGAACGCCCCCGTCTGCGTTATGTATATGACGTAGCTCAGACAGGCAGACGTGATGAACGTTCCAAAGACCCTTATCTGTGGGAAGCAACAGAAAATAATCGTCAGATGATTATTGATGTTCTCGGCTCTAACGCTGAACACCTTGATACTGCTATTCTTGAAAAAGCTCACGAGCTCGCACAGGAATACGCAGACGATTATACAGATATGCTGTATAATGGATATGCAGAAAACACCTTCCTCGAAGAACTGGACGAGCTTAATGCCCGGACAGACTTTGCGGAAGTCCTTGAAAACAGTATCGCATACGCTATGCTCTCACGTTGCGGATATGACCCTGACTTGTATTTCGATGATTATGATTTTGCAAAGCTGTATGAGTTCAACAGTATCAGCGCAATGTCAATCCTCGGAACGGCGGTAAGCGATATTACAGAGGTTGCATTAAGAAGCATAGAAAGAGTTATCAAAGCTGAAAGGAGCATTGAAAATGAGCGAAGCAGCATTACCCAAGACAATGACGGAGAACGGAATCAATTACATTCTGGACGAGGAAACAGGGACATATCTTCCCGACCTCAAGCTGACGGAAACGGAGGAACAGCCGATAGGCAAGTTCGGACAAATGCGGCTGACATATCTGAAGGAACACCGCAATCCGATATATCAAGCGATGTGTCTGGAGGGAACGCTGTATCCTCATCTGAGAGAGATAGAGCGGACAGCACAGAAGCGGTTAGCGATAATGCTTCCCGAAATGATGAAATCGGAAGGCGTGACGGAGGAACTGAAAGCGGCCGACCAGATGAAGTGGGTGGGCTTGATGAACAACATTCAGAAATCAGCGGAGGAAATAATTCAGAACGAGCTGATTTACGCATAAACGATAACGAACAGGCAGTACCGGACGGTGCTGCCTTTCCTGTTTCCGAAGAAACTGTCCTCGGTATTATTAATCACTATGACGAAATGAATGTCACAAAACAGGAAGTCCTTGAGATATTCCTTGAAAGCGATGATAATAACCGCCGTGCAGAATTTATGAAAGCTGCATACGGTCACAGAGCCGTAGAATTTGAGCTTGACGGCGTACCTGTGGGATATAAGAAGTTTGGTGACGGTCTTGAAATATGGGAAAACGCTCCCGAAAACAATGTTAAGCTCTCTTGGGATACCGTACAGGAGCTTACAGCAAGTCTTATTGACAGACACGAATTTATCGAAGCCCCCGAATATTTTGACATCGAGCCTGTAATAGAAGCCGCAGGCGGTTACGATGAGCAGCGACAGCTCTCATTGTTCGATGATGATATTGACTTACCGGAGCCGACCTCTCCTACAAGAATGACAGCCCAAACCGTTACATCAGAAATGATTGACGATTTTCTGCGCACAGGCTCAAAGGAACACAACAGCCTTGAACGTATCGTTTCACAATTCCAGATTGATAAATCCGTTCCTGAGAGGGCGGATTTTTTGCGTAAGGAGTTCGGAACTAACGCTACAGGTCTGAACTATGTCAGCGCCGATGAAACGGAACAAGCAAAAAATGCTATACAGTATAACAATAATGGTTTTGTTATCGGCATTGGTGATAAAGCAAACAATAATACAAGTGTATCAGTATCTTGGGAACAGGCAGCAGAAAGAATTTCCGAGCTTCTCCAAAGTGGTGAATACTGTTCGCAGGACATTATTGACCGTGCTCATTCCAATTCCATAAAGGAATTATCCGAAAAGTTGTGGTATCTGCACCAAGATGTAGAAGTGGAATATTTTATTCCCGACTACTTCTTTACAGGCGGTTTTGATGTAAGCACATCTAAAATAGCCGAAGCTCTGCAAGGCGAAAAGCCTGTGCAGGAAATGATTGACGGAATGACAGACCTTATCAAGCAGTATGAAGCTGACAGAGATGTGCTGCGTTTCCATTTTCATAATCTTCCTGCTATGCTGCAATCCCTCAAGGATTTACAGCTTGAACGCACAGAGTTCAAGGCAAAGGAAGGCTATGACTTCACTCCCGATGTTTTCATCACAGAAGATGAAAAGGATATCGTACTTTCCAATAAAGCTTTTTGGTTTAAAAACGACGTTTCGGAGTTCTTCAAGCAGCCGCATACCGACAAGGAAAAGGCTGATTATCTGAAGAATAAATACGGTATCGGCGGCAGCTCTGTTTCGGGTGGTCATACAAGCTATGACAGCAAGGGCTTTATATATGAAAGAGGTCAATACGGAAATCCTACTGCTTCAGTAAAGATGAGTTGGAGCGATGTTGCAAAACGTGTTGAACGGCTCATCGACGAGGATAAGTATATCTCAAGAGAAGAAATTGACAAGGAAATTTCCCGTGCAAGAAAGGTTGTGGACAATCCGGACACACACCTTGATAGTGATGTTGAGTATTGCGAAAGATTCCTCAGAAGTCAAGGAGCAATGCCGCAGAAAACAGTAACAATCACTTGCGAGTGGAGCGAAAGCTCTGTTTTTGAAGAAGGAAAGACATATACTGTTGCAGAGTTCGACAGGATTATGGCAGAAGCCGACAGTATCCGACACGGCGGCAAAAAAGAAGGTCTTGAAAAGTACGGCTCTTATGAAGCTTGGGAAGCACAGGACGAAGAAAGCTTCTATAAATACGCAGGATATGACAAAACAAAGTTTATAGTCAATCTCCCCAATGGTGACAGCGTAACGGAAAGACAGGATATAGGCGACGGTTACGGCGGTGTTATAGACTTTTTCCGACAGTTTTCTTCATTACAGCAGTACGTCCCGATACTTGAAGCACAGCGTGATATGGACAATCTTATCCGGGAGCGTGACGAGCTTCAAGCAATTCACAATGAAATTGAAAAAGAACGTGCGGCAGAAATTATTGAGTTCAGTTCATCTATTACCGAAATCGACAGCGAAACAGCCGCAGGAATGATTTCTGACGGTGGTTTTGAGGTTTATAACAAGGACTCTGTTCTTGTAGATATTGATTATATCATCGACAACAACGAACAGACATTCAAGGCTGCTGCCGAAGATGTAGAAGTGTTTGCAAAGCGTGATGAAATCGCTTTAAAGATGGATGATATATCTTCCGCTTATGAATTCACTCCTCACGAAGAAGGAGAGCCTTTCCACCTTGACCTTATGCGTTTTGCCAACAATTCATATTATTATGATTGGGATAGCTTCCAACAGGGCAAGAACGTATATCAGAATGTAATGATAGCTCTCCGGGATAATAACCTTGATGTTCTGCACGAATATCTTGACGAAGTATGCAACGTTGAAAACGGAACTGAGTTTGAAGATATGGCAAATGAGGTTATAGAACTACTTGACAGCTATGCTGACAAGTATGTTCAGAAAGAGCTTACCGACAAAGAAAAGGAATTCCTTGCATTGAGTGGCACGGAATTTATTACAAAGGGTGTACTGTCTTGGGACGAAGTAGAAAGTCTTTCATATATTTTCTTTGAAGATGGATACACCGAAAAGTACACTCCAAGTGAAAAATCTTCATATGGTATTGGGCTTAAAGAAGTCGAAGCATACAGCCTTGCAGAACGTTACAGAAACGGCGAAGATATAAGTCGTGAATTTGTAACTGCTCTCATCGGAGAAGATGGCGAGCGAGGAACAGAAGCTCTGCACGGTGTCAACGGAGCTTATAGTCTTGAAGATTATATTCTGAAATACACAGACAATACCGTTATTGCAACCTACGGCAATGCCGTTCACGAAGTAACATACGCAGAAATAGCAAATTTCTTCCTTGACCGTATGGAAAATGAATATCGTGATATTCAGAAAGCACGGGCCGAGGAAGAAATCACAGTAAATGCACCCGAAAAGACATATCCCGAAATTACAAAGGATATGTACCGTATCGAAAACGCAGATATTCTTGTCATTCCCCAAAAAGGTAGTATTGCAAAAGTTGAGATTGAAGCCACAGACGAGCTTATCGCACGTCTGGCTGATAACGGCTTAGTTCCGTTGCCGTCAACAGAAACAATCCGTGTCCTTTTCAATACGGACGGTGGTAACTGGAACAAGATAGTTCTCCCGGATAAATTCGGTAATATGTACAACAATATTGATATTGAGGACATATTAACTCCCTCTGAGCTGTCAACAGCGTATGAAGTCGCACGTCTGGTAATCAGCGGTGAATATCTTGAACAGAAAGAAAATTCGCCATTGGCGAATGAAGAAGCTGAGGAAATCGACGATAACGAATATCAGCTGAAGGTCGGTGATAAAATCGAGCTTGATGACGGTCTGTTTGAAATAACAGAAATATCCGACAGCATAGATGATGTGAAATATCAGCTTCGTGACCTCAACAGCATTTACCCTATCTTCCGTGTAATCTATGAAACAGAGCTTTACGAAAAGGGCTTTGCTCTTGCAGAAGAAGCTCAGCCCCTTGAGCCTGTACGTTCTGCGCCGAACATTTCCAATGTTCCCGAAATCAGCACAGCAAGTGCAGAAAAGCACAATTACACGATAACCGATGAAGCGTTAGGCACAGGCGGCGCAAAAACTAAATTCAAGAATAATGTAGCCGCTATAAGGTTGCTGAATGAGCTTGAATTTGAAAAAAGACTTGCCACTCCCGAAGAACAGGAAGTTCTTGCAAAGTATGTCGGTTGGGGCGGTCTGTCACAAGCGTTTGACGAGAATAACAGCGCTTGGTCAGAGGAATTTATGGAGTTATACACTCTGCTCTCCCCAGATGAATACGAAAGTGCAAGAGCTTCTACGCTCAACGCACACTATACTTCCCCTACCGTCATTAACGCTATTTACGAAGGTCTTTCCAATATGGGCTTTAAGGGCGGCAACGTGCTTGAGCCTGCAATGGGTGTAGGTAATTTCTTTGGAGTTATGCCCGAAGAAATGAGAAACAGTAAGCTCTACGGCGTGGAGCTTGACGAAATATCGGGTAGAATTGCAAAGCAATTATATCAGAATGCCAAAATTCAAGTAACAGGTTTTGAAAAGACCGCATATCCCGATAATTTCTTTGATGTTGCAATAGGAAACGTACCCTTCGGACAGTATAAGCTGTCTGAAAAGCGTTATGACAAGCTCAATCTTAATATTCACGACCATTTCTTCGCAAAGAGCCTTGATAAAGTCCGTGCAGGCGGTGTTGTTGCGTTTGTAACCTCAAAGGGTACGCTTGACAAAGCAAATCCGCAGTTCCGTAAGTATCTGGCACAGAGAGCCGAGCTTGTCGGCGCTATTCGTTTACCGAATACTGCGTTTAAGGATAATGCAGGAACAGAGGTTACTTCTGATATTATATTCCTTCAGAAGCGTGACAAAATGGTGGATATAGAGCCGGAATGGGTACACCTCGGCAAGACAGCGGACGGAGTACCTGTCAATAAGTATTTTGAAGAACACCCGGAAATGATACTCGGAGAAATGAAACAGGGTGTAGAGTTCAGCTTATACGGTAATGCCGAAGAAACAGCTTGCGTTGCCGCAGAGGGTGCAGACCTCAAGGAACAGCTGAAAGAAGCTATTAAGAATATTCAAGGCATTATCCCGGAAATGGAAGCCCCCGACATCGAGGACGGCAAAACCGCCGAAGCTCTCCCGGCAGACCCGAATGTTCAGAACTATTCCTTCGCTGTTGTAGATGATAAGATTTATTATCGTGAAAACAGTGTTATGTTCCTTCAGAACTTACCGAAAGCCACAGAGGACCGTATAAAGGGAATGTGTGAGCTTCGTGATTGTGTCCGCACTCTCATTGATTATCAGTTAAACGAGTACAGCGATTTTGAGATAAGAGAGCAACAGGCACGGCTCAATACGCTGTATGACGATTTCAGCAAGAAATACGGCTTAATCAACAGCACAGCCAATGAAAGAGCGTTCAGAGATGATAACGCATATCATCTGCTTTCATCACTTGAAATTCTTGATGAGGACGGTAAGCTTCAGCGTAAAGCTGATATGTTTACAAAGCGTACTATCAAGCAGCGCACACAGGTTACAAGTGTTGATACAGCTTCCGAAGCTCTCGCCGTTTCAATCGGTGAGAAAGCCGGAATTGATATGCCGTTTATGCAGCAGCTCACAGGCAAGACAGAAGAACAGCTGTATAACGACCTCAAGGGTGTTATCTTCCTCAATCCTATGCACAGTGACTTGATGAGTCAGCCGAAATATGTTACGGCAGATGAATATCTGTCTGGCAATATCCGTGAGAAGCTCGCAATAGCCAAAAATGCAGCCGCAGCTTTCCCAGAACTGGATTATTCCCGTAATATACAGGCGCTTGAACAGGTTATGCCAACAGAACTGCAAGCACACGAAATTGATGTACGTCTGGGTGCAACGTGGATTGACCCCAAGTATATTGAACAATTTGTGTTTGAACTGCTCCATACACCTGTCTATGTTCAATCCAACATTGATGTGAATTTTTCAAAATACACATCGGAATGGAACATCAAGGGCAAGAGTGAGGACAGAAATAACGTAATGGTCGATATGACCTACGGCACATCCCGTAAAAATGCTTATAGCATTATCGAAGATACATTAAATCTCCGAGATGCAAGAGTATATGACAGAGTCGATAATCCCGACGGAACTACAAAATCCGTACTCAATCAAAAGGAAACTACTCTTGCACAGCAGAAACAGGAAGCTATCAAGGAAGCGTTCAAGGACTGGATATTCAAAGACCCGGAACGCCGTGAAACGCTTGTAAAGCAGTACAATGAGAAATTTAACAGCACTCGCCCCCGTGAGTATGACGGAAGTCATCTTACATTTTCGGGAATGTCCCCGGAAATACAGCTGCGTGAGCACCAAGTGAACGCAATAGCTCATACGATTTATGGCGGTAATACTCTGCTTGCTCATCAAGTAGGCGCAGGAAAGACCTTTGAAATGGTTGCTTCAGCAATGGAAAGTAAAAGGCTCGGTTTATGCAATAAATCTATGTTCGTAGTTCCCAATCATCTGACAGAGCAGATGGGCGCAGAATTCTTACGTCTGTATCCTTCAGCAAATATTCTTGTAGCTACAAAGAAAGACTTTGAAGCGAAAAATCGAAAGCGTTTGTGTGCAAAAATTGCCACAGGCGATTACGATGCAGTTATCATCGGTCATTCACAGCTTGAGAAAATCCCAATTTCCCCGGAACGTGAAGAACGGATGATTAAAAATCAAATCAATGAAATAGTTGAGGGTATCAAGGAGCTTAAATCACACAATTACAGGGGAAGTAACGATTTCAGCGTAAAGCAGCTTGAAAAGACCAAGAAATCCCTTGAAGCACGTTTAAAGAAGCTCATTGAAAGCCCTAAAAGGGATAATGTAGTAACCTTTGAACAGCTCGGCATTGATAAGCTGTATGTCGATGAAGCGCACTCATTCAAAAATCTGTATTTATATACGAAAATGCGTAATGTCGCAGGAATACAGCAGACAGAAGCACAGAAGTCATCAGACTTGTATATGAAGTGTCAGTATCTTGATGAGATAACAGGCGGCAAAGGCATTGTCTTTGCCACAGGTACGCCCGTAATCACACCTTACCAACACTCAAATACTAAATTTAATATCAATACCCGTTTCATCGGAAATCGTCACAACCTCAATCATCGTTAAAGCTATTTCGTGCTTCTCGTGTACCGACAATTCCGACCAGCGTTTCAGCGGCTCGGACAGCGGCTTTGTGTCGATTTCCTTGTGCTTTCTCTGCTGTTTGTGTAATTTCTGTTCAAGCACGGATTTCTGCTTGTGCAGGGCGTTTATGCGTTCCTGTATGTAGTCGAACAGCACCGTATCTGCGTTTGCGAGTTTGTCCATAAGCTTGCGGATTTCATCGTCAATTCGGGCGAGTTCGCCGTTAATTCTGTTCGCCTCCGTATCGGGCTTTGAACGCTTTTTCTTGGCTATTTCAAGCGTTTTTATACGCTCGTTCATAGCTTCAAATACCGCCTGTTCAACTTCATCGGGGCGCAGCTTCAAAGTCCTCTTAACACAGCTGTCTGCCCTATAAAAGCCCGTGTCAAAAAAGTATCTCCATTGCTTTGTATGAGCCTTGTTCCAATTATATGCAACGGAAATCGAGTACCCACAGTATGAGCATTTCAGCAGTCCCACAAGCCACGAATGGAGTGCGCTGCTGTTGTTCGGTATTCTTTTGTTATGCGCCTTTTTATCCTGCACAGCGAGCCACGTTTGTGCGTCTACAAGTCCCTCGTGATAGCCCACCTTGACATAAACAGGCGCACCCGAATGGTGTTTTCCGTGCAAAAACAAGCCGTGTACTCCGTCATAAGCCTCAATATCATCAAGTATTTCTACGCCCATAGACGAAAAATAGCGATAAACCTCTGCGTCTGCACGAACATAAAGCGGACTTTCAAGCAACCGTGAAATATGCGACCTGTCCATATTTGACCTGCCGTTTTTGCTTTCAACCGAGATGTCAATGCCGTTCTGCCGGAAATACGACAAGACATCTTTCAGAGAGGTTGTCGGCTCTTTGTAAATCTCAAACGCCTTTGTAATAACGTGCGCCCTGTCGCCCGGAACAAGCACCGAGCCTGTTTTGCCGTTTATTGTGCGCCGTTCGGGAACATAGCCGTAATACACCTTGCCGCCTTGATAGAAGCCTGTTTCACGAGCCTTTGTGTTGTATGCGTCCGCAACTCTCGCCGCTATTGTTTCACGCTCAAACTCCGCAAAATTGAGCAGGTTATTCCTCATCATTCGCCCCTCTTTTGTTTCGGTGTTGAACGGCTCTGACAGGGAAATAACGCTCACTCCCAGCTTGTCGAGCGTGTCTGTGATGTTGAGATATTCACGCATATTACGGGAAAATCTGTCGTATTTCTTCACGATAATTCGTGATATTTCGCCGTTTCGTGCGTCCGTCATCATCTCTTGAAAAGCAGGGCGATGTTCTATGTCCCTGCCCGATTTTCCGTCATCACAGTATATTCTGAAATCAGCCCCCTCGCCTAAAAACCTGATACATTCCTCACGCTGTGCTGCTATCGAGAGCGAGTTGTTACCCTTGTCCGCATCGCTTACAGAGCGACGAACGTATATTGCCGTAGTTTTGCTCATAATCTAACCTCCTGTTGTAAGTCAAGCCGATTACGAGCCAATCCACAGATAGTATATCATAATCAGCGAGTTTTTTCAAGCAGTTTTTCGTTATTTGCTGTCATTTTCATCGTCATTACCTGTATTTTCGGAACTGCGGTTTTTCGCATTGGCAGCTTTCAGAATATCATACAAGCGGTCAATTTTTGACTGCCTGACGCTCTCCGACACCACATCGGGCAAGTGTACCGTAACCTTGAATTTTCTTCCCGTCCATTTGTCATTTCTTTTGTTTATCATAGTGGTTTTCGTCCTTTCTTCTAAAGTTTGTTTATGATGTTTTTCAGTTGTTTCTAACTCATTTGGGAACTGCCGCAGAACAGGTATAACGCATTACCTGTTTTGTCAATCAGAGATTAACAAAATAGGACTGCGTTAGGGGAGAAACTCCCCTAAAACCCCTCATCACTGCCGCAATCGTCATTGTTGTTTGCAGGCTGATGAAACAGCTCATTCAAAAAGCAAACTCTTGAATAACGGCAGAGCTGAAAAGAAAATTTTTCTTTCAGCTTTGCAAGGGACTTTCTCCGCCGCCCTGTTCTGCTTCGTGTTCCTCTTTTATCTGCTCGATAGCTGCAAGCACTTTATGTTTCAATTCCTCGGACAGCTCCTTACGAAGCCAACGGTTAAAGGTCGGCTCTGAAACATTCATCTTCTCGGCAATCTCGTAGAGATAAACCCCAGTCTCCCTTGCTTTTGTGCGAATGTCGTTGTTGTGCTTAATCATAATATCGTCCTCCCGTTATAAAAATAGTTTTGAAATCCCACTTGACAAATCATCATTATCGTGGTATTCTAATGATAAAGGCGATTGTTGTGGTGATGTTATTGATTATAGCATTTCAGTTTCAGCTCGTCAAGGCTTTTGTGGTATATTTCTTGTAATTCCACAAATATAGTCTTTTTCGCAATTTTCGAGGAGGTTTTTTATCACTATGGAGAGCAAAAACACCTGTGTTGAGGTATTTGGCAAGCGGCTTAAAGAGCTGCGGAAATCGAACGGCTACACGATTGAGCAGTTCGCCGATATGGTGGGAATTTCAAAAAGCACGCTCGGTTACTATGAGAATGACAAGCGTATGCCCGATATTGAGATACTCGCCCGAATAGCCGACACACTGAATGTGAACGCCGACTACCTTATCGGCAGAACGAACACGACAGCACTGAAAGGCAAAATGAAAACTGTGTGCGAGTTTACGGGATTGTCTGACAGCGCCGCAGAGTTTTTGGCACGGCTTGTCAAGGATAAAGACTACGCAAAGATGTCGATTATCAATCATCTGTTTGATGAGTTGTCCGAGGACTACGATTTTTACAGCTATGAAACGCAGAACGGAGAAGAA
>JAGAJY010000309.1 GCA_017848125.1 Oscillospiraceae bacterium
AACGCTCTTGCAAAGGTTATGATTGATAAGATTATGATTACGGACGAAACGGGAATTGATATTCATTTTAATTTTTAAAGCAGTTTTCTGCTTGTGTTTTTTTGATGGGTTTATTCATATGTTGTTGAAATGGGCAATCCTCTTGCGAAGGAAAAGGGTGAGCTGATGAAGGATATTTCAAAGCTTAACAATTTAAAGAGCAGTTTTAATGCAGGAAGATACAGACTGCAAGATATGCTTAAAGATGCGCCAAGACAAATAAGCATTTGTGAAAAGGCTATCAATTTGTATGAGCAGGATAAAGCTACAACAAATGCTACAAATAAAGTTAAGGTAAGGGTAGGTGATGAAGAAAGAGAAGTATATCCTATTACTATAGGAGGACAGGAATATGCAGACCGAACAGCAGCCGGTAAAACCCTTGTTGAATTGCTTGATAAGAATATGACGGAACTTCATTCAGGCAGAACAATTGAGGTTGGCAATTATCGAGGAATGAAAGTCAATGCATTTGCTATGGAACTTAGTATTGATAGATACAGCAAGGAAATAAAGCTTGAACTGGAAGGAGCAAAGAGATATTATACTACACCCTTGAATTTTGATAGTACCAGATTTGAAGGTAATATTGTAAGGCTTGATAATGTTATTAACAATCTGGATAAGCTTATTATTTCTACAAAAAATGACCTTGCAGAGATAAAGCAAAATGTTGCGGAAGCAGAAAAAGAATTGCAGAAACCGTTTGAACAGGAAGCAGAGCTTGTTGAAAAAACTGCAAGACTTGAAGTTGTAAACGCTGAACTTCTTGCGGCAGATAATGAAAAAAATGCGTGTCTTGCTATTTACGAAACGTTATCATTTATTTTGCCCGAAGTCGAAAATCCTGATATTGTTAAGGATGATGAATTTATACGATATTTTGTTTCGGATAACAACACAAAACCGTTTGTGTTTGAATCTCTTGGAAATGGTGAGTTTTTTGCTTCCAGAGAAAGCAAGATGAATGGTGATGTAATGGTATGCGGTGCGACATTCAAGCTTGATGTGGAAGGCAAGACAATCGAATTGACGAGTTTCAGAGATGATTCTATTGGAGCTTATGAGGAATATAACAGTTCAAATCCTGCTGACCTTGAAACTTTAAAGAAATGTCTTGAGGAATTTGATTATGTTGATAGTCAAGATTATAAGGAGGTGTCAAAAGAATACTTCCACGAAAAGCTTGACCAAAGTGAACGTGGTGAAATAATTTCAAGGCTTGATGATATGCTCGATATTGCTGATACTATTGACAATGCTATTGATAATGGCGTGTTTGATAAGTCAGAGCAGTCGCAGGAAAGATTATAAAATGAAAAATTCCCATTCCCCACTGGGGAATGGGAAAGAAAGGAAAGATTATGGAAAATACTAATTATTCTCACAAAGAAATTGAAACAAATAAATCAAATATATTGGAGGAAACAATAATGAACAATCAGAATAATGCACAGCAGGCACAGGAAAATACAGCAAAGTTTTTTAACAAGCACTCTTATGGAAAGATTGAAAATAAGGTTTTTCTTGCTTGCACAGCAAAAACGGCTTATGCAATCGGACAGAAGGCTAAGGAACAGGGCGTTGTGTTTTCTTCAAAGTTTGATGGCGATAAATCATCTGTTGTAGTTGACGGAAAGAAAGATAAGGCGTTTGTTGATGCTGTTAAGAAGGAGTTTAAGGTACATATAGATGGTGAACCTACATTCTATAACCGTAAGGCATATAAAGATATTGAAAATAAAGCGTTTATCAATACTGATGCAAAAACAGCTTATGCGATCGGACAGAAAGCTCAGGAACAGGGTGTTGTGTTCTCGGCGAAGTTTGATGGGGATAAGTCAACTGTAACTGTTGACGGAAAGAAAGATAAAGCGTTTGTTGATGCTGTTAAGAAGGAGTTTAACATTATAGATAAGCTTAATGAAATTGCAGATGTAGCAGATAAGATTGAGGATGCTATTGATAATGGCGTACTTGATAAGTCAGAGCAGTCGCAGGAAAGATGAATAAATAAATAAGTCCCATTCCCCATTGGGGAATAAGACAGAAAGGAAATATAAAAATGGGAAAAAGATACAGCGAAGAACAGATTGAGCGTGCAAAGAATATGAGTATCCTCGAATATGCCCAGACTCACGGATATAATTGCAAAAAGGCAGGGCGTGAATATCACATTACAGGATATGGCGGCTTATATGTTAAACCTGAGAACAACTCGTTTTACAATCACAGTCAGGAAAAGGGCGGTTATGGCTGCATAAGCTTTGTTCAGCAGATGGAGGGTGTTTCGTTCCTACAGGCAATGGAAACTCTTGTGGGAGAGCCTGCGGAAGAATATGACCGTGATAATTATGAGCCAAAGAAATCGCCTGAAAAGCCAAAAACTGAATATATTCCGAAAGAATATATCCCTCCTGAACCTGATGAAAAGCCGACTGTATTTGAACCGCCCTCAATGGATGAGAAATCGAAATATGCATACGGCTACCTCACAGGAACACGAGGTCTGGATATAAATTTAATTAACGATTTTGTGAAACAGGGTATATTATATCAAACAACATCAACCTATACCAACAAGGACAGCGGAAAAGAATACTACAATCACAACATAGTATTTCTGCACATAGACGAAAACGGCGAACCTTGCGGTGCTTCCTTACAAGGTACAAGGTCGGACAAGCGTTTCAAACAGAATATGACCGGTACAGTGAATGATTTCGGTTATGTATATAACAAGGGTGCAGACCCCGATACCGTATATCTTTTTGAAGCGCCGATTGATATGATGAGCTTCGTGCAGCTCCACCCTGAGATAGAAAATGCGAAATTTGTAGCAATGGAAGGCTTGAAGCCAACTATTGCAGAGCATTACATAAATTCGGGATATATGGTTATATCCTGTGTTGATAATGACAAAGCAGGAAAGAGCTTTAATAACCGCATACTTAATGACCAGATGCAGAAAGCCTTCGGCGGTCAGAGCGTAAAGCTTACCGTGGATGACAGGAAACCGCCTATTGAATATCTTGAAGCGGAGAATAACGGAAATAAAATAACTCTTTTTCTTTCCGAGGACGATTACAAGGACTATAAGGACATAAAAGGCTGCACAAGCGGAAGGTGCTTTATCTGGAAAAATGAAAGCAATTATCAGCTCAATAACGAGCTTGTGGAATATGGGGTCAAGGATTTCAACGACCTTTTAAAGCTCCGCAAGGGAAACGCAAGGGAAAGTAAAAGTGAGATTGAAGGGAGTTTAACTATCCCTTTTTCAGAAAAGCTTGACGAGGTAGTGGAAATAGCCGGTAAGATTGAGGATGCTATTGATAGTGGCGTGCTTAATCAGGCACAGCAGCGTGAATCAGAGCAGGAAAGAGGTCAGGCAAGATAAAATTCCCCGGTGGGGAATAAAAAAGTCAAGAGATATTCCGTGTGCTTGGGCTACAATTGTCCAAGGGCGTAAACATTCTTGACTGTAATGCTATTATACCTGAAAAAGTAAGGCTTGTCAATAGCTGATTTGATTCTCTGCCGGGAATAAAAAAGAAAGGCTGTATGCTGTATGATTACATCAGAAAGTATCAGAGATTCTGATGAAGAAACTTCGGTAAGTTCAAAAACTGATGAAAAATCCTTTGCCGAACAGGTAGATGATGTTCTTGCAGGCAAAGGAAACCGATATAACGATTTAAAGGTGTGTGATACGCCGCAGATACTGCTTGATATTGGCTGTGAGCAGTTGCCTATGTTATATACGCAAAATAATTTGAAAAAAGCTATATTACCAAAGAATTCTAAGTTACACCAACACGGATTATCTGTTGAGCAAATAAAGGAACTGCCTGAAAAAATTGCAGAGCCTGTAATGCTTATTGAATCATCTACTCGTAAAGACAGTATTGTAATAGCAATATTGGATTATGATTCCGAACGTAGTCCTGTTATTGTATCAATAAAGCCTAATGGTACGGGACAATTGGGTAATAAGATCAGAAGCAATTTTATTACAAGCGTATATGGTCGAGAAAATTTTATTGAATTTATTAGCAGGGCTATCGCAGAAGAGAATATCTTGTTTTGGGATAAAATAAAAAGCCAAGAGATGTTCAGTGTGCTTGGACTACAATTCCCCAAGGGCTTAAACAATCTTGACTCTAATGTTATTATACACCAAAGCCGCAATATTGTCAATACCAATTGCGGAAAAACTGAAAATACTTTTTCTGAAAATCAGGTTGCTCTCGAAAGGGTGCTTGACGAGGTTGTGAAAACAGCTGATAAGATTGAAGATGCTATAGATAATGGCATACTTAATCAGGAACAGCAGCGTGAATCAGAACAGAATAGGGGGGCAAGATAAAATTCCCCGGTGGGGAATAAGGAAAGCCAAGAAATTTATTACAAGCGTATATGGTCGAGAAAATTTTATTGAATTAATTAGCAGGGCTATCGCAGCAGAGAATATCTTGTTTTGGGATAAAATAAGAAGCCAAGAGATGTTCAGTGTGCTTGGACTACAATCATCCAAGGGCTTAAACAATCTTGACTCTGATGTTATTATACACCAAAGCCGCAACATTGTCAATACCAATTGCGGGAAAACTGAAAATACTTTTTCTGAAAATCAGGTTGCTCTCGAAAGGGTGCTTGACGAGGTTGTGAAAACAGCTGATTATAGATAATGGCACACTTAATCACGCACAGCAGCGTGAATCAGAACAGGATAGGGGGCAAGATAAAATTCCCCGGTGGGGAATAAGGAAAGCCAATAAATATTGTTTTATTTGAAAGGAAGAATGAAAAATGGCAAATGAAGCTATAAAGAATAGGGAAAATGGATCGTCAGTATTTGAAGGCAGCTTTATTGACGATAAAGAAAAAATGTGGGATTTTCATCATCTTAATAAGGAGGAGTTTTTGATGTCATACAGTTATCTGACTGAGAGTGAATATGATGCTACACTATCGGAAGTAAGGTATTCAAAATTAAACCGACTTGTAGAGCTTGCAAGAACAGAGCTTGAAGATTATGAATACAGCCTTGACACAGCGGAAAAAGCAAAGGTTAATGCATACGAACTTGTAACAAAAAGGGAGATATTTGATTATATTGAATCTGAGCTGTCAGCAGATGAAAATACAGTTGATATGCTGATTCAGACAGGCTCGCCTTTGTCAGTATTATATAGTGAATGGCTGAAAAATGACTATGATAATCGTACAGAAGCTATCGGAATGACTATAGCTGATGTTGTTAAAGTCGAAAAAGAACGTGCTGAAAAAGATGTAATTCCTAATAGTGTAAAGGAAACTGCAAAAAAAGCATTGGTTGTAAATATTTACGGCGGACCCGGCATCGGAAAATCAACAACAGCTTTACAGCTTGTTGCTGAATTAAAGAAACAAGGCATTAACGCCGAATATGTTTCGGAGGTTGCCAAAGAGCTTGTATATGCCAAAGCTTTTGATAAGCTTGACGGAAGTATGGAAAGTCAAAAAGAAATTCTTTCAAAACAGCGTGACCGCCTTGATATAATTGCAGGAAATGTTGAAGTAGCAGTAACAGACTGCTCGTTAATGTTAAATGCCGTATATCTTGCTGAAAAGAACTCTGAATATACAGCAGATGTTCTTTCGCAGTATAACGAGTATAATAATTTCAATTTCTTTCTGGAAAGAGATGCTTCTATTCCCTTTGAACAGGAAGGTCGCATTCACACCCTTGAACAGAGCATTGAAAAAGACAATGAGATATTATCATTGCTTATTGATAATAATATTGAATTTGAGCGTTTCAACAGAAATGATATATCTCGTATGGTTGGAGAAATAAAAGACAGGCTATCCGAAAAGTCTGTTGATACTCTTGAATCAAATGAAAAGGCAGAGCTGGAGCAGATGGAGCTTAAAGATAGCACTATCAACTGGAAAGAATTTGATGAGGTAAATTATAATGCGTTAGTAGATGATGTAAAGAATCATAATAGCTACGGAACAGATTATGCATTTTCGTTTGTTGATCCCAAACATAAGGAACTGCAGCTTGAACTGAACATTCGTGAGCTTGGCGAACAATGGGCGTTGGATTATGATATTTACGATTGCACAGCTGAGGATTACACTCATTTGGGCGGTTACTACGAAAGTGAAATACCTACATATGAGGAGTTTATCGCCAATGTTGAAGCAGAAGCCAAAAAACAGCTTGAAGAAGCTCCAAAACAGCAGTTTGTGTTTATGGTTGAACAGTACGGCGAAACAGCGTTTTTCCGTAACGATGAAATGACAGTTGAACGTCTGAAAAGAGAATGTGTATCAGCTGAAAAGCCGTTTCTGTACTGCATCAATAATGGCAGCAGAATAAGCGGTATAACCTTTGCTGAAATCTCACAGTCAGATTACGGACTTGCAGTTGAGGTAAATGTTGATAATCAGGAAATGAGGGTATATAACAACGACATTGCCGAATCATATTCTTTTGATGAGATTCGGAAGGAAAACAGACTTGATGAAGCAAAGGGGTATATTGATGATTTCCTCGAAAAAGAGTATGGAACAGAACCCTCTGATGATACCTACAAGGATATGTACAATGTTCCTCTGGGATATACTACTCTTGGTGAAGATAACGAGTATGATTTCAGCGTTACAGCAGACCTTATTGACTTTTCTGTAAGTTATACTCTTAATGACAAGGTTATAAAGACAGAAACTTATGACAGCCTTGAAGATATGACCGAGAATGTGTTATCCTGCCTGAATTTTGATGATTTTGTTGCAGTTGGTAATGATGCTGTTGAAGAATTTGAAGCAAAGGAGCAACAGCCACAGGTATTACCTTTGTACTCTAAAAGTTATGATGAAGCCAAAGAAAACGGAGAAACCGAACAATACTTCGCAGACTTGAACGAAAGCCGAAAGTGTGCAGCTGCTATCCAAAATGCAATATCTGATAATTATAAAGGTAATAGACTTGATACACAGGGAGTACTTTCCAATGTTCTGAAGGATTATGCTTTTGAGAGAGCTGAGCTTGTTATAGCGGCAAGGATATCAGCTTTAAAGTATGACGGAAGAATTTCTCGTGATAACAAAACGTGGGCAGACAAAATAATGTCAGGTTTTTCTGAAAAAGAATGCAATAAGATTACTGAGTGCTGCTATGTCAATGCTCACTCAGGGCTGATAGATATGCTTGCAAAGGCTTTGAATACGGAATCCGACAGGATACGGGAGCAGAAGCAGGCAGAGATTGCTGTTGATAAAGACAACTACTATGAAATCTATCAGATTCCCCGTGGAGAACAATATCACGACTTGCGTTTTTTGAGTTATGAACAGCTTGAAAAATTCGGACAGCAGATTGACCCTAAAAATTATGAAAAGGTCTATAGCGGCAAGCTTGACGATATTCCGTCTAAAAACAAGCTTGAAGGCATTTTTACTATGTTCAACATAGACCACCCGAAGGACTTTAAGGGACGTTCTCTCAGTGTATCGGATATAGTTGTACTTAATGATGAAAACGGCAAATCAGCACATTATGTTGATTCATTCGGGTACAAAGATGTAAGTGAGTCATTTCTGAACGACAGAAAAAAAGAAAAAACGGAAGCAGATGTTGCCGAAAATTCCCCGGTGGGGAATTACAGTGACGAAAAGGGCTCAGAAAACAGTTGTGAAGCATTGCTGTCACGTCTGGACGAAATCAAAGAATGGGCATCATCTGTAACAAAGGCTATTGATTCTCTTGAAAAGGATATTCAAGAAATTAAGTCAAGGTAAATTTTTCGCTGTTTTCAGAACTCTTTTAAATTCCACTTGACAATTTTGAAATTATGGTATATAATAATCGTAGAAGGACTATAAGTCTCTAACGTGGGCTGACACGATAAAAAATCCGATATTGATGCCGTACTTGTGGGACGGCGAGTTGGCGGACAACAAAAAAATCAGTCACTAAAGGGATGGGGTTTTGCTACGGCGGAGCTGTTCTCTTTAACATCGGGTGTTTCGCAGCCCTATGAATGGCGAATATGTAACATCGGGTGTTTCGCAGCCCTATGAATGGCGAATATGTAACATCGGGTGTTTCGCAGCCCTATGAATGGCGAATATGTAACAATAAAGGCAGGCAACTGCCTTTATTTTTTTAATGTCATTGAGATTTGGGTGAAATTATGGAAAAGCTTAAATTATACAGTGTGTCAGATGAGTATATCAGGTTTTTGAGGGCAGACGAAAAATTGATACATATATATGATAATAAGGAATTAGAACGCAAAAAAACGAGAAAATATCTTGGTATCGCTTTAAGTATAGGCGATATAAATTACTATATTCCGCTTTCGTCACCTAAAGAAAATGATTATGAGCTTATTAACGGAGAACTGAAAATAAAGAAGGATTCGCCAACAATAATAAGAATAACTGCATTGAATGATTTTACCAAAAAGACAGAGTTGAAAGGTACTTTAAGGATAAGCAATATGATACCCGTGCCTATGACCGAACTCATTCCATATAATATAAATGATGAAACAAGTCAGGGATACAAAAATCTGATTATTAAGCAATATAAGTTTATCGGTAAGAATACAATTTACATTAGAAAAAAAGCTGAGATGATATATGAACAACGACAGGCGTTTGAAGCAGGCAAGAAAATGCCTGAGTATATTAAGAGTGTAATTCCTTTTAAGTATGATGAAAAAACAATGCGTGTTTTTATTGAGCAAAATAATGAATTGATGAAAGCAACGGAACCGACAGCTGTTGCCGAAAATTCCCCGGTGGGGAATTACGGTGACGAAAAGGGCTCAGAAAATAGTTGTGAAGCATTGCTGTCACGTCTGGACGAAATCAAAGAATGGGCATCATCTGTAACAAAGGCTATTGATTCTCTTGAAAAGGATATTCAGGAAATTAAGGCAAGGTAACAGAAAAAACGGCAGGGTAATTTCTCTGCCGTTTTGTGTTATTCTGAAAAAGTAAGCTGCTCCTTGCCTGAACCGTCATATATTCTGAATCAGTAGTATATATATGTCTTTCTTTTTTCTGAAAAAGAAAACTATTTTTCATCTTTGACCAAGTTAAAACGTTCGCCCATATCTTCGGAAATCAGTCTGTTTATATATCCGTTCAGACTTTCTCCGTTTTCTTGAGCGTATGCTTGTATCAATTCTTTTTGACCTTTTTTAACAACGACCCTTAAATGGTCATACGCTTTTGCACACCAAGCGTTTTTGCGTGCAGTTGCTTTTGTGCCCATATAAATCACCTCTGCTTAATTATATCATATTCACAGTACTTGTACAAGTGTTATTATTCACAAAATACTTGTACAAGTTTGTGTGTAATTACCATTGACATACTTGTACAAGTATGGTATAATAAGTATATACCAAAGATATGTTTTTAATAAACCAGAGCTGACCTAACGGCAATACGGGGAGAAAAGAGGGAGTTATGTTTATCCAGACACTTAAAGTAGAAGATGCAACTTTTTATATCTGTAAAGACCCCAAGACAGGCTATTGGGGTATTCACGAAAAATATGTTGATGCTGACGGAAGGGTGAAGCAGGAGATAAACGGATTAGAGGGCAATCACGCTGATAACTACGTTGATACTGTCCGTCATTGCTGGCTTAATGTAAAGGCGTTACCCTATCGTGGTTTGTGGGATAAAGAGAACCTTAGTGAATATGTGAGGTTATGCTCAACGCTCATTGATGAATTTGAGCAGCTTGGTGTTACCGAAGCTTGGCAGAACGTGAAGCATATTTCAATGCAATGAATCGGTAGGTGGTCTGATGAAATTGAATTACTACAGATTTCCTGATGATACGCCTGAGAATGTATTGCTTAAAGAAGGCTGTGCTGTCATTCTGAAATCAGGATATAGAATTAGATGAAAGGGGATAACAAAAATGAGAGAAGATACAATGCAAAAACTTATGAATATAGCCTTGCTGCGTTTTGACGCTGTAGGTATCAATGTTACAACGAAAATGGAGGATAGAATTTTTTTCTCTGTTCTCGGTATTCTCACTTGGCAAGGATTTGAAGCGGCTCTTAATTATGTTAATACAGCACAGCTTAATATGATGATGTAATTGTTTATGTGGAACAGCTCATCAGAGCGGCAGGCGAAAAGCTTGCCGCTTTTTTGCCTGAATCCGTAAATTGTGATATAATGTAAAAGTCTGCATATTACTTACATCGGAACAGGGAAAGGTTAAGAGATATGATACTTGATATAAATATGACCCTGAGTGACTGGCTCGAATATTGGTTTGAGAATTACGCAAGACGAACTGTGAAGCGTTCTACGGCGATTTCCTATCGTGGGTATATAAATAATCACATAAGCCCCAAAGTCGGCTCTTGCAAGCTCTCAGAGCTTAATACAGACATTTTGCAGACCTTTTTTAATTCGGAATACGACAGCGGAAATAAAAAAGGGGGAGGACTTTCGGCTAAAACCTTGCATAATATGAAGCTTATGCTTCATAAAGCTCTGAGCAAGGCGGTGGATCTGGAGCTGCTTCGCCGCAATTTTACGGAAAGCGTCGAACTGCCGCAGATGGTATCTCCCGAAATGCGAGTGCTTACGCTCAGAGAGCAGACTCAGCTTATGGAGGAAATACGCCGTTCTGACGACTGCTATGCAAGCGGAGTATGGATCTCACTTGCAACAGGACTGCGCATAGGCGAAGTCGTGGGCTTGCAATGGGGAGATATTGACTTTGATGAAAAGAGAATATACATCAGAAGAACCGTCAGCAGACTTCAAAAGCTTGAAGATTCAGATAAAAAGACAGAAATTGTAATCGGAACACCCAAGAGCAGGAAAAGCATACGGTATATTCCGTTCAATTCTGCGGTGGAAGCAAGACTTCTGGATTATAGGGAAAAATATAGCAATACCTTCTCTGCGGACGTAAACTCTGCGGATTTTTTTATTTCTGTTCGCCGTGGAAAGCCCGTTGAAACCAAAAGCTTGCAGAAATACTTTGGTAAGCTCACCGACAGAGCAGGAATCAGCGGAGCAACCTTCCACACTCTGCGGCACACCTTCGCCACCAGAGGTATCGAAAAGGGAATTGACCCCAAAACGCTTAGTGTACTTCTCGGACACGCAGATGTAGCAACAACTCTGAGCCGCTACGCCCACGTCCTCGATGAGCAGAAAAGAAAAGCAATGAATATTTTGCTTGACGATATGTAAAACTCATTTTAATCAGCTTGGAATACGGTAAAGTGAACTGTTCCGGGCTTTGCCGTATATGCAGACCTGTTGTTAATACAAAATTTACAACTACGCCTGTAAACGGCTTAAAATTCAGACTTTCGCATATGTGAAAGTCAAGAGTTTCGCATATATGAAAGGCTACTTATTATATAGCTTTATAGATAGTTATTGTGATCGGAATACAGAAAAAAGAAAAATCGGCAGGCGAATAAGCTCTGCCGATTGGTGCGTATTACTCATCATTCATAATATCGAAATGTCTGCGGTATCTTCTTGGTATTGAAACAGGCACATCATATCCCATTTCTTTGAGAGCCTTGGGAATAACCCTCATACCGTCCTTAAAAAACTCCTCAATGCGCTTTTCTTTGTGTGTAATGCTGCTGTAGTTCGGAG
>JAGAJY010000310.1 GCA_017848125.1 Oscillospiraceae bacterium
ACCATACATCAAGAAAATCTCTTTCGGAAATTCCGTGTAGAATAAATATGCCTTTGTCACGCTCTGTTTCGGAAATTGTCAGAGCCTTGTCCTTAAAAAAGCCCTTGTATGTTCTGTAATGCTCCGAAGGAACAGCCTCCCAGCGAAAAGCCTGACCGCAGTCGAGAGTGTCATCAAGAGAAAAATGCTCCTCCGAAAGAATTATATCTCCGTTTTTAACTGTGTAATCCATCATACTTCCTCTGTATCACTCAATAAAATACGGCTCATCAAAAACAGCCATATACCTTGACGGCACCGACTTATTTTTATGAAGCTTCCCGAAAAACCACATTTTAAACTCTGCGGATTCCTTCAGCCTGTCAAAGAAAATATTCAGCTGACCCATATTTATCCGTCTTGGATCGTTCATTGTAAGAAACTCCGCAATTGAGCCGGGGGGCTCGTGGGTGAATATGTAGTCAACACGTCCGCCGTGTTCCGCAAGACGATTTCTCGCCGCTTCAAGGCAGGCTTCATCAAAAAGCTCCTCATCTGCGGCAGACTCAGCCTCATCAGCCGAATCCGCAGACTGACCTCCTCCGAAAGCAAAAACAGAAGCACCGTCAACATTGAAAACCTCCCCCGAGGAAAGCATATACAGATTGCCGCATATATGCCTGCCCCGACCGCCAAACAGCTCACATTCGGGGTACTGTTCAAGAAGGCTTGTATTGTCGTGACCTCCCGTGAGAAAAAGGGTGGTATATTTTTTTGCACCGATTTTTTTAAGCACCGCCCATTCCTTTTCCGAGCCGTCCCACACAAAGCCGAAATCTCCGCAGATGATAAGATAGTCACCCTTTTTCAGACGCTTTAAAGCCTTGTGAGAAAAGCGGCTGTAATCGCCGTGAGTATCGCCCATAACGCAAATCATAAAATGACCCCCGAATCAAAGTCTGACCTTGAAATCCTCATAGCCGAATTTCTTATGAAGCCTTGCCTTTCCCTCACCGTCAATGCGGTAGATAGAGGGAAGTCCGATACCGTTGAAGGTATTGTTCTTGCACATCGTATAGATAGCCATATCGCAGAAAACAAGCCTGTCGCCCACATTCAGAGGCTTATCAAAGGAATACTCACCTATGCTGTCTCCTGCCAGACAGGTCGCCGCACCGATACGATAGGTATATTCCTTTTCGCCGCCCTCACCCGAGCCGATTATCCTCGGACGGTATGGCATTTCCAGCACATCGGGCATGTGGCAGGCAGCCGAAGCGTCGATAATTGCGTGACGATAGCCGCCGCTTTCAAAGACCTCCAGCACCGAAGCCACAAGCCAGCCCGCATTAAGAGCGCAAGCCTCTCCCGGCTCGATATAGACATGTACGCCGTACTTATCCTGCACATAGCTTATAACACGGATAAGCCTTTCAATATCATAGCCCTCTCTGGTAACGTGATGACCTCCGCCGAAATTCACCCATTTCATTTTCGGGATATACTTTCCGAAACGCTTTTCAAAGTGAGGGATAGTCCTTTCCAGCACATCGCTGTCCTGCTCGCACATTGTATGAAAATGCAGACCGCTGAGCCTTGAAAGCATTTCCTCGTCAAAATCCTCCGCCTTTACACCCAGACGGGAAATGCCTGCACAGGGGTTATAGATCTCCGTTTCCGTTTCGGAATATTCGGGGTTTACTCTCATACCCACTTCAATTTTTCTCCCCTTTTCCGCCGCCCTGTCAAGGTAAGGCGCAAAGCGTCTGAGCTGAGAAAAGCTGTTGAATACAATATGTCCGCATATTTCGGTTATCTCCTCAAACTCGTCGGGACGATAGGCAGGGGAAAAAATGTGTACCTCCCTGTCCCCCATTTCCTCATAGCCCAGCCTTGCTTCATACAGACCGCTGGCGGTAGTTCCGTCAAGATACTTTGCCATCATGGGGTAAAGGCTGTACATTGAAAAAGCCTTCTGAGCAAGCAGTACCTTGCAGCCTGTCCTCTCCGAAACGCTTCGGAGTATCTTCATATTCTTCTCGATAAGCCGTTCATCAACCGCATAGCAGGGAGTTTCCACGGAGAATATATCAAATCCGGGCATATAAAGCACGTCCTTTCAAAAAACTGTCGGAGAATATGCGACGAAGCACATCGCATATTCTCCGACAGCATAATAGAGTCAAATTTATTTTTTATCAGCGTCAACTATCTCGATATTGTCAAGCTGGGAGGTGAGATTCGCAACCACACCTCTGCGGTATTCATTGCGAAGCTCTGCCTGTTCAAGCTTTTCCTCCTCAGTAAGCCCCTCCTCACGGGACTTTCTTGCAAGCTCGTTGATACGGGCGATCTTTTCCTTAGTCATCGTTCTTCTCACCCGACTCTGCACCGTTTTCCGAAGCGTTCTCGGCAGACTCGGCAGCCTTCTCTGCCGCTCTCTCCGCTCTCATCTTCTCGACTTCCTCGGCTGTGCCTGACATAGCGGTGGTTTTAAGATCCTCGGGAAGCTCGGAAACAAAGCCCTCTATCTTTTCAAAATGAACCTTGCCTGTGAAATCCATACCGCTGGGACGGATATTTCTTGAGCCGAGGGTATAAATATCGCTGGAAACCGTAGTCATTCCCACAGCTCTCATAACGTTCTTGTTCTGCTTTCCTGCCTCTACGAAATCCTTGAGAGAGGAGCTGAAAGGAATGGAAAGCTTGTCCTCGGGCATAGAGCCTGCCATTCTGAGTATCTCTGCACCCTTGTCGTTGAGGGCAAGTATTCTGCCGAAGGTGGGGGGCACCTTCAGGTCGTCTGTCTTGATGCCGAACAGAGCATTGAGCAGTATCCTCTTTATTCTGGACATAGGATAGCGCTTAACCTTTATCTTTTCAAGAAGGTCTTCAAGAGAAACAGCAACTCTTGCAGCCTGGAATATTCTGTTTTCAAGACCCTGACCTACATCGGGGGTCATAGCAAGCTCCTGAGGCGACATTGTTCTCAGACGGTAAAGGAGAACTCTCTCGAAGTTCTCAAACCAGCAGAGCAGATCGTTGTCATCATATTCGGCAACAGCGTCGGCTGTGTCCTTGGGAACAAATGCGGAGAAGTCCTCACCGTCGTCGATAAGCTGACGAATATAGCTTCCGCTTGCAATATTTCCGCTGTGCTCGTCGGAATCGTGAGCCGCCCCCTCACGCTTTACGGTAAAGGGCTTTATCTTGTCCATAAGACCGAGAATTTTAAGGCTCTTGATATATTCAACTGCAAGAATATTGTTGGGAGAGCCGAGGAGGTCGCCCACCAGAGGACCGTACTTGTAGCCCACAAGCTGCTGAACAGCCTCGGGGAAAGGAATACCCTGCTCCATAAGGGGCTTGAGATTTTCGGGAGTGGAGACCTCCTTCACAGCGTCAGCGCACTGCATAAGCTGCTCAACGCTTCCGCATTCGCTTCCGAAGGAAATACCCTCAACGCATCTGAGCGAGCCAAGCATAAGAACGCCGCAGCGTGCAAAAAGCTCAGCATTTGCAAGGCTGTACTGAACAGGCATTTCGATAACCAGATCAACGCCGTTCTTCACAGCGATTTCAGCTCTCTTGAACTTGTCCATAAGAGCAGGCTCGCCTCTCTGAACGTAGTTGCCGCTCATAACAGCAACAATGTGAGTAGCGCCTGTCTGCTTCTTTGTTTCCTCTATCTGATGGATATGCCCGTTGTGAAAGGGATTGTATTCGCAGATAATACCATATGTTTTCATTGATAATGACCGTCCTTTTTTACTGTATCTTCATAACGGCAAACACCCGATTAAACAGCATTTACCCATATTAAATTATATTATACCACAATTCGGATTGTTTTGCAAGGGCTTTGAGAAAAAAACTTGAAGCCTGTTGAAATCCCCTCTCATCTATGCTAAAATAAAAGCATACCGAGGTGAGAGAAAATGAACCGCATTACCAAAATATACCACCCCATAACCGCCTCCCCCTTTTCAGATAACGACAGCTACCGTGAGATTCCCCCATGCAGCGCTCTGAAGCCATATATACGCTGTTTCTGGGGAACAGGCAAACCTTTTGACGAAAGCGAAGCCCCCGAGACTAAACAGAGCGGTATAGTCATACCCGACACCTGTATGGACATAATCTTTGAAACAAGCATCACCCTAAACCGCTGCGGCAGTATTTTCTGCACCATAGACGAACATTCCCATCTCACAGGCGGCTCAGATTCTGACAGCGGAAAAGTCTCCACATTTGCAATACGCTTTTACGCATGGAGTGCCGTTCTGTTTTCCGACTGCGATTTTCGTGGAAAGAAAAACAGCGCATCTGATTCCGAGGAATTTTTCGGCGGACTCAGGTCACAGCTTGAACCTGTTCTCTTTAACATTCCCGACCTTAAAGGGAAAGCCGCCGCCGCCGAAAAGCTGCTTATTGAAAGACTGCACACAGAGCGTATAAACAACGACCTTATGAACGCCGTTTACTGTATGCTGGAGTCTGACGGCAAAGCTAAAATATCCGACATCTGTGCCTATACAGCCCTTTCGGAAAGAAAGCTTGAACGTATATTCGACAGCCATATCGGTGTTTCTCCCAAATCCTTCTGCTCACTGCTCCGCTATCAGCTTTTGTGGCAGGAAATGATATTTTCCCCAAGCTTCAATATCCTTGACGCAGTTGAAAAATACGGCTATACCGATCAGGCTCATCTGCTCAATGATTTCAGAAAGCGCCATCTTATGACTCCGAAAGAAGCCCTGTCATACGCATTGAAAAGTCAATGATGTCGGATTTTTACAATACAATTCCGTCAATCGGTGATATGCTTGTAAAAAAGGAGGTTGTGACTTATGAACACATTTGAAAAAGCAAGGCAGTTTATTTACCGCAATGCCCGTCCTCTGGACTTGGCACGCTGGCAGTATCATTTTGAAAAGGGCAGCCGTGAAAACGTGCTTCACGCACTAAGCTTCTATCAGAATCCCGACGGCGGCTTCGGTCACGGCATAGAGCCTGATTTTCTGAATCCCGATTCCACACCCATAGCAGTCTGGGCGGCGGCGGAAATAATCAGCGAAGTGGGTCTGACAGATAAAAGTCACCCTATGATAACAGGCATTCTGCGCTATCTCGAAAGCGGTGCGGATTTTGACTATGAACAAAATCAATGGCGAAATACCGTCCCTACAAATAACGATTATCCCCACGCAATATGGTGGGAGTATAATGACGGCGGCGAATATAAATACAACCCCACAGCCGCACTTGCCGCATTCATCATACGTTTTGCGGACAGCTCCTCCGAGCTTTACGGCAAAGCCTGCGAACTTGCAGAGCAGGCGATAAAATGGTTTGTTTCCGCCGTACCCTTTGACGAACAGCACGTTACAGGCTGTTTCATCACCCTTTACAACGCACTTGCCGAAACGGACATCAGCATTGCCGATATGGCTTTGTTTAAAGAAAAGCTCTGCGAAAACGTAACGCATACCATATGCCACGATACAGAAAAATGGGCTGCGGAATATGTAACAAAGCCCTCAGCTCTCAAAGTCACAAGGGACAGCATTTTCTATGCCGATAATGAAAGGCTTGCACAGTACGAGTGTGAATTCATACGCAGCTCACAGCTTCCCGACGGCTCATTTACCGTGCCATGGCAATGGTGGACGGATTACAAGGAATTCGAGGTTTCCGCAAACCGCTGGAAATCAAGTATAATAATCTCAAATATGCTTTATCTTAAAGCCAACGAAAAATAACCATCTGCTAATCCCTCGTAATATCCCCGAAAAAACACGCATATAAATTTAGGGGTTATCTATAAACCGGGACTCGAGCAAATTTTCGTCAATGACATTGCACAGCTTCAAGGCAACAAACCGCAGTAATACTTGCTGTCTTACAAGGTTTGTTAACGAAGAAGATGTGATAATACTAATCACTCATTGAATTAGGGGAATCTCTCGCCACAAAAACCTTATATCAAAGCTTTTGCGGCGATTTCTTCTCCATAATTCAAATGGTGATTAGTATCTGTCATAGAAACTTTGCCGAGAAGGAGGTTTATAGAGAACCCCATAACCGAAAAAACATATCGGGGAGAAACTGATGGAACTGATAAACAGCATACTCTGGGGGCGTTTCACCATAGCCCTCATTCTTCTCTGCGGAATATACCACACCGTAAAAAGCGGATTTGTTCAGCTGAGATTTGCAAGGCATCTGAAATGTGCAGGACGTTCGGGCTTTCGCTCGGTA
>JAGAJY010000311.1 GCA_017848125.1 Oscillospiraceae bacterium
AATGAGTGCAACATTCAAAAGTGAAACTGGTGGACACCTTTCGTCATATGCATATATAAAACCATCAGGAAATACAAATCAAACAACTGGTGCTGATCAAATTAAGGTAACTATATCATATTAAGGAGGAACATTCATATGAAAAAGACAATTGCGTTAATTGCATTAAGTGCAACTACACTTACCTCTGTATTAGGTGTAAGCCTTTTGAAAAACACTTCCAATACATCAGCAATCGAAGCAAAAACAGCTATAGAATGTGATACAACTTCAAATGTATGTGTAGCAATAGAAGATATTAATTTATCTACTGAGGATTTTATTTTGAAAACATCAACTATTAATGTTTCAAAACCGTCAAAACAAAATATTCTGTATATGATGTTAAATAGCATAGACTATTACAATTATGCTTCAGGAACAATTGCTTATGCCAATCCAAAAGATTTAAGCAGTAGTATAGTTGTTGATTTTCAAAGTGATATTACAAACAGTAATGCATATTCACATACAATTCAAAAGAATGTTTCGATAACGGATATTAACAAGGCTGTTTTACAATCAGACACAACTACATTAACTGCTACAAATGAGAAAAACACAGATTATTTAGCGGACAGAGAAGTGTGTTACAACGGTGGTTCTGCAACAGTAGCTAACAACATTCACAAAACCTATTCAAGCTCAACTAACTCTGCGATAACTCGTGCCGAGGTTCCAGAAATCGCTAATAAAGATAGATTTAGAATTAATGAAGATGGTATCCCGTGCTATCGTTATCGTGCGAATCCTACAAATATTCACGATGCAAGTATGTGTCTTTTCCCGCAAGAAATGGCTTTCGGTTTCTTGCTTGACCTTGATATGTGGGAAATTGAAGGCTCAACAACATATGAGGGACGTGAATGTGTTGTATTATCAGGAAACACCAACGAAGAATATGGTAGCAAAATTGGTGTAGACAAGTTTACTTTCTATGTTGACAAACTGACAGGAACTTTACTTAAATATGTAGGCTATGATTCTAAGGGAGAAATCAGTGACTATATGGTTTCAAGCGGAATAAGCTTTGACAATGATTTTAATATTGAATCCAGTATCGAAATTCTTACTGCTAAATCATCTTCTTATACAGCAGAAAAGTAATCAATTTACTCATATTTATAATAAAGCCGTACATAACTTGTATGGCTTTATTATTTCTATACCCCTTGCATAACCAACAAAAACGTGATATAATATTATTAACAAGAAAAGGAGGGCAAAACCAATGGCACGAAATGTAATTTCCGCAAAGCTTGATATTATATTCAAGAAAATATTTACCGAAAACAGCGATATGCTTCATTCATTTGTGGCAAGTATGCTCGATGTTCCCTCGGAAAGCATAGAGGAAATAAAAATCACCAACACGGAGTTGCCGCCTGAAACCTATTCGGGTAAGTTTAGCCGACTGGATCTGAGCCTGAGAGTAGACAACAGACTTGTAAATGTAGAAATTCAGGTGAAGAATGAACCTGATTACCGTGACAGGACATTGTTCTATTGGGCAAAGCTTTACTCATCAGAGCTGAAAAGCGGTGAGGACTACGGCGAACTTAAACAGACTATAACAATAAATATTATAAATTTCAATATGTTCAGCGGTGATGATTATCACACAGAAGTTGCCGCAATGATAAAGGAAACAGATGAGATTTTCTCCGATAAATTCAGTATGCACTTCTTTGAGCTGAAAAAAGTCGGGAAAAAGCCAAATCCAAACAATAGCCGTGAATTATGGTTACAATTCATCAATGCTGATAGTGAGGAGGAGTTTGAAATGATTAAGCAGACAGAAATTCCTATTATGCAAAAAGCAGTAAGAATTATCTATGATATAAGCGAAGATACTAAAATAAGAGAAATTGCTCGTCTGCGTGAGAAAGCTCTGCACGATGAAGCTTCTGCTCTGAAGAACGCTAAAGCAGAAGAACGTGTTGAGACAATATCACGAATGAAAGCTCTTGGATTCACGGATGAGCAGATAAATGCAATCTATTCAGATAGAATATAATGAAAAGCCGTACAGACGATGTACGGCTTTGTTTTTTATAGCAGTCATTTTTTCAGAAAAATCTGTTCTTTTTTCTTATAGATTTATCTTTGTCTTCATAAAGATTAATAATTTTAGTGATAACTAAACCAACGATGACCGAAATTGCTACTAATGTGGAATTTAATGTTGCAAATGCAATGATAACACAGACTACGAGTGCAATACACACAATAACACCAATAATAAGTGTTCCGTCAGGTTTGTTTCTTTCTTTGCAAATATCTATTACGTCCTGTTTCGATATTTCACCTATAACTACATTATCGGCATTGCAACACAAAGAATTGTCCTCGTCAAGTGGTGTAGTATTGGGCAATTCAAGTGTTAGCATAAATAATCTGTCAGCGGCGGTATATTCCGACAATTCTTCTTTGAACACTTTAGGGCATTTTATGTTGCTGTTCAGCTCTATTTCTTTAATAATCATTGATGTTCCTGCTTCATACATACCTTTTTCAGTTGATTTATCCGATAATAACGTTACGATGTCACCAACTTTATATGGGCAAAGAGCATCACATACATCTTGTGGAGTTACAAATTCCTTATACATATTTCATTCTCCTTTATATTACATACAAGTGGCTTTTGTCCCAAAACATAATAGCTTTAGCAGCTCCCCATAACCAAGTTCCTGCAAGCTCTGCCCATATATACAGCTTTTCAATGAAATTGGGAAGATAGTAGAATAAGGCTATAACAAGAAGTATTAAAGCCATAAAAATGACATATTCGATAATTGGTCTATCAGCGGTTTTATTTATAATATCGGGAACAAATGTCAAAAGACAAGCAATTTCAAGAAGTGAAAAAACAAGCACACCTAAAAATTTCACTATATGCGAAGCAATCGCACAGACCATTCCGACCGTGCGATTAAGCAATAATATTATTCCTGCAAGCAATCCCACAATCATAAATAAGATAAATCTTATGGGAAATGATAAAATTTTACCTAACATATTCGTCTCCTTTACTTTGAAATCTCCTTGTTGAAAACATCTTTTAACAGCTCCGCAGAGATATTTGCGGATTTTGCAAGTGATTTTATCAACTGAATTTCCTCCAGTATCTTCTGAAAGTACATTTCCTGTGCCTTTATATCAGCGTTTTCTTTGACTATGTAAACATTGGATATTGTTCTTTCCAAAATACCTTCCTCTGAAAGCTTCTTGAATATTCTGCAAAACTGTGTTTTCTGCAAATCATAGTCTCTTGCAAGAATACTATCTTTGGCTTTTTTCTCGCCGTGAGTAACAGAATATATAATTGCGTCCATTACTTTATCCTGTTTAGTTCTATCCATTTCAATTAACTCCTTTATGTTTTCTCAGAGTGTGTCACGGTGACACACTCTTGAAGTGTTTATCAAACAATTCTGTAATAAGCTTTTCAATCTCATTATCAGAATAATCAATATTGTACCTTGCACGAATGGCTGAATAAATGTCGTTATCATTTTCTTTGCCAGTCGGCGTACATTCTATGTTCTCTGCTTCTGTTGGCTCATCGGAAGTACAAGCTTCATTTGGCTTTTCTTTATTGGTCAGTATATCAACTATATCCTCAACATCTATCAGCTCATCAGAGCTATCACAAAGGCTTCTAACACGCTTTGCAAGTGCAACTGACAACTTTACCTTTGCTTTGCTTAAAGCCTGAAATAAAGCGTTCTGAACGTCTGTATCAAGCTTTGCAATGTATTCAACTGCTCCGAAATTTATAACTCCTGTATCGGTCATTTCCTGCAACTCATTGATGAGCTTGGTAACATCAAGGTAACGATACATTGTTTTCTTTGATACGTTGAACTTCTTTGCAATTTCCTTTGCTGTAGTTTCATCATCGTTCCGAAGCTCCATATACTTTGCAAAAATCTTTCCATATTCACTCGGTAAGGTTTTTTCACGCTGAATGTTACTTTCGGAAAGAATTCTGAATACTTCATCATCGGAATAGTCTTTAATGATACAAGGAACTGTAAGCTGTCCGATTGATTTAGCCGCTTCAAGTCTGTGGTGTCCGCAGATTACTTCATACACATTGCCGACAGCTCTCACTCTCAGAGGGGTTATAATCCCTATGTCTGTAGCACTTGCGGCAATCTGTGAAACTTTCTCAGGATTTATCTTGTAAGGCTGTGTTCCGTCCTTATAAGGCTTTAAACGTGATACCTCTATATCTGTTATCTTCTCTGTACCGCCCCACACATTTGAATAGCTCTCTGCAAGCTCTGTAGGTACGTTATCGGGTACGCTTTCTTCAACGGCTTTTTTATTGTTCTTTAATGCTGTGAAATCAATCTTTCCCATTTCTTTCTGTTCCTTTCTCGCATTTTCTTTTGCAATTTCAATTCTCTGCATTATTATGCCTTTTTCAATTTCCTCGGTTGTGCCTTTACGGTAGCCGTTAGGATAGAAAAAGCGTTCTTTTACGGCTCTCCGTGCTTCTGTACCTTTTCTATTCTTCTGAAAGAATAAGGGGAAGATACCAAGTCCGAAACAATCATAACTGTTTATCTGTCCGAAGTCTGCTGCTCTCCATTCATCAGGAATTGTGTGATCGTGTCGTTCAGCTCCGTCAAGGCTGTTTACAAAGTTCAGAACACGTTTCACAAATACAAGGTCGAGAGAAAAAAGGTAACAGGCTTTGTGGTCTTTACTTTCTGTTCCGATTTTGCAACGTGAATGATACGTTATCTGAGGGGTAGCTCGGCATTCAATTTTAGTAACTTCTTTTGTTATCCAGTCACGTTCCTTAACGATATAAGGGCAACCATAACATTCGTGTTGTGGTGAATAGTTATCAAGTACATATCCTGTTGTTTCTGCTTTAGACGATTTATTAAAGGTTCGTCCGCATTTACATACATACGTTTGCATATATTACCTCTTTTTCCTTATTGAATGTTTCTTTTCATCGCATTTGAAAAATATAAATGCTGGAATAACAAGGCAGTCAAATATCAGTAAGGAGCGAAAAGATACATTTCCTGTTACAATTAGTGCAGGTAAAAATATGAATTCCAAAAATCCAAGAACTAATGCAGGTAATAAGTTACGTCTTTTAGATTTATATATTCTCTTTCCGTTTCCATTCTGAACATCAACACAGCCTGATTCTACTCGTGTTGCAGAACATATCAAGAAGTTATTGTTTTCAATCGTCTTTAATTCAAGGTCGAACAAATCATCAGAAGCTGTATATTCTGAAAGTTCATTTTTATGTATTCGTGCGATATTGGCATATTCCTTTAGCC
>JAGAJY010000312.1 GCA_017848125.1 Oscillospiraceae bacterium
AAACAACATCTCTCGCCACAGTAATCACCCTTTCTGTGTATATTATATCACATTTCACGATACTATGCAAGCGCTAAATCACCTTTCAGTGTATTATAACATCAATATCCTCCGTTTTTATTCCGCATATCATTGACAGATTAAGCAAATTGTGATAAAATGTTAATAAAATAAAGAAATCAAACAATACATTATACCTTAGTATGAAAGGACTGAACCAAAAATGATCGAAATATCAAATGCGACTATGATGTTTGACAACGATTCGGCTTCGCCCCTTAACTTCGGCAGAAAAGAGGAGCGTTTCGAGCACAGAGCACTGGCGCTTAACAATGTTTCGCTGATAATTCCCGACGGCTGTATTTACGGTTTCTTAGGCTCAAACGGAGCAGGCAAATCCACACTTATGCGTATGATGTGCGGCGTTTACAAAACAGATGTGGGCAGTATCAGGATCGACGGTATGGAGGTCTATGACAATCCCGAGGCAAAGAAAAATATATTCTTTGTCAATGACGAAACCATTGAATACACGTCATACACGCTGACCGCTCTTATGAACTATTACAAAAATTATTACGATACATTCAGCTACGACACCTACAGCAAGCTGCTGAAAATACTGAAGCTCCCTGAAAACAGTCCCCTGTCAACCTTTTCAAAGGGTATGAAGCGTCAGGCGGTGGCTATTATCGGACTTGCCTGCCATACGAAATATCTTATGCTGGACGAGGCATTTGACGGTCTTGACCCTGCTATGAGAACGGTCATCAAGGATATGATACTCGATGAGATAAGAAGCAGAAACGCTACGCTCATAATCTCCTCCCACAATATCCGTGAGATTGGCGAGCTGTGCGACAGGGCTATGCTCATTCACAGCGGTCAGCTCATCTTCGCTGACGAGATAAGCAGGATAAAGAGCCGTTTCAAAAAGCTCCAGCTTGTAAGCCTTAGCAGAGTCATTTCGCAGGAGGAGATAAGCGGGGCAGAAATTCCTGCGGTAAAATACAGCTCTGAGGGCAAGGTGGTTCAGATAATCGTAAAGGACGATGAACAGCTTGACAAAAAGCTTTCTTCTCTTAATGCCGACCTTTGCGAGCAGATACCTCTGACCTTGGAGGAAATTTTCATCTACGAAATGGATATAAAGGGCTACGGCGCTTTACATCTTGACTGACGGCTTTTGAGAAAGGAGTATGCACAGAATGAATATTTCATACAAACGAATTTATAACGGCTCTACTGCCGAGCTTATTTCTCACAAGAAAAGCCGTATCATCACTATAATCCTGATGTCCTTTGCGGCTGTTATTTATGGCTTTGCCACTTCTTCCAGAGGAGATGATGTAAATCCCTCGGGACTGGCTATTTTTATGTATTTTGCGGCGCTTGTTCCCCTGTTTTCCTGCTGCACGGCAGTTTTCAAGGATATGCACGATATTCCCACGGCTGACGTTCAGATGTCTATGCCTCTGAGCAGCACGGAAAGATATATTTCAAGACTGCTTACCATTGTCAGAATATGGTTTATTCCCTTTCTGCTCTCGGCGGCAGCAGCGTTTCTGCTGTCGGTCATGTTCGCAGGCTCGCATTATTCATACGATCATTACGACAGTATGGACTATGACCGTTTATATCATTCTGAGGTAGTAATGGCATTCAATCTGAAGGTTATCCTGTGGTTTACGGCTATGGCACTGTTTATCGTTTCGGTAACGGTCATATGCCAGTGCTGTATAGGCGCAAAGGCGGAAAGCAAGTATCTGCCTGTAATGATGATAATTGCCCTTTCTATATTTATGCCTGTGATGTACGGCTTTATCAAGGACAGCTTTGCGGACGTAAGCACTTCATCAGAGCCTTTTATCTATTCCCTGTGGACTTTTTCGGCGCTGGCTGTGGATCTTGACAAGGGACGGGATATTATACTGCTTCTGATAAACTGCCTTATTTCCTTCGGCGTTATTTTTGCGGGACTGTTCATCTGCCGAAAAAGAGACGCAAGGACGGTTGGCAAGCCTATTGTATTTCCTCTTTTCTTTGAGATAATCGCTGTGCTTATCCTCTCGCTTTTCTTTGTGCTGTTCCAGATGGAGGGCGGCTTTGTGGTGATGTTCATTGCATGGCTGGGCATTATCATTCTGCGAATCGTGGTTTCAAGAAAGAATTTCTCCTTTGCAAAGGTGGGAATATGGACTGCACTGTTCGTTGGCTACTACATTGTTTTCCTTTTGGTTATGTACATAGCCTTTCTGACAGGCGGCTTCGGTGAGATGAATAAAGTTCCCGAAAAAAGCGAATATCTCGGATATATTTCTCAGATAAAGGTGGATATAGACAAACCCGACCTGAGCAGCTATTTTTACCGTTACAGTTACGAGGAGCTTCATACTGAGAATTTTGAGGTGCAGCTTTCCAAAGAGGGAGCTAAGCAGAGGTTAATGGACTACACCGAGGCAGTTTCAAGGCTTTCTCAGAAGCAGAACCGCATAAACGGACTGTTCAGCAGCCTGATGTTCGGTTCTACTCATTCCGAGGCGTACAGGTGCACGGTGAGAATAAGTGTGACGGATCGCTCGGCAACGGATTATTACGGCTATGGAGAAACAATCTACAGGGTCACATTCTTTGCTACGGAGGAAACCGCAAGAGAGCTTATGGATATGACAGAAGGGGTAAAATAATGCGTAATTCGTAATTCGTAATTCGTAATTCGTAATGCGTAACGTGCAATTCGTAATTCATAATTATTAAAGCGTAATTATTCCGTGAATGATACTCGGATAATTACGCTTTTTTATACAGCATATATAATATATAGAACAAATTTTCTGTCAAAATGCCGATTGACTTTTAGGAACATTTGTGTTATAATAATTACAATTCAGTTATGTGTTCTCTGTGGTGCTTTCTGTATTCCTTGGGAGAGCTTGCGCACATTAAACGGAACTGCTTATTGAAATTTGAGAGGTTTCGGAATCCACATTCAAAGGCTATATCCGATATTTTTCTGTCTGTGCCCGTCAGCAGCTCCATTGAATATCTCAGCCGCAGCTGAATAACATATTCCATTGCGCTTATCCCTGTAAGCCGCTTGAACTCCGCCATAAACCTGCTTTCGCTCATTCGGGCTGCCCGTGCAAGCTCCGCTATGGTTATGCTTTCGGTATAGCTTTCGTTGATGTATTCCAGAATGGGAAGAAGAAACTCACTTCTTCGCTTATCCCCCGAATAAACATCTCCGCTTTTTCGCAGAATCCATATGAGCCGCAGAAGCTCGCTTTTCATAAGTATATCAAGCTCGGGGGTATCACCCTTTGCGGCGGATATGATATTTTCGGCCGTGGTCATAATTTCGCCGTAATATATATGCTCACTTGTGATATGGGATATAAGCTCCGATTCGCCTGATACAAGGGGTCTTATACATTCGTCGGTTCCTCGGTCATTGCTGTGTGAGCCTATCATTGAGGAGTCAAACACAAGAGTGTCATAGATAAGGATACCGCTGTTTAGGGGATAGACGGAATGAAGCATATCGGGGGTTATGATGACTATATCCCCTGCGGCGGCTGTAAATCTGTCAGCTCCGCAGACAAATGCTCCGCTGCCCTCAAGGATAAGGTTTATCTCAAATTCGTTATGCCAATGGAGAGGAACGTTGGGGAAAAATTCAGGTATCCTTGACCTGTAGAAGCTGTAGGGCTTCAGGGGCGTGCTGTGACGGCGTTTTTCCTTTGCTTCGGACTTATTCATTTAATATCACCACTTAACAATAATAGGATAGTATCGGTTTTAGGTAGTTTTTATGTAGATTTTCCGT
>JAGAJY010000313.1 GCA_017848125.1 Oscillospiraceae bacterium
AATTCGTGAACTACCACAATTATGCAAAAAATCAGTACCGCACCTATGAGAGAAAAAAAAGTATCCATTAGCTCCTCCGTGTATCAGCAGAATCTGCTGTCAATATATGCTCTTGCTTCGGCATCGGCTGAAAGCACCGCTTCAAGAGAATCCGCCTTTTTAACGGTAATATTCTCCAGCGCTCCGCTGACTCCCCTGCCTATGTCATTGAATCCTATTTTACCGTCAAGAAACAGCTCTACAGCCCTTTCGTTAGCGCCGTTTACTATACTGCCTGCCGTCCCTCCCGTTTCTGCCGCCTTTACAGCCGCAGAAAGACAGATGAATGTTTCGTAATCAGGCTTAGCAAAGGTAAGCGTTCCGTAATCAGTAAGAGAAAGCTCTCCCGAAAGAGAGGGCATACGCTGAGGATAGGTCAGGGCAAGCTGAATTGGTATGGTCATATCGGGAACACCAAGCTGTGCGATCACCGCATTATCCGACAGCACTACTGCCGAATGAATAACGCTCTGCCTGTGAACAACTATTTCAACCTGCGAGGGCTTTACGTTAAAAAGGTGACAAGCTTCCATAAGCTCAAGCCCTTTATTCATAAGAGTTGCGCTGTCAACTGTGATTTTTTTGCCCATTGACCAGTTAGGATGGCACAACGCCTGCTCTAATGTAACATCTTCAAGCTCCGAATAACTTTTTCCGAAAAAAGGTCCTCCCGAAGCGGTAAGGATTATTCCTTTCAGCTGCTTATCGCAATCGCCTCTGACTCCCATAAGACACTGAAAAATCGCACTGTGCTCGCTGTCTATGGGGAGAATGGTGATACCCTTCTGCGCCGCAAGCTTCATTACTATATCGCCGCCTGCAACAAGAGTTTCCTTATTGGCAAGGGCAACGTTCATTCCGTTTTCAAGGGCGGCAAGAGTGGGTTTCAGACCTACCATTCCCACAACGGAATTAACGGTGATATCCGCTTCTTTGTCTGCTGCAAGCTCACACAGACCGTCTATTCCTGTAAGGATCTCGGTATCAGTTCCAGAAAGCTCCTGTTTAAGGGGCTTATAGTATTTTTCATCAAATATGCATACTCGCTTTATTTTAAACTCTCTTGCCTGTTCCGCAAGTTTTTTATAATTGCTCTTTAATGCAGCTGAATGGATCTCTATTCCCCTCAGTCTGCATACATCGGCAGTCTGTGTTCCTATAGAGCCGCCGGAGCCTAACAAGTTTATCTTCATATCAAAACCGTCCTTTAAAAAGACAAGGTGCTGCTCCGCCCTTATTTTTACTGAGCCAAACAGCACCGAAATTATTTCATCAGCTTACGGAATGTATAAATATCTGCTGTCCGAAAGCATTGAACACAAGCATAACGTAGGGAAGCACAAAATACACGCTGTCGAATCTGTCAACAATACCTCCGTGACCTGGAAGAAGCTTTCCGAAATCCTTGATATTGTTCTCTCGCTTTAAAAGCGAAGCAGACAGATCGCCTATCATACTGATAACCGCCGCAATGGGCATTATCAGACCGAGAGCAATATAGTTAACATCAAAATCAATATTCCAGAGAGTGTGCATTACATATTTATAGCCCATTCCGTAAAGAACAAATACAATACCTGTTATGATAAATCCGCCTACAGCACCCTCTATTGTCTTTTTGGGAGATATTTCGGGGCATAGCTTATGCTTACCGCAGGCAGTTCCCACAAAGTATGCGCCTGCATCGGGAACCCATGCCGCCATAAGAGCCATTATTACATAACATATGCCGTGAATGTCGCTCATATTCTTGAGAGATACAAGGCAAGTTATGGAAAGAGTTATGAGACAGGTCACCGTTACCATAACAGAGAGCTTGTCAAAGGGCAGCTTCTTGTGGTCTGCCACATAGCCTGCGAACATAAAGAAAACTATAAGCGAAGCCGCAAACAGCTTCCATATAAGCCCTACCTGAGTAAACCATGTCAGGATAGGTATAACAGCTGCAAAGAGCAGGCATAATCCGAAATGAACAGGATATTTGCGGCAGCCGCAGACGGTAAGTATCTCCATGACCGACATAACTGCTATAAGTGCCACCACAAGAGGGAATACTATCGTTTTATGAAGGAATAGAACGGCTATAGCAAAAGCTATACCTATGAATGATGTAAGTAATCGCTGTTTCACCGTTATACACCTCCGTATCTTCTGCTGCGCCCCGAATATACCGTAAGAGCCTTTTCAAGCTCTTTTTCGTCAAAATCGGGCCACAGCGTATCTGTAAAATAAAACTCCGCATATGCAGACTGCCACAGCAGGAAATTGGACAGTCTCTGTTCTCCGCTTGACCTTACGATAAGGTCGGCATCGGGAGCCGAGCCTGTATATAAAAGACCGCCGAAAGTCTTTTCGTTTATATCCTCAGCTGTTATGTCTTTGTCGGCATAAAGCTGTGCAATCCTTTTTGCGGCATAAACTATATCATCCCTGCCGCCGTAATTCATAGCCAGCATAACTGTCATAGCTGTATGGTGAGCGGAATCCTTTTCAAGGGAGATCATTTTGCTGCGAAGCTCCTCGGGAAAGGGTGATTTGTCACCAAGAAATATTATCCTTGTATTCTTTCCCATAAAGCCCCTTGCTTCGTCAAGATATTCCTTGAAAAGCTTCATAAGAGCCTGTATTTCGTCATCGGGACGCTTCCAGTTTTCAGTGGAAAAAGCGTAAAGGGTAACATAGGATATTCCACGCCTGCGGCAGGCATCAACAACCTTTCTGAGCGCCTCTGCTCCTGCCTTATGCCCCAGACTTCTCGGAAGTCCTCTTTTTGCCGCCCATCGTCCGTTGCCGTCCATAATAAAGCCTATGTGACGGGGAAGAACGATACCTGCGGTTTCTTTTGCCACGTTCTCTATAACTACACGCCCTCTCGATAACTGTCTGAACTAATCTGAATCAGACGAATCAGACTGTCATGATCTCCTTTTCCTTTTCGGCAGCAGCAGCGTCAACATCGTCAACAGCCTTGTCTGTTACCTTCTGGAGCTCCTTTTCCAGAGTCTTCATATCGTCCTCTGTGATCTCGGAGTTTTTCTTCATAGCCTTAAGCTTATCAAGAGCGTCACGTCTTGCATTTCTGATAGTTACCTTTGCTTCCTCGCCTGTTGCCTTTACCTGCTTTACAAGCTCCTTTCTGCGCTCCTCAGTGGGCTGAGGGAAAGAAAGTCTCAGGCACTTGCCGTCGTTTGTGGGAGTGATTCCGATATCGGACGCAAGGATAGCCTTTTCAATATTTTTAAGAGCGGAAACGTCCCAGGGCTGGATAACAAGAACTCTTGCCTCTGATACGCTGATAGCAGCCATAGCATTTACAGCTGTAGGTGTTCCGTAATAGTCAACCTGCACCTTATCGAGGATGGCGGGGTTTGCTCTGCCAGCTCTGATTGTAGAAAATTCCCTTTCGAGAGCCGCAAGACACTTGTTCATTTTCTCCTGAGCTGTTTTGATCTGTTCGTTCATTTTCAAAATTCCTTTCCGATGATAATTTTATGCCAATTTAATCATAGTTATGTTAATCGGGAACAACAAGAGTTCCGACGGGATTGCCCATACAAGCGTCATAGATATTCTCGGGGCGGCTGAGGTCAAACACAAGGGTAGGAAGGTTGTTATCCTTGCACATGGAAGCCGCTGTACTGTCCATAACGGCAAGATTCTTCACAAGTATCTCATTGAAGGTAAGCTTATCATACTTAACAGCGTCGTCATACTTATTGGGGTCTTTATCATAAACGCCGTCAACCATTGTTGCCTTGAGAACTATATCAGCCTCTATCTCGGCTGCTCTCAGAGTTGAAGCGGTATCTGTGGAGAAGAAGGGGTTTCCTGTTCCGCAGCCGAAAATCACAACTCTGCCCTTTTCAAAATGTCTCACAGCCTTATTTCTTATGTAAGGCTCTGCCACCTGAGGCATTGAGATAGCAGTCTGTACACGGACATCAAGCCCCATGGACTCGAGAACGTCAGCTACGGCAAGAGCGTTCATAGTGGTTGCAAGCATACCGATATGGTCTGCTCTGGTTCTGTCCATAGCACCGCTGGAGCGGCCTCTCCAGAAATTTCCTCCGCCTACAACGATACCCATTTCAACCCCTGCGTCAACGCACTTCTTGATGCTTGCGCAGATGGGGGTAATAACGCCGTAGTCAAGCCCTGTTTTCTTATCTCCTGCGAGAGCCTCGCCTGAGAGCTTCAATAAAACACGCTTATATTTGATCTGATCGGACATTTGTACATACTTCCTTTCTCAAATCCATTATCATTATCCATTTTACACTATTTTGCCTGAGATGTAAAGCATTTTTTGTAAATATTTATCATCTCATCAAATTATTTCACAAATTCATCAAAAACCGAGCCGCATACTGCGCTGTCTCCTGTTATTGCATAGATAAAATAGCCGTTTCTTTCGGCAATATATGCATTTTCAAGCTTTTCGACCTCATCGGGATTATAATCCTCGAAATCCGTCTTTCTTGTTTCGATACGCTTCTCTGCAGCAGCCCTTATATCCTCAGTGGACAGTTCAGGGGTGCTTCTGATTACAAAAATCTCATCGGCAAAGCCTCCCGAGCCGCATATGTACATAGAAAAATCGCAGTTTTCGGGGATAGTAAGGTCGAGATACATTCCGATACGGTCTGCACCGACCTCAGCCATTGATGAAAGCTCCACAGAGGATAACAGCTTCTCGGTTATTGCAGAGCAGGGCACAGTCTGTTCCTCTGCCGCCGATGTTTCGGAAGCCTCTATCTCCACATATGCCGCCTTTTCTTCGGGAACTTCCTCATTTCCGTTTCCGCAGGCGGCAAAGGTCATTGCGCATAATACCGCACATACTGCGGCAAATCCTTTCTTCACCGTGTTTCCTTCCCTTCTGTTCAGCGGTGCGTATTCCGTCAAAACGGAATACGCCGCTGTTATATTTCTTTTTTATTTTTCGCTGTGAACGTGAGTGAGGATATAATCAAGCATTATCCTGTAGGTGGATTTCTTGAAATGAATACCGTCCTCCTCTGCGTATTCCTCGGGGAATCTGCCGTCAGCTCCCTTGAGAGCCGTATTCAGATCCAGGTAATACACACAGCGGTTATTTGCAAATTTCAGCAATTCGGAATTGAAGCTGTCAATATCCGAATTAAGAACGGGATTTTCCTCCCTTGTTTCTCTTTCTCCTGTGACGGGAGGAACGGAAATGATGTATATATCCGTTTTTTCCCTGTCTATGCTGTCTATAAAGTCACCGTATGCCGCAAGAAGCTGCTCATCGGTATATGAGCCTAGAAGATTCAGCCCCAAAAGAACATAAAGATTCTCGGGAGCAGCAGAATTTATCTTGTCTGCGGCAAGTATCTCAGTACCGTCGGGACTTACAAGAGGCGTATTATTTATGCTCATTACGCTCATTCCGATATTTGCGGCTATCCTGTCCTCGGGAATTATGCCGTATGAGCCAAGCCCTACAATAAGAGAATCTCCCGCAAACATACAATTATCCAGATAGCTGTCCTCTGCCCTGACACTCTCTGCTATGGGATTTATATCAGCCGTAGAGGTACGCTCGGTCTCAACGGGAGCAGTTTCTTCAATGGAAACTATCTCGCCCCTGTTATCGGATACAGGCGGCTCTGAGCCCTTCATATACATAACAAAGCACCCGATAAAGCTTGCAAACACAAAGAGAAACACAAAAGAAATACGGAATTTCAGCCCCTTTTTCTTTTTCCTCTCATAGTAGGATGACATTTATCAATTCCCTCTTTCCTGTGACTTTTGCAGAGCTAAAATAATTATACTACATCCTCTGGCAAAAATCAACATAATATGATATTAAAATTTTGTTAACGCCAAAACAAGGCTGTCCGACCGCACCCGTGCACAGTCGGACAGCCTTGTCATTGCGCCGCACAAGCAGCCTGTTCAAGCATTGTATCGGCAAATATGGCATAGCCTCTTTCGGGGTCACGGACAAAGACGTGTGTCACCGCTCCCACAAGCTTGCCGTTCTGGATTATGGGGCTTCCGCTCATTCCCTGAACTATACCGCCTGCCTTTTCAAGCAGACGTTCATCTGTAACTCTTACCACCATATTTCTGCCGTCCTCACCTGATCTCAGGTCGATTTTTTCTATCTCAACGCTGTATCTTTCGGCAGTCATTCCGTTTACAGTTGCGTAAATCTCGGCAGGACCTGTCTTTATCTCCTGCTTCATAGCCACAGGAACAGCACTCTGAACAGTGGGACAGCTGTCCATATATCCGTAAATTCCGTTTTCGCAGTTGAGAACAAGTTTGCCGCTGGGCTTATCGGACGCAAACATTCCCACAAGCTCTCCGGGGTTTCCGGGGCTGCTCTTTTTTATTCCGCTGATAAGCACCTCTGCCGCTTCACCGCTTGACATTGTAAGAAGCTCCCCTGTGTCCGAATCGCATACGGGGTGTCCAAGTCCTGCAAACATACCTGTTGAAGGGTCATAGAAGGTAACGGTCCCTATACCTGCAGAGCTGTCACGCACCCACATACCTGCGTGATAGGTATCATCAGCATCGGACAATTCGGGTCTGAGAAAAACTATTCTGTTTTCTCCTTCCCTTACAAGCTCGACTCCCAGCGTTTTTCCCTTGCTTGCACTGATTATCCTGCTGACATCATTATTTGAGGAAACAGGCTTTCCGGAAATGCTGACAATAACATCGCCCTCGCTGATACCCGCCTGCCTTGCGGGTGATTCAACGCTGCCGTCGCTTTCAAAACCCGTAAGCTCCACCACAAGCACTCCCTCCGTCATAAGCTTTATGCCGAACGGCGTGCCGCAGGGAACAACAACAGGCTCCGCAACCTCGGTAACAGTTACATTTTTTATGGGGAATACGCCGAAAAGACTGAGCTGCTCCGTTCTTTCAGACAATGCTCCAACTGTAGATGAAGCTTTCCTGTAATTTTCCGCAGATACTTTTATTCCGTAGTTTTCGGGTATAACAGCCTCAGAACGCACTTCTACATATTCATTTATTTCAAGACTTCCGCCCTGTGCAACATAATAGTCATCAGGCAGAACGCAGTCGTAGTATATTACTCCTGCCGTAACTGCGGCAAGAGCTGTACACGCCGCAGTTCTCAGAAAATTCAGTATAAGATTCATATTGACTTCCTCTCCGCAGCTGCCGCCGCTTCTGCATTTTATCCTTGTTTTTAAAATTTGTCACAGTAATAATATTTGCTGACTGAGCAGAAATATAAGAGTTTTATATTCTGTAATTTTATCTCCAATCTTTAAAAAAACAAGTCGATTTTAGCAAAGAGGCATAAAAAACATCTGTAAACCAATAAAAATTTTTCATAATTTACAATTTATTGTTGCACTCTGTTTTTTTTTGTGTTATAATGATTCTTGGATAAATCGTTTTCATTCACATTGACATTTTACGGAAAGAATTGATATTTATGGATACATTAAGAAGTGCGGCTCTTGTGCTGAGCTGTATCGCATTTGCAATATGCTGTCTTTTCCTTAATCTTCTGGGCGGCATAGCTTTATATATGAACAGCTACGAAACAATAGGAATATGCCTGATTATTTCAGTAGCTTCCCTGCTCATTTCTCTTGCCGCCGCTTTCTTCAGAAAGGCTGCCGCAAATCTTATTTCACTGATATTCAATATTGCAGGCACATTGCTGTACATATATCCCATAGCTGTGCTCAACGGTATTCCAAATTCAGATGTCCCCCGCTCAAGCATTGAGCTTTTCACATCACGAATATATCCTGCGGTTTCGGTAACGATTTTACTGCTTCTGACTGTTTTTGCGGACTATTTTTCCTATGACCGCTCCTGCAAACGGGCTGAACGCAGAAATGAAAAGAATAAGGAAAAACACCGCAGTCTTACCGATGACGAAAAAATAATTTAAAGTAATACAATTAACAGCATACTGAAACAGAAAGGACAGGTAATATATGAGCGTAACCATAAAGGACGTGGCAAAAGCGGCAGGTGTTTCTGTTGCTACCGTTTCAAGAGTTCTTAATAACAACGCCGCTGTATCCGATGAAACTGCGGCTGTTGTAAATGAAGTTATCAAGGAACTGGGCTACAGCCCCAATTTTCTTGGAAGAAATCTCCGCAAATGCGAAACAAACAATATCCTTGCGATATTACCCTCTACGGAGCATACTGTTTACAGCGACATCATAAAAGGTATGCAGGACGCAGCTTTTCCAAATTACGATATTCTGCTCAGTACCAGCAACAGCTATCTTGACACGGAAATGCGGCTTCTGGAAATGCTTTTTAACAGAACAGTTGACGCTGCTGTGCTACTTGGAACACAGCTTGACGCAAACGCTCTCAACGACCTGAACAAGCGTTACAATATCGCATTATGCTGTGAGAGGGTAACAGACGCAAAGGTGCTTACTGTAACCATAAACAACGAACAGGCGGCATATGACGCTGTTAAAATGTTCCTTGACAAAGGAAAGAGAAAGATCGGTCTTATTACCACAAGCGGAGTGACTGACGCACCCTCTTCGGCAGACCGTGAACTGGGCTACAAAAGAGCACTTGCCGATTACGGCATAACCTCTGATGAAAAATACATTTTCAGATGCTCCTATGATTACACCGACGGAAGAAACGGTCTGAAATACTTTATGTCCCTTGACGAGCCTCCCGAGGCAATTTTCTGTATCTCCGACCTTCTTGCTGCAGGCGTTATAAAGGAAGCGCTGAAAAACGGCATTTCAGTAGGCTCAGAACTTCAGGTATGCGGCTTTGACAATATTTCTCTAAGTGAAATGTATACCCCCGGTATCACTACTGTTTCACAGCCCGGCTATGATATGGGAAGAACTGTTATAAACAAGCTTCTTGATAATATGCATAACTCCGCCTTCAAGAATAATGATACTATAATTCTGAATCACAGCATTATTATGCGTGGCTCTGCTAAATAAAGGATAAAGCGAAATATGATATATACTGTTACATTTAACCCCGCTGTTGACTATGTTCTGCGTCTCGATTCGGTTATGACAGGCAGCGTTAACCGAACTTCTTCGGAGGAGATATGCTGGGGCGGCAAGGGAATCAACGTTTCAAGCGTTCTGAAAACGCTGGACACTCCAAGCACCGCTCTGGGCTTTACCGCAGGCTTTACGGGACAGGCACTTGAGGACGCTGTTAAAAGTATGGGCATTGACTGCGATTTTATTCGTCTTGACAAAGGCTTCACAAGGATATGCGTAAAGCTTTTTGAAACGGATAACGGAAAAGAAACTGAGATAAATCCTCAGGGTCCCTTCATTGACGGCAATGCTGTTGACAGGCTTCTGAAAAAAATCGACTGCCTTAAAAGCGGAGATTTTCTTGTGCTTGCAGGAAGTGTGCCGAAATCAGTTCCCAATGATATTTACGAAACTATCTGCAAAAGGCTTGATGGCAGCGGTGTTCTTATTGCCGCAGACGCTTCGGGCGAGCTTCTTACAAAGCTTCTGAAATACAAGCCATTTCTTGTAAAGCCAAATCATCACGAGGTAGGAGAAATATTCGGCTGCAAGGTTTTCACGAAAGAAAAGGCTGAAGCATGCGCATTACAGCTTCGGGTTATGGGAGCTTTAAATGTAATAGTTTCTATGGCTGAAATGGGTGCTGTTCTTGCTGCTGAGGATTCAAATGTGTATCATATCGGTTCACCGAAGGGAACGGCGGTAAACTCGGTAGGTGCAGGCGACTCGATGCTTGCAGGCTTCCTTGCAGGCTATATTAAAACAAAGGATTATAATACCGCTCTCAGATGGGGCACAGCCGCAGGAAGTGCAACTGCATTTTCCAAAGGTCTTGCCGACAGGGAGACATTTGACTGTTTGTTAAAGGAGATCTCGGAATGAACAGGATAGCAAGATTTGAAAAAATATCCGAAAAGCAGTTTATTTCCGATGCTGCAAAATGCTTTCCAACGTATTCGGAAGATCAGCTTTCGGAAATTTACAGCAAAATAAAGCTTCCTGCACGGGCTACATCAGGCTCGGCAGGATACGATTTCTACATTCCCTTTTCGGTTACACTGAGTCCAAACGAAACTGTGACCATTCCCACAGGAATAAGGTCTTTTATTGAGGAAGGCTGGTTTCTTATGTGCTGTCCCAGAAGCGGTCTTGGCTTCAAATACAGACTAAGGCTCAATAATACTGTAGGAATAATTGACAGCGATTATTTTTACGCTGTCAATGAGGGTCACATTCAGATAAAGCTGACAAACGAATCCAACGAAAGCAAGGTGATTTCTATGGAACAAGGGTCAGCCTTTGCACAGGGAATATTTATCCCCTACGGGATCACATTTGATGACTCTGCCGACGCTGTCCGCACAGGCGGCTTCGGAAGCACTTCTACTTCTACATAATATTCCAAGGCAGGACGGCAAAACCAACCTGCCTTTTTCTGTTACATTTTGTCTGACGAGGGAGCAAATGCGCAGATTTTCTATTATACACTATTTTTTACCAAACCGCATAAAATAAAATCAGAAGAATTCTTCAGAAACCTATTGACAAAGTAAATCGATAGTGATATAATCTAATAAATTGAATATTCACAAACCGTTGAAGCGGAGATAACGGCAATAATGCCTTTACAGAGAGCCTGTGGTGCTGAGAGTCAGGTAAGAAACAAGTTGTCAAATGGACCGCTGAGGGCGCAGTCAAATGTGCAGCTGCAAACTGCAAATGCACAGAGTATTCTGCGACGTGTTGGCATACGTCAGATGTCGGGAGTGTGATGGCACTCTGCTAAGCGCACAGGGTCGTTCCTGTGAATCAAGGTGGCACCGCGGATAAGTGTATTTATTCGTCCTTGACAGAGTTATTGTATAATTCTGTCAGGGGCGTTTTTGTTTGTGCACGTCGAAAGCTCCTCTGACAGGATCAGAGGAGCTTTTTGTTTTACATGGAGGTGTTTTATGAATTATTCACCAAGATTAGAAACTGTAAAGAAAATAAGCGAAAGTGGGAAATACAGTATTCTCCCTGTCAGCTGTGAAATACTTTCGGATATCTGCACGCCTATTGAGGCAATGCAGAGGCTGAAAAACATATCGTCCCATTGCTATATGCTTGAATCGGCAGCGGCAAATGAAAAGCGGGGACGCTACACGTTTCTCGGTTTTGACCCGAAGCTTGAGATCACCTGCAAGGGCAAGGATATGAAAATCGGCGATGTAAGGCTGAAATCAGACAATCCTGCTGAACATATCAGACAGCTTATGTCGGAATATAAAAGTCCGAAATTCGATTATCTTCCCTCCTTTACAGGCGGCCTTGTCGGCTATTTTTCATACGATTATCTCGGATATTCCGAGCCGACTGTACGAAACAACACGGATGATACTGAAGATTTCAAGGACGTTGACCTTATGCTATTTGATAAGGTTATTGCCTTTGATAATGTCAATCAGAAAATTATCCTCATTGTGAATATGTCCCTTGATGATATTGAAACGAACTACAACAAAGCCGTTTATGAACTAAAAAAGCTTATAGAGCTTATCCGCACAGGCGATAAGAAAATCGAGTTCGGACATTTATCAGGAGAGATAAAGCCGCTTTTTGATAAGGAACAGTTCTGCAATATGGTTGAAAAAGCAAAGTATCATATCTATGAGGGGGATATATTTCAAATCGTTTTGTCAAATAGCCTTTCCGCACCCTTTGAGGGAAGTTTGCTGAATACATATCGTGTACTTCGGACACTTAATCCGTCACCGTATATGTTCTATCTTTCGGGAACTGATGTGGAGGTTGCAGGGGCATCTCCCGAAACACTTGTAAAGCTGGAAAACGGTATTCTTCACACTTTTCCTCTTGCAGGAACACGTCCGAGAGGTAAAACCGAGGCTGAGGACAAAGCACTTGAAGCTGAACTGCTTGCTGACGAAAAGGAACTCGCAGAGCATAATATGCTTGTGGATCTGGGCAGAAACGATTTGGGCAAGATCTGCAAATTCGGTACGGTTGAGGTTGAAAATCTTCGCAGTATAGAGCGTTATTCCCACGTTATGCACATCGGCTCAACTGTACGAGGAGAGATACGAGAGGACAATGACGCACTTGACGCAGTAAGTGCTGTTCTTCCTGCCGGAACGCTTTCGGGTGCACCCAAAATAAGAGCCTGCCAGCTAATTGGTGAACTTGAAAACAATAAGCGTGGAATTTACGGCGGAGCAATCGGATATATTGACTTTACGGGGAATCTTGACGTTTGTATTGCAATACGAATTGCATACAAGAAAAACGGAAAGGTATTTATCAGAAGCGGTGCAGGAATCGTTGCAGACTCCGTACCTGAAAATGAATATCAGGAATGTATAAACAAAGCGGCGGCAGTAGTGAATGCGCTTAAAATAGCAGAGGAGGCAGCTCTATGATACTTCTCATTGACAATTACGACAGCTTTTCATACAATCTTTATCAGCTTATAGGTGAAATTACGCCTGACATTAAGGTGATAAGGAATGATGAGCTTCGTACAGATGAAATACGAGGACTGCGCCCGAAAAAAGTTATTCTCTCTCCCGGTCCGGGCAGACCCGAGGACGCAGGCGTGACCCTTACCATTGCCAAAACTCTTGCAAGAAGCGTGCCGACATTGGGTGTTTGTCTTGGTCATCAGGCAATATGTGCGGCATACGGCGGCGAAGTAACATACGCAAAACAGCTTATGCACGGCAAGCAATCGGAAATAAAGCTTGACACGGAATGTATGCTGTTTGAGGGCATTCCCGAAAGAATAATGGCGGCAAGATACCATTCCCTTGCGGCAAATCCTGAAACCTTGCCTGACTGTCTTAAAGTTACGGCTGTAACCGATGACGGCGAAATTATGGCAGTACAGCATAAGGATTATCCAATTTTCGGAGTACAGTTTCACCCCGAATCAATTATGACTGAATACGGCAGACAAATGCTTTTGAACTTTGTGAAAGGAGATTTCTGATATGATCAGGGAAGCAATTGTTAAAATCGTAGATAAGCAGGATCTCACTTATGATGAAGCGTACACGGTAATCACCGAAATTATGAGCGGTGAAACAACACCCACACAGAATGCGGCATTTCTTGCGGCACTGTCAACCAAAAGCACCAAAGCCGAAACTATCGAGGAGATAACAGGCTGTGCGGCGGCTATGCGTGACAAGGCAATAAGACTCACGCACGACCTTGATGTTATGGAAATCGTAGGTACAGGCGGCGATAATGCGCACAGCTTCAACATTTCCACCACAACAGCAATCGTTTGTGCATCGGCAGGACTTAAAATTGCAAAGCACGGCAATCGTGCGGCATCCTCCGACTGCGGAACGGCGGATTGTCTTGAAGCCCTCGGGATAAACATAAACCTCGAACCTGAAAAGTGTCTTGAACTTCTTGAAAAAGTCGGTTTTTGCTTCTTCTTTGCGCAGAAATACCACACCTCAATGAAGTATGTGGGCGGTATCAGAAAGGAGCTTGGAATCCGTACCGTGTTCAATATTCTCGGTCCTCTTACAAATCCGGCAAGCCCGCAAAGACAGCTTCTCGGAGTTTATGACCCATCGCTTGTTGAGCCGCTTGCACAGGTGCTTATGAAGCTTGGCGTGAAAAAAGGTATGGTCGTTTACGGACAGGATAAGCTGGACGAAATTTCACTTTGCGCACCCACAACCGTTTCCGAGTTCAAGGACGGCTGGTTCAGAACTTATGAAATCACTCCAGAACAGTTCGGCTTTGAATACTGCACACGAGAGGATCTACGGGGCGGCAAGCCTGCCGAAAATGCGGAAATCACACGCAGTATTCTAAGAGGTGAAAAGGGGCACAGAAGAAATGCTGTTCTTCTGAATACAGGTGCGGCACTGTATATCGGCGATAAGGCTGAAACTATTACTGACGGAATAAAGCTTGCCGCAGAAATTATTGACAGCAAAAAGGCAATGGAAACTCTTGAAAAACTTATAGAGCTTTCAAATCTATGAGGTGGCTTATGACAATACTTGATAAACTTGCCGAACACGCTTTTGAACGTGTAAAATCGGCAGAACAAAGCGTTTCACTTGATGAAATAAAAAGCCTTGCATTTGCTCTCCCGAAAGGTGACTTTGAGTTTGAGAAAGCACTCAGAAAGCCTGACATTTCCTTTATCTGCGAATGTAAAAAGGCATCTCCCTCAAAAGGCATTATTGCAGAGGATTTCCCCTGTCTTGAAATTGCTCAGGAATACGAAAAAGCAGGTGCGGACTGCATTTCTGTGCTGACTGAGCCAAAGTGGTTTATGGGCAGTGACGAATATCTGAAGAAAATTGCGAAAACAGTTTCTATACCTTGTCTGCGGAAGGATTTTACCGTCAGCGATTATCAGATTTACGAGGCAAAATTACTTGGTGCAAAGGCGGTACTGCTGATTTGTTCGATTCTTTCAGCAAAACAAATCAATGAGTATATTGATATCTGCAACAGGCTTGGAATATCCGCACTTGTTGAAACGCACGATGAAAATGAAGTCAGAATTGCCGTAAATTCAGGTTCAAGGATTATCGGGGTAAATAATCGAAATCTCAGGGATTTTTCTGTCGATACGGACAACAGCAGACGTATGCGGGAGCTTGTTCCTAAAGAAATACTTTTCGTATCGGAAAGCGGTGTGCAGACATGTGAGGACGTGCAGAAGCTCCGCAGTATCGGTGCGGACGCTGTGCTTATCGGCGAAACGATTATGCGTGCGGAAAATAAGAAAGCAAAGCTAAAGGAGTTGAAAGGTATATGACGAAAATCAAGCTTTGCGGACTTACCCTTCCCTGTGATATTGAGTGTGTAAATAAGCTTCTTCCCGAATATATCGGCTTTGTTTTTTCACCGAAAAGCAAGCGGTATATTTCTCCCGAAAATGCTGAAAAGCTTCGGTCAATTCTTGACGGCAGAATCACTTCCGTCGGCGTTTTCGTTGATGAAAATATTGATGTAATTGCAGATTTGGCAAAGCGTAAAATAATTGATGCCGCTCAGCTTCACGGAAATGAAAACGATGAGTATATAGCGAATTTGCGTAAAGAGGTTGATTGCCCTATAATAAAGGCTTTCCGCATAGAAAGCGTGGCTGACATACTTATGGCAGACAATTCCTCCGCAGACTATGTTCTTCTCGATTCGGGCGGAGGTACGGGAACAGTGTTCGACCACTCGCTTCTGAAAGGCATAGCAAGACCATATTTTTTAGCAGGCGGACTTGATTCCGAAAATGTGGAAACTGCAATAAACCAGCTTGCCCCCTTTGCGGTTGATGCAAGCTCCTCACTTGAAACAGACGGATTTAAAGACAAAATGAAAATGACAGCCTTTGTTAATGCTGTCAGAAAGGAATGATTTTATGGAAAACGGAAGATTCGGCATTCACGGCGGACGGTATATCCCCGAAACCCTGATGAATGCGGTTATTGAGCTTGAAAAGGCATATAATCATTATAAAAATGATCCCGGGTTTGATCGTGAGCTTACTTATCTTTTCAATGAATATGCAAACCGCCCCTCACGGCTTTATTATGCCCAAAAGCTCACATCGGCACTGGGCGGTGCGAAAATTTATCTCAAACGTGAGGACCTGAACCACACAGGCTCTCACAAGATAAACAACGTACTCGGTCAGGCACTTCTTGCGAAGAAAATGGGCAAAACAAGGCTTATTGCCGAAACAGGTGCAGGTCAGCACGGTGTTGCAGCAGCCACCGCCGCCGCACTTATGAATATGGAATGTGTTGTATTTATGGGCGAGGAGGATACAAAGCGGCAGGCTCTCAATGTTTACAGAATGAAGCTTCTGGGTGCGGAGGTTATACCTGTCACAAGCGGCACGGCTACTCTTAAAGACGCTGTTTCCGAAGCAATGCGTGAGTGGACTTCCCGTATTGATGATACCCATTATTGCTTAGGCTCGGTTATGGGGCCGCACCCCTTCCCTACTATTGTCCGTGATTTTCAGGCAGTCATTTCAAGGGAAATAAAATCACAGATTCTTGAAAAGGAAGGAAAGCTTCCCGATGCGGTAATTGCCTGTGTGGGCGGCGGCTCAAATGCAATGGGCAGTTTTTATCACTTTATCGAGGATAAAAAAGTTCGGCTTATCGGCTGTGAGGCGGCAGGCAGAGGTATTGACACCTTTGAAACGGCGGCAACTGTCAATACGGGCAGACTTGGTATTTTCCACGGAATGAAGTCATATTTCTGTCAGGACAAATACGGTCAGATCGCACCTGTTTACTCTGTTTCAGCAGGACTTGACTACCCCGGTATCGGTCCTGAGCACGCTTATTTACACGATATCGGCAGAGCAGAGTATGTGCCTGTCAACGATGGAGAAGCAGTTGAAGCCTTTGAGTTTCTTTCAAAGACCGAGGGCATTATTCCTGCAATTGAATCTGCCCATGCTGTTGCTTATGCAATAAAACTTGCTCCGACAATGGATAAGGGTAAAATCATTGTTATCACCCTTTCGGGCAGAGGTGACAAGGACTGTGCGGCTATTGCACGATACAGAGGGGATGATATTTATGAGTAATATCAGAAAGGCATTTGAAAACGGCAAGACATTCATTCCGTTTGTAACCTGCGGCGACCCCGACCTTGAAACAACAGGAAAAATCGTCCGTGAAGCTGTGAAAAAGGGGGCAGGTTTAATAGAACTCGGCATCCCGTTTTCAGACCCCACAGCGGAAGGACCTGTTATTCAGGGGGCAAATATCCGTGCCCTTGCAGGCGGAGTTACAACAGACAAAATATTTGATTTTGTGCGTGAACTGAGAAAAGATATAGTTATTCCGCTGGTGTTTATGACATACGCAAATGTTGTTTTTTCTTATGGTTCGGAAAAATTTATTTCAACCTGTGCCGAAATCGAAATTGACGGAATTATTCTTCCAGACCTGCCATTTGAAGAAAAGAAAGAATTTCAGCCGATTTGCAGGAAATACGGTGTGGACCTTATTTCGCTGATTGCACCTACATCAAATGAGCGTATTGCTATGATTGCAAGAGAAGCGGAAGGCTTTCTCTACATTGTTTCAAGCCTTGGCGTAACAGGAACAAGAAGCGAAATCACAACCGACCTTGCCTCTATTGTAAAGGTCGTACGTGAAAATACAGATATTCCCTGTGCAATCGGTTTCGGGATTTCTGCTCCAGAACAGGCAAGAAAAATGGCAGCTGTTTCAGACGGTGTGATCGTAGGATCGGCAATTATAAAGCTTATTGAAAAATATGGCAAAGACTCCGCCGAGGTTGTGGGAGAGTATGTAAAAAAGATGAAAGAAGCTGTAACCGAATAACAAACCAAATCAGAACTGCCGTACAATGTATGGCAGTTTTTATAACTCTTTAAATTACCTATTGACAAAGTAGGTGAATTATGATATTATGATATCATAATATTGACCTACCGAACAGATAGGAGTTAAACGAATAAAAAGCTGTTTAAAGGATTGTTAAGAGATAATCTCCGTTTCGGGTGAATGAGGTGTTATTGATTTTACAAGTAATAAAACCACATTCTGATCATGAAAGGAAATGAATACTACGGCAGACTTTAAATTTGAAACACTCCAGCTTCATGTCGGACAGGAAACACCCGCCACTGCGACAGATTCCCGTGCAGTACCGATATACTTTACCCACGCAGGCTTAGTCAAGGACAGAATTGCAAAGGCTGAAAAGCTTGCAGCGCAACTCCCCCACTGATTTATCCAGACACAGGCGACAGATACCTGTCAACACATCTTTTAACCAATAAAATCAAGAAAGGAAAAACATATGCAGATATATGCTGATAATGCGGCTACAACAAAAATGAGCAAAGCGGCAATCGAAGCTATGCTCCCATATATGGACAAAATATACGGCAATCCGTCGAGCCTTCATTCCATGGGTCAGGAAGCAAATGAAGCACTCACCGAAGCAAGAGAGCGTATGGCAAAGCTTCTCGGCTGCGAGGCAAGGGAGATAACGTTCACCTCGGGAGGAAGCGAGTCAGACAATCAGGCTATTATTTCGGCGGCACGGCTTGGCGAAAGAAAGGGAAAGAAGCACATCATTTCCACAGCATTCGAGCATCACGCTGTTTTGCACACGTTAAACAGGCTTGAAAAGGAAGGCTTCGAGGTTACGCTTCTTGATGTTCACGAAAACGGAATCGTTACTCCCGAACAGGTCGAAAACGCAGTCCGTGAGGATACCTGCCTTGTGACGATCATGTACGCAAACAACGAAATCGGTTCGGTTCAGCCTATAAAAGAAATCGGCGGGATATGCAAAAAACACGGCGTGATCTTTCACACAGACGCTGTTCAGGCGGCAGGACATCTGCACATTGATGTCCGTGAGCAGAACATTGATATGCTGTCCCTTTCGGCGCATAAATTTCACGGTCCAAAGGGTGTCGGCTTGCTTTTCGCACGAAAGGGCATTTTGCTTACAACCCTGATCGAAGGCGGCGCACAGGAGCGTGGAAAACGTGGCGGCACAGAAAACATTTCTGCGATAATGGGAATGGCGGCGGCTTTTGAAGAAGCTGCTGCAAACATTGACAGCAGAAATGTTAGGCTTGCAAAAATGCGTGAAAGGCTCATAGAGGGGCTTTCAGAAATTCCTCATTCCATTCTCAATGGTGACAGGGTAAAACGACTGCCGTCGAATGCTCATTTCTGCTTTGAGGGTATCGAAGGTGAAAGTCTGCTTCTGCTACTTGATGATAAGGGTATTTGTGCTTCATCGGGTTCAGCTTGTACAAGCGGCTCACTTGAGCCCAGTCATGTTCTTCTTGCTATCGGCAGACCTCATGAAATCGCTCACGGCTCACTGCGTATTACTTTATCTGAGGAAAACACAGATGATGAGATCGAGTATATCATCAGATCGGTGAAAGAAGTTGTGGGGTATCTCAGAAACATTTCGCCAATATGGAATGATATGATGAACGGCAGGAAAGAATTTGTTTTGAAAGGATAAATTATATGGCTTTATACAGTGAAAAAGTAATGGACCATTTCCGCAGTCCCCGAAATGTCGGCACAATGGAAAACGCTGACGGAATCGGTGAGGTTGGCAACGCAAAGTGCGGAGACATTATGAAAATATATCTGAAAATTGACAATGACATTATCACGGACGTGAAATTTGAAACCTTCGGCTGCGGAAGTGCCATTGCATCAAGCTCAATGGCAACGGAACTGATAAAGGGCAAGCCTGTTTCCGAGGCACTTGCACTTACGAACAAGGCTGTAGTTGAAGCTCTTGACGGACTTCCCCCTCACAAGATCCACTGCTC
>JAGAJY010000314.1 GCA_017848125.1 Oscillospiraceae bacterium
CCGAAGTTGCCCATTCTTGTGTAGTTAACGCTGTTTATCTGGTCGTTTCTGTCCTTGGTTGCGCACATAAAGAAGCCGTCGCCTGCAATAGCAAGGTCAAGGGTTCTTCCTGTGTTCTGGAAGCTGGACATTGACATATCCTTGTCGATGGAAGCGACCTGAACGCCGTAACCTACCTGAGAGGGATTGTTACCTGCATAGGTGGTGCGGCCTGCGGTTTCTGTGCGCTGGTACTGATAGTAGATATCAGAGAATGATGTTCTGGAAGCCTTGAAGCCGTAGGTGTTAACGTTAGCAATGTTGTTACCGATAACGTCCATTCTGGTCTGGTGGGATTTAAGACCCGAAACGCCTGAATAAAGTGATCTAACCATTTCAAAAAACTCCTATCTAAAATAGTATTTTCTGAGGATCTTCTCCGTCAATCGGTCGGGAGAACAGCTTTCCGAAAAGGTCCAAGCCGTGTATCCTCATTTTCTGCGATCAGATGATCACAGTTGAATCAATGTTTGTGAAAACATTTCCCTGCATATCGTTTGCGTCAACTGCGGTGATTACCTTGTTGCTGCGTACGCTTACGAGAAATGCAGTCCTGTCAACGATAACGAGAGCGTCGTCCGAGCCTTTGCTTTCGGCAAGCTCAACGCCTCTGGAAAGTCTTTCAAGCTTTCCGCCGCTGTAAACGTCAATATTCCGCTGATTTATTCGCTCCACAGCATGACGGGAGAAGTTTACGCCCGACATAATTTCAAGCTGTTCTGCCGTTGTGGGAGTGCCTGTATAGACATTTCCTGCGACATTCTGAGCCGCAATAAGGCTTTTCAGCTCGGCTGCAAAGAGGCTCTCGGCAGGATTTGACGAATTGCTTTCGCTGCTTTGAATGTCCTGCTTAGGCTGTTCCGCCTGAACAGTACCTCTCAGCTGCAGATATTCATTGATAAGCATTATACATTCAGTCCTTTCATCAAACCGTATCTATCTGTCGGTTTGCCTGGGAAAATACTGAGTGAAAACATCTTTATGATCCGTACTGTGTTCTTGCGTGCCAGAGAGCGTACTCCTCAAACTCCTTCATAGCCTTCTTTTCAGCCTCGGTGTATTCCTTTGCATAGTGTCTGATAGCTGTCTCAAAGGGATCAAGCTTGCCCTGAAGCGAGCCGTCAACGATGGTGTAGTCGCAGATGTAGTCAAGAGTATATCTGCCCGATGTGTAAAGGTAGGATACCTCTGTAGGACCGATTATCTCAACTCGCTGAGTGCCGTCTGCAAAAGTGATAACTTCACCGAGACGACCCTTGCCGCACCAGCCGATGTCAGTAACTGCTCTGCCGCTGGGTGAATAGCAGAGGATAGGTGATGTTTTTATCTCAGAATTTACGCTTTGGTTGCCGATAAATCTGATGTCTGCCATTTTTGTTCCTACTGAATCCGCAAAAGCTGCCTCAACGGGATATTCATCGGCATACTTTCTGGAGCTGTAGGGGATCTCTGTGTATTCTGCGTCGTTTATGAACTGCTCAACGCTTGTGGACTGCGCATTGCTGCCCGATACTGTCACAACGCCCGATTCGTCGCCTCTGTCATATGATGTGGTATTGCTCTGAGCCTGATAGGACTGAGCGTTTGCCTGAGGCTGTGTGTTATATGCAATTTCAGGCTGACCGTTTGTGATGGGTGCAGGTGCGCCTGTGTACTGACGGGGAGCAGGCACCATATCGCTTGAAAGACCCGAAGCGGCATTCTGCACGGCAACATCAGCGGAAAGCAGTCTGCTCATATTGCTCATACGGGAATTTACTCTTGCTGTGCGCATAGCTTCTTCAATGGGGGAATTATCCTCATCGTTTGCGCTGTCAAGCATTTTCATAAGGGTATCGAAGGAAGCCTCGGAAGAGTGAACTGTACCGGAAACCTCGCCTCTGTTGTAAGTTCCTGCATTGCTTTCCTCAACCTCTGCGGTCTGTGTGCTGTCCTGAGCGGAGGGATCTGCCTGTGTGTCTGATTCTGTACCTTCTACAGTACCCTCAGCGTTTTCCTCACCCTCTGTTTCGGGCTTGATAACGTTGGTGATAGCGTTCATATCGTAGGAGAATTTGTTGTCAATGGTAACATAGCCGCTGCCGTTCTTGATAACGATTCCCGTAACCTTGCCTGTGAGGACCTCGTCGCCGTCCTTGAGTTCAACTGTGTGACCCACAAAGCTCTTGAGCTGAGTGTAAACAGTGCCGTCAACAACGTCGCTGATGGATTCTGTGGAGTAGAGCGAGCCGTTAACAAGTATCTTGCAGCCCTCGCCTGTTACGGTAACGGATTCAACCATACCTGTGTCAGCCATACCCGAGCCGTCTGTAACGGTAACAGCCTTGCCGATAAGAGAAGAAGCGTATGTAACGGCATTCTGCTTGGTAAGGTCGGAGATAGCCTCCATCATGGAGTAAGAGGACATCTGCTGGATAAATTCGGAATCGCTCATAGCATTGTTGAAGTCCTGATTGGACATCTGGGAATTGAGAAGCTTTAAGTAGCCCTCAAAATCAAGATAGCTGGAGCTTTCTGCGTCGGTAACATTTGTGTCGATCTCATTTGTGGAATATTTCGAGTAAACCTTTCCCGAAAGATTGTCTGCGGAAAAGTCGTTTACGCTGATACCCATAGTTTCGCCTCCCTGTTGAAAGTTGTTTCATTTTCGGATTCGTCGGAGCTTTCCGAAGATATGTCCGAATTTCCTCCGAATGAGAAGTTCCTTTCGGAGCTGTTTTTCTGTGAATTTCCGTAGGCATTTCCGCCTGCAAGCTCGGTGTTAAGACCTGCGCCGCTGCTTTCGTTCACGGTCTGAGCCGCAACGGAGAGCTCTTTGAGTGCGATTCCTCTTGAAGCAAGGGACTGTGCAAGCTCATCGGCTTTTTTGGATATAAGGTCTATTACTTCAGCCTTTTCTGCCGTAAAGGAAATCTCGAAGCCCTCGTCGGAACGCTTTATCCTGATGTCAAGCTTTCCAAGCTCTTCAGGAGCAAGCTTCATAGTAACTTCCTTTTCGGTGAACATTTCCGAACGAATTTCGCTGAACATTTCGATTCGCTTTACTATCTGAGCGGAAACATCGCCGCTTTCGGCAAATGTGCTTTCGCTGACTTGGCTCTCTGTAACAGGAGCTTCTGCCATTACCGAGGGGATTTCGTACTCAGCCGACGGTATCTCACTTTCGCTGTCAAGTGAAATTCTGTTTACCTTAGCCATAACGCCCTGAACATTCTGTCTGCCGAAGCTTATATGACTGTTTTCGGGAGTTGCTTCCGATACTGTCTTTTCCGATTCAGCCGAAGCTTTAAGGGAATCCGCAAGCTTTGCGAATACTTCCTCTGCCTTATCCTCTCCGCATACTGCTTCAAGGGCTTTGGCAAATTCAGCCGCCGCATTATCGGTTTTGTCGGGTGCAGGAGCGGTATCAGCAGTGTCCGACGGAATCTCAGCTGTTATTTCAGACGCCTGATTTGTATCTGCCGCAATGTTCTGAATCTGACTTGTCAGGACATCAGAGCCGATTTCGGAAGTTATATCCGTCTGATTTGAAACAGCGTCAGGCTGAACCGTTTCCGCAGGCTTTACAAAGCTTATTGCAAGAGTATCGGCAGCAATTTCAGGAACTGCTTTCTGCTTTTCGTCCGAATCCCTGACAGGCTTCTTTTCGGCTTTCAGCGAGCCTGTTACGATAACCATGACCGATTCGATAACATCTTCATCGGTATAGGAAATATCCTTGTCCGTGTCGGTAAGCTCTGACACAGCCCTGAACAGCTCTGCAAAGGCAATGCGTTCTTCGGGGGGAAGCTCCTTTATCAGCTCTGACAGCTCCGTATGGGAAATGTCCTTGCCCTGTGAAACCGCCGTAAGCACCCTTGTCATAAGCTCTGTGCCCTTCTCTGTGAAAGGCTTCGGAAGCTCTGCTTCGGTATTTCCTTCAAGAACTGCCGTAACAGCCGAAAGCATATCGGGAACGGGGAGTTCGGCAGCGTCGGTCTCCATGGGAATAATATCCGCCGTCACAGCCATATCCATAGGCATTGCCTGATTGCCGTTCATAAGCAGTCCCAGAATATTTCCGAAGGAATTGCCCGCAGTGCCCTGTGCTTCGGGAGTCAGGCACGTTTCGGTGTTCATACCCTGTAAATTCACAGCCGTCATAAGCTCCGACGGCATATTTACAAGATTCATTTTCATCAAACCTCCCTTCATATTAAAATGTATATGTCATATGCATTGCACCTGCAGAAGAAAAGGGAATGCATAAATGACCGTTATCAGCTGCTTTCTGTCATTGCCGCCCGTACCGAAGCGCCGTTGACATACTCCTCGATAAACTGCTCGTCAGCCTTTGCGGCCTTGAAATTGTAATCCTCAAGCTGCTTTTCCTCAAGCTTTTCAAGGCTCTTGACTTCCTTTGAAGCCTCTGTGACAACGCCAAGCTGTCTTTCAACAGCTGTTTCAAGGGATTCGATGGAACGCTTTGCGTCCTCTATGCGAAGGCGCAGAGTGTTGTGATGCTCCTTGAAGATGAACATTTCCATAGCGGAAATGCCTTTCTGCGCCCTGTAATTGAAATCGTACTGAGCCTCTTTCATTTCAAGCTCCAGAGCCTCTTTCAGATTCATAGCCTCGATTTTCTGAGCATTAAGCGAAGCAAGGCTGTTTTTCTCCCTTTCAAGAACCTGATCCTTGTAATTCAGAAGTGTATCAAGGGTGAAATGAAATTTTTTCAAAGGTGATTACCTCCAAAAAAGCTTAGCTTACGGCTTCTTTCATCATTCTTACAGTGTCCTCGAAGCTGAACGCTTCATCGGTTGCCTGCTGTAAGAATGCGTTTATCCTGTCTATCTTCCTGAGAGCCTCGTCAAGAGCGTGATTTGTGCCCTTTTTGTATGCTCCGATGGAAACAAGGTCAGCGTTTGCGTAATAAGTCGCCAGAAGATTTCTCATTTTTGAAGCAGCGTCACGCTGATCCTTGGGAGCTATCTCCGACATAAGACGTGAAACCGAATCCATGACCTCAATAGCAGGGTAATGGTTTCGTGCGGCAACCTTTCTTGACAGAATGATATGACCGTCAATGATACCTCGCACCGTATCCGAAATAGGCTCATTGGTATCATCGCCCTCAACGAGAACGGTGTAAACTCCCGTAATAGAGCCATTTTCAAAATTTCCCGCTCTTTCGAGCAGTTTGGGCATTGCGGTGTATATTGATGGTGTGTAGCCTCTTGCAATGGGAGCCTCGCCTGTGGCAAGACCTATTTCTCTCTGCGCCATAGCATAACGTGTGAGAGAATCCATCATCAGAAGCACGTTTTTTCCCTTGTCCTTGAAGTATTCGGCAATAGCGGTTGCGGTCATAGGGCATTTGTTTCTCATCATAGAGGGCTGGTCTGATGTGGCAACCACCAGCACCGACCTTGCCATACCCTTTGGACCTAAGTCACGCTGGATAAATTCCAGAACCTCTCGTCCTCGCTCGCCTACAAGGGCAATGACGTTTATGTCAGCCTCGACCTCACGGGCAATCATTCCAAGAAGCGTTGATTTACCGACGCCCGAGCCGGCGAAAATGCCCATTCTCTGACCTCTGCCGATTGTAAGCAGACCGTCAATAGCCTTTACACCGAAAGGGATTATATCGTGAATAGCGGGACGTGTCAGGGGATTGACAGGCTTTCCCGCAATGGAATAGGTTTCCATGGTTTTTATGGGAGCGCCCCCGTCAATAGGGTCGCCTACAGCGTTGATAACTCTGCCGATAAGACATTCGCCTACGCCTACCTTAAGCTTGTCGCCTGTGTTGTCCACCACCGAGCCTGGGCCTATTCCCTCTATATCGGTGTAGGGCATAAGCATGACCGTATTCTGACGGAATCCGACAACCTCAGCGTAAATGAAGTCTCCCGACCTGCCTTTTTTGTAGATTCGGCAGACATCACCGATGTTGCAGACAGGACCGCTTGCTTCAATGGTCATACCGATTATTTTTTCGATTTTACCCTGATAGCGGTAAAGCTCAGCCGTTCTTACGGCGTTTCTTACAGCCTGTAGATCCATATTTACAACCTCGGTAAGCTTAAATTATTCATCTTCCTTATCACCGTGAGCGCTTTTCATAATTTCCTTTAAGAAATCAAGCTGAGTGGGGATAGAAGCGTCGATTATCTCTGAGCCGTTGTCCAGAATGACTGTGCCCGGGGGAGCGTCCAGAGGGTCAAGCTCCTCCACCTCAATTTCGGGGATAAAGGGGATAAGGGACTTTACAAATTCCTTGTCTGTAACGAAATTCCTTGATGCCTCTCCCTTTGCAAGAGAGATTTTAACAAAGTCGGAATTTCGGAAATTCTTAGCGGCGTTTGCAGCGATTTTGTCGATTATCTCAGGGTCGGTTATCACATCTGAAAGAGTGATCTTCCTTACCATATCGAGAACCGTTTCGCAAAGCTCATATTCGTGTGATATGTAGTAGGCTTCTTTTCTTGCGTTTATTTCGCTGATAAGATTTGCGGCGGTTTCAAGATACTTTTCACAGGTTTTCAGAGCCTCTTTTTTTCCTGCCTCAAAACCTGCTTCAAAGCCTTCCCTTTCGGCAAGTCTTTTTAGTCGGGCACATTCCTCCTCCGCAGCGTCAAAAACCGCCTTGGTCTTGGATTTTGCGTCCTCCAGCATTTTTTCGGCTGAATTTCTTCCTGCCGTGATTATCTGATTGTACTCCCTGTCAAGCTGCTGCTGCTGAACGGCGATTATCTCGTTTGAGCGCTGTATCACTGCCTCGTTGAAGCGTTTTGCTTCTTCCTCGGCACGCTTTGCACGCTCTGCTGCTTCCTTTGCGGCAATTTCCTCGGGAGTAGGCTCGGGAGGGGTGTTTTCCTCGGGCTTGTCCTTCTTCGCCATAGCCTCGCCTACGGCAACAGGCTTTGTGGCGTCGAAGTTATATACCCTTGATTTTACTATTTTAAGCAATTATCTCATCATCTCCGCCCTTACCGATAACAAGCTCGCCTTCCTCTTCGAGGTGTCTGATAATACCAACGATACGCTGCTGAGCCTCTTCAACGTCACGCATACGGATATTATGCAGATACTCGATCTCCTGCTGAATGGATTCCTGCATTCTCTGAGGCATATTTGCGAACAGAGCGGAGGTAACCTCCTCGTTGGAACCCTTGATAGCAATAGCAAGATCCTTGGTGTCGCAGTCTCGGATAAATCTCTGGATAGACATAGAGTCGAGAGAGAGAATATCCTCGAATACGAACATCTTCTTCTTGATCTCTTCCACGAGAACAGGGTCTCTGACAGACAGCTCGTCGAAGATGTATTTTTCCGTGGAACGATCCACCTTGTTGAGAATGTCTGCAACAGTGTTGATACCGCCCACCTCTGTAGTGTCCATAGAAACAATGGAGGCGAATTTTCTTTCGAGAGTCGCTTCGATAGCTTTTACCGTATCGGGTGATGCGGCGTCCATCTTTGCGATTCTTTCAACTACCTCTACACGCTTCTCCTTAGGCAGCTCGCCCAGAACGGCAGAAGCCTGCTCGGAGGTTGCATAGGAGAGGATAAGGGCAATAGTCTGAGGGTACTCGTTCTGTACGATAGCAAGCAGATTCTTGTAGTCGGACTTTCTGACAAACTCGAAAGCCTTGGACTGCATAGACTTTGTAATTCTGCTCATAAGCTTTGCGGCAACCTCTTCGCCGAAAGCCTTTGTAAGAACGTCCCTTGCGTATTCCACGCCGCCGTCGGTGATGACCTTCTGAGTGAGACACAGCTCATAGAATTCGTTCAGAATGGAATCCGCAACGTTAGCGTCAAGATAGGGGAGGCTGGAAACGTCCAGAGTGAGCGTTTCCACCTCATCATTGGTCAGATGTTTGTAAACGCCTGCGGCATTATCCGTACCCAGGGCGGTGATTATAACAGCCGCCTTCTGTTTATAGGAGAGTTCAAGCAGATCGCTCATTATAAAGCATTCCTTTCCCGGGGAAAATGCCCGTGTTACTTGGTTTGGGATTCATCAGCAGGCGGTGCGGCAGGCTCTGAAGCCTTTTTCTTTGCCTTGGGATTGTCCTCCTCCTCGTGCATCCAGCTTCTGAGGAGCTGAGCCACGATCTCGGGGCTTGTGCGTGCAAATTCCGCAAGCTCTCTTCTGATGATGGTTTCCTTGGTTTCTACGCCGCTTTCCATATTGAGACTGGGAATATCCATAAGGGGAGAAGCGTCGTCGCCGAGAACGTAGAATGTATCAACAAGAGGCTCTCCGTCTGCGGGAGCGTGCTGTTCGAGAAGAGTCTGCTCGAATGCCTTTCTCTTCTTCTTGTTCTTGGAGCTGACAGAAGCCAGTACAATAATAAGGATAAGAAGAATAAGGAGAAGTACAGCGCCGAGAATAAGAAGCTGCTGGAGAGTAAGACCGAAGAGAACTGTTTCTGTATCGGCTTCAACTGCCTCTGTTGCCTTCTGGAGATTTGTAACGGTAACGACCTCCTGAGCAATTTCAGGATTTACCGTACCTGCGTTTGCTACCAGATTCACAAGATTCTGCCTTGTGGTATCGGGGAGATAATCGGTGTAAATTACAACGGAGATGGAAAGACCGTCGATAACATAGCCTGCCTTTTCCACCTGCTCCTTGTATGTGTTTACAAGATAGGTGTTTGAAACGGAGTTTTCAGTCCACTGACCGTTTCCTGCGGTGTTGCCCTCGGGGTAGGTGTCGTCAGCGTTTGTTTCAACGCCCTGAACGCCGCCGTCGGCTGTGGCATATCCGCTTGCCTGTTCTGCGTCGGTGTGCTGGAGCATACCTCTTTCGTCATTGGTGGAGGGAGTGTAAACGGTGTCCTCCGAAACCTTCTTGTCGAAGTTGAGAACCATATTTACAGCCGCCGAGAAGCCGTCCTCGCCGTATGCGGGAATGAGCATAGCCTCTATCTTCTGACGTATCTGATTTTCAAGGTCAGTCTTGAATTTGAGCTTCTTTGTTTCCTCTGCGACCACATCGGCGGGAGTATCCTCCGCAAGAAGAAGAACGCCGTAGTTGTCTACTAAGGTAACGTTTTCCTCTTTAATGCCGTAGCTTGTGATAAGGTAGGTCATACCCTCTATCTGCTCGGTGGTGAGAGTAACATCGTCCTCAAGGTAAAGTACAGCATAAGCGGAAGCCTCCTGCTTGTACGCCTCGATAACGGTGTTTTTCTTTTCGGGTATGGTAAGCGTTGCCGTAGCCTCACGGACACCCTCAAAGGTGGAGAGGATAGCCGAAAGCCTTTCCTCTGCGGCAATACGCTCATATTCACGCTTTTCGGATTCAGTGGTGAACATTCCCACGTTTTCCGTATATGTATCATATCCTATGGAGGACTTGGGGTATTTCTGCATTGCAAGAGTCATTGCAATGTTGTTCTCAGTGCCCTTGGGGACAACGATAGTGCCGCCCGAGCGCAGGGTACATTCATATCCCGCCTCCTCAATGAGCTGGACGATCTCGCCTGCCTCGGCGGTCTCCAGACCCTCATAGAGGACAACATATTCTTTTTTGTTAAGCAGCACTACCGCAATCACAGCTATCAGCAGAACCAGTACAAGACCGCCTATGTATATTCCCTTGGTCTTTTTGTTCTGCCTGCCCCAGTATTCCTTTACGGTAGTGACCGTCTTTTGTACTTTTTCGTTCATTCCCTGTTAATTCCCTTCCCGGAGAGCGCTTACATACTCATCTGCATAATCTCGTTGTAGCTCTGCTGACAAGCGTCCTTGACAGCTACAAAGGTTTCAACTGCGATCTCTGCCTTGGTCAGATTATTATATATGGTGTGGAGGTCGTCGATCTCGCCCATTACAAGACGGGCAGAGTCCTCGTTGACTACCTGCTGGGTTTCGGTAACATCTGTTATAACCTCTCTGAAAACGTCGGAAAAGGACGGTGATTTCTCATAGCTTCCGATTACGGGAGCTGCGCTCTCATTCTGTGAGAGGATATCAAGAGGTGTGATGCTTGTGCTTATAGGAACGATATACATTTTTAACAGTATCCTTTCTTTATGCGGCGGTCAATCAGTTGCCCTTAAGCTCTGCCGCCTTGCTCATCATAGCCTTGACCACTTCAAGCGCAGAAGCATTTGCTTCGTATGCTCTCTGTGCTGCCATAAGGTCTGTCTGCTCCTTGGTGTTATCCACATTGGAGTGATATACATAGCCTTCCTCATCGGCAAGAGGGTTTGTGGGGTCATAAACGGGTATCATGGGAGCGTCGTCCTCGATTACCGCTGTAATGACCGAGCCTGCGTTGCGGTATTTATCCTGATTGGCTCTGTAGTAAACGCCTCTCCTGTGAGTGGATTCCTCACGGGTGGTGTATTTGTTGAGGATGCCCGCAAAATCCTTCTTTTCGCTTATTACGGTAAGCTGGCGGCGGTAAGGCTCGCCTGTGGAGGTGTTGTAGGAATCCTGATTTGCGATGTTCTGAAGGATAATATCCATTCTGAGTCTCTGTGATGAAAGACCGGAATTACTTATATCGAGCGAGTGGAGAAAAGCCATAGTTTAAAACTCCTTTCGGTTATCTGCCGATGGCTCTGCGGATCATTGAATACTGGCTGTTCATA
>JAGAJY010000315.1 GCA_017848125.1 Oscillospiraceae bacterium
TCATTGCTTGCTGATTCGGGAAGCGCTGTAATATCAGCCGAAAGCCCCGAAAGGCTGATGTCTGCACCGAACCAGCCTACAGTTTCCGAGGTGCGGTAATCTCGGACGGGAGAAACTGCTGAAATTACAGTATTTCCCGAAATGGGCGATGTGTAAAAATCGGTAAATATGAAATCACGTTTTTCAGTTTCCGATAAATAAGGCATTACTGATATGTCAAAATCAGGGGAGGCAGTCCAGCCGTCAGAGGAGTTTGAAAAGGCAACCTCGGAATGAACAGCGGAAACAAGCCACGTTCTCTCGCACCGTCCGGAAAGGTCGGATACTGTTGAATCAAGTCCGCCCATTGCATATCCGAAATAGGCGTTTTCGAGCATCTCGTCCCTGTCCTCTGCGGTTTGCAAAAAGCGGGAAATGTTATCGTCAGCCGCCGCTGTCATAACCGATTCACCCAGACCGCCCAGATAGTTTTCCACGCTTGCGCAGGCAAGGGCTGTGCTTCCTGCCGCCTCGGAGCGTGATATGCGGTCAATTATGATTCTGACCGAAAATGTCATCACACTTCCCGCAAGTATTATGATAAGAAGCACAGGCACGGCGGTATAAAGCATTATCCGTGACTTTAAGCTTCTGAGCTTCTTCTTTTTGTATTCGCCGTTCAAGGTATATTCCTCCCGATTTAGCTGATTGACGGGCATATTCCCCTCATATGATATATCGGTATGATTTTTGATTTTCTTTAGCTTTTTCCGTGAATTTCACCTATGAAAAATCAAGAAATAATTATAGGACATTTAATGTATTATACATACCATTTAAAGATATAAAACATCATTAAAAAAATAGTTGCAATTTATAAAAATATATGCTATAATAAATTAAACGGTTCTTTAATTCTATTTTGTAAATCAGGGGTGAGATATTATGGATATGGATAAAAGATATGCCGAAATCAGCAATCCCAATATTATTATCCCGGCAGACAACTGCTCCGATCTGTTTTTCAGGCTTTTTAACAGCCTGAATGACGGTATCTGCGTATTTGAGGTGCGTGGAAAGAAAATCAGAGCCATGTATCTGAATGACAGATATTTTGAGATAATCGGGTTTACCAAGGAGCAATATCTGCCTTACTACGACAATGTTACGGTCACTGTTTTCAAGGAGGACGAGGAACGTATTCTTGAAAAGGCAAAGAAGTGTCTTGAAACGGGCAAGGATTTTATCTGTGAGGCAAGGGGCTATCGCTATGACGGAAGTATCAACCAGCTTTGCATCAAGGCAAAATGCGTTGATTTCATCAAAAACGATTATCCTGTTTTTCTGGCTTCAATAAGCGATATTTCCGCTCTCAAAAAGACAGAGCAGCTTCTGAGCATAAAAACAGAGCGTTCAAGAATACTTGAGGAAACCACAGGGGCGTTTCTTATTGACTATGACTGCATAAACGATGTTATGGTCTTTTCAAGAGGAAAGGATCTTGACGATGTGATAATCACCTCCTACAGCTCATATCTCCGCCGTGACTGTCCCATTTACGATGATGATTTATTATATTACTGCAATGCTCTTTTCAAGGTATGCCGCAAAAAAGACAGGGAGGTAGTCGATGTACGCTCCTTTGACAGAAAAAGGAATGAATATACTGTCTGCCGCATTATCCTTTCAAGCATTACAGATGACTATGACCGGGTTATCAGGGTAGTGGGAAGAATTGAGATAGTTGACGAGAAATCGGGCATTACCGCTCGGCTTGCGGAGGACAGAAAGTGCAACAGCATTGCAGGGCTTCCCGACAGTCTTACTGCCCTCGGACTTATCAAAGAAAGGCTTGAATGCTGCGGCAAGCACTGCTTTATGGCAGTTGCGGATATTGACAATTTTACCCGATTCAACGAGCTTTACGGAAAGGAAACTGCCGACAACGCAATTATGCTTGCGGCTGAGCTTATAAAAGATGTTTTCGGTGAACAGGCGATCATTTTCAGATATGTAGGCGATGAGTTTGTAATCTTCATTGAGGATATATCCGAAAGCACGCTTTATGATATGGTGGACAAGCTCCGTGCAGCCTGCCGTACTGCAATGCTTACCGCAGAGGGCGGAACGTGCAGTGCAGAGATCTCTCTGAGCGTGGGTGCGGCATGGACCTCCTGCGATAAAAAAGTCAGCGTCAAGGATTTCTTTATCACCGCAGACAAGGCACTTATCAAAGCAAAGGCGGACGGCAAAAACAGAATGTATGTGGAGAAAATTATTTACTGATATTCGTAAACTTTGCTAATTGAAAAATAAATGCGGCTGTGATACAATTGTATTACTGCCGCATTTTGTGCAATACAGAAAAAGAAAATTACAAAGAAAGGTGCAATTTTTTATGAACAAAAAAGAGCTTGCTGAAATCAAAAGAAGCTTTTCGGAGGGCTGCGGATTCTTTACTCTGAACCGTGTTCTCTATGCTTACTGTGACGCTGAGAAGAATATCAGATATACCGAATCAAAGTGCTATGCCATTATGCCCGAGGACGAGGGTGCTGTTGTTGCCGAAACTCTGAAAAAGGCGCTCAGCGGAAGTCTCGGAAAGAATCTGAACGAATACCGCTTCCCCAATGAATCCTATGAGGAGGGCGGCGCTCAGAATATCCTGTATGCCGCTGTAAAGGGCAAGCTTGAGGACGAGGAAGCAAACAAGGCTTTCATTGACCGCATTGTGGAAAATACAGATTATTCGGGTGCATACACCATAATCTCGGGGCATTGTACATACAGCATACTTATCAAGGATAAAAACGACGAGCTTATCGGCGAGGGCGATTCGGAGTATAATTTCATTATCACTGCCCTTTGTCCTGTTAACACAGGCGATGACGGACTTTTCTTCGATGAGACTCAGGAGCTTATATCAAAGAAATCCAACACCGAGATGATAATCGCAAGAGCTCCTCAGGACGGCTTCTTCTACCCCATTTTCAGTGACCGTTCCCCTGATATGAACAGCGTTATGTACTACACACGTTCGCCCAAAAAGCCCAACCTTTCAATTATCGAGGACGTTCTTGACTGTGAGTTCAGCTTTACTCCCGAAGGCGAAAAGGAGCGTTTCAGGGCGGTGCTTACTGATGTGTGCCGTGAGGAGCTTGATTTTACGGTTATTACTAAGGTAAACGACAGCATCAAGGAGGTCATTGACCAGAACAAAAACGAGACAGAGCCGCCTGTTATCGACAGCAGCCGAATGAGGACAATCCTTTCCGACGCAGGTGTAAGCGATGACAAGCTGCAGGCGCTTGACGCTGTTTATAAGGCTACTGTGGGAGAGGGTGCGTTAAAGGCATCTAATCTTGTTGAAAATAAGACTGTTCTTTCTGTTCCCGAGATAACCGTAAACATCAGCAAGGACGGCACGGACAAGGTGAGAACCTCGGTTATTCAGGGGAAAAAGTGCCTGATAATTGACCTTGAAGATCCAAGCGTACTTGTGAATGGGATAGAGACTTCCTTTGAAACAGCCGAAAAGCCCTCGGAGACAACCGAGCAGACTGCGGTTACGGTATAATAACAATAATAACAACAATGCCCCGAAGCTGACATATGCTTCGGGGCTTATGATTTATGAAATTGTATTATAATGCTTTATCCGCTGATAACGGAATGACTGTGAATGTAAAACTCCTCCTGACTGGGCTGCCAATGCTTTTCCTTCGGTGCAAAAAGCTTGTCAAATTCAGCCACTGCCTCATCATCATTACAAGGCTCATCTGCATTATTTGGATAATAGAACCATTTCCTGCCGTCGAGAGCATTATCTTTCAGAACCTTTACCAGCAGTGCCGCAGGAAATACATCTCCCTCAAAGCACACGTTGTACTTTTTGCAGCTCTTGTAGCCACGTGCAACATAGTTATCAGGATTGCCGAAATTGATTATGGTATCATAACCCATTTCAAGCACCTTTTCAAAGGTATATTCCAGCAAAGCCTTTCCGTAGCCCTTCCTCTGATAATCAGGATGAATACAGAGAGGACCCATTGAAAGAACGGGCTTGACTGTTCCGCTTTCGTCCTTAAGCTCTGCCCTTGTGTACATAATGCAGCCGATTATTTTCCCGTCCGCTTCAATAACATAGTCAAGCTCGGGGATAAATGCTTCATGAGTCCTCATTGTGTGGACAAAGTAATGCTCTGTACAGCCGGGAACGCTAAGATTCCAGAACGCTTCTCTTGCAAGGTTTTCTACATTGTAATAGTCTTTTTCTTCTTCCAAACGGATAGTATAGTCATTTTTATTCATTGTTTTTCCTCCTGAAAATTGTTGACCTGCAATACGGGAGGTTTGTGTAAGACAGTATTCGCAAACCTTCCCGTTTACGCTACTATCTCCTTTTTAAATGTATATTTCAAACAATTACTCCTTGATAAATTACTTAAGCTTTACTGCTTCCTTAACCTTTGTTACGATATTTTCAGCAGAAAGACCGAACTCCTTGAGAAGCTCAACAGCAGGTCCCGAATGACCGAATACGTCATTTACGCCTACCTTTACAACAGGCACGGGGCAGCACTCTGTTACTGTTTCAGCTACAGCAGAGCCAAGTCCGCCGATAATGCTGTGCTCCTCGGCTGTTACGATAACACCTGTTTCCTTTGCAGCCTTGCAGATAATATCCTTATCGAGAGGCTTGATGGTGTGGATATTGATAACTCTTGCATTGATTCCCTCTGCTGCCAGAGTATCCGCTGCCATAAGAGCCTCGTTTACCATAAGACCTGTTGCAACAATGGTAACATCATTTCCGTCTCTGAGCTGTACGCCCTTGCCAAGCTCGAACTTGTAGGTTTCCTTATCGTTGAATACGGGAACTGCAAGTCTGCCGAAGCGCATATATACGGGTCCCTCGAAGTCAAGAGCCGCCTTCACAGCTGCCTTTGCCTCAACATCGTCAGCAGGATTGATGATAGTCATTCCGGGGATAGTTCTCATAAGAGCGATATCCTCGTTGCACTGGTGGGTTGCACCGTCCTCGCCTACGGAAATACCTGCGTGTGTAGCGCCGATCTTTACATTAAGATGGGGATAACCGATAGAGTTTCTTACTATTTCAAAAGCTCTGCCTGCCGCAAACATTGCAAAGGAGCTTGCAAATACCTTCTTGCCTGTGGAAGCGATACCTGCGGCAATACCCATCATATTTGCCTCTGCGATTCCGCAGTCGAAAAATCTTTCGGGGCAAGCCTTCTTGAATATGCCTGTCTTTGTTGCAGCAGCAAGGTCTGCGTCAAGAACGATAAGGTCGGGATATTCGCTGCTGAGCTCTGCCAGAGCCTCGCCGTAGCTTTCTCTTGTAGCCTTTTTAATTACATCTGCCATTGTCTTAGCCCTCCAGTTTCTCAAGCTGTGCCTTAAGCTCGCTCATTGCCTGCTCGTACTGCTCTGCGTTGGGAGCTGTGCCGTGCCAGCCTACCTGATTTTCCATAAAGGAAATACCCTTGCCCTTAACGCTCTTCTGAACGATAGCAACAGGCTGTCCGCTGATCTTCTCAGCCTCGTCGAATGCTTTTTCAAGCTCGTCAAAATCGTGACCGTTAACGGTGATAACGTGCCAGCCGAATGCCTCAAACTTGTCTGTGATAGGCATGGGAGAGCATACCTCAGTGATCTTGCCGTCGATCTGGAGACCGTTGTTATCTACGATAGCAACAAGGTTATCAAGCTTGTTGTGAGAAGCAAACATTGCAGCCTCCCAAACCTGACCCTCTTCGATCTCTCCGTCACCGAGAACTGCGTACACCTTGTATCCGTCAGCTGTGATCTTGCCCGAAAGAGCCATACCGCAGGCAGCGGAGATTCCCTGTCCCAGAGAGCCTGTGGACATATCAACACCGGGAATGTACTTCATATCGGGGTGACCCTGAAGTCTTGAGCCGATTTTTCTGAGAGTTTTAAGCTCATCTGCTTCAAAGAAGCCTCTCTGTGCAAGAACGGAATAGAGAGCGGGAGCTGTATGGCCCTTGGAGAGAACAAATCTGTCTCTGTCAGCCATCTTGGGATTCTTGGGGTCAACGTACATTTTGTGGAAATAGAGATAAGTGAGAAGATCGGCTATGGAAAGCGATCCGCCGGGGTGTCCCGACTTGGCGTTATAAACGCCCTCAATTATTCCCATTCTTACCTTGCAGGCTGTTATTTCAAGCTGCTTTTTAAGAGTCTGGTCCATAATTATTCTTCCTTTCAGATATTCCCGTTTAACGGGGATTTAATATATACTCTATCACCTCGGCAGCCGCCCCGTGGGAGCAGTCCGATTTGCAGACAAAGTCACAAGCCGCCTTCACCTCGTCTATAGCATTTGATGGGCATGCGGCAAAATCGGCAAGCCTCAGCATTTCAAGGTCATTGTTGTAATCGCCCATTGCGACTGTAACAATATCCTTTCCGTAATGCTTTGCAAGCCTTTTCATAGCTGTTCCCTTAGAGCAGTTCTTAGGGAGCATTTCGTGAAATATGGTGCTTGATGTTATAAATTCAACCGAATCAGCACAGTCAAGTGTAAGGCAGTATTCCGCAAAGGGTCTGATACTGTCCTCGGGCATTGCAAAAAGCACCTTGCACCATTTTCCTGACGGCACATCATCAAGAGATTTCAGTATTTCGGCAGTAAATCCGCCGATTTTCCAGTGGTGACGCTCATAATCGTTTATCTGAACGTCATATATCCCGTCGGGCGTGCATATTTCGGCACAGGCTTCGGGGAATTTTCGCAGAAGCTCTGCTATCATCAGTCTTGATTTTTCCTCAGGAAGATACTCAGACCATATTACGTTGTCGTTTTTACAGTCGTATATCATTCCGCCGTTGCAGAGAATCACAGGGCAGTCTATCCCCGCAGGCTCGAAATAATGGCGTGTTGCCTGCAAAACTCTGCCTGTTGCTACGGCAAAGCTTGCGCCTGCCTCTCTGAGACGGATTATGGCATTCATATTTTCTTCGGAAAGGGTTTTATCCGCATTGAGCAGAGTCCCGTCCATATCGCTGAGAAAAAGAATTTTTGATTTGTCCGCAAACATATTTCCGTTTTTCACGCTTTCCCTGCCTTTCTGAGAACCTCGTGAAAATACTGAGGAAGCTCGCTTTCAAATTCCATATATTCATAGGTTATAGGGTGTACAAAGCCTATTTTTCCTGCGTGGAGACATTGTCCGTCAAACCCCTTGAAGGGCTTGCCGTAAACATCATCGCCAAGCACGGCATGACCTATATAAGCCATATGGACTCTTATCTGATGGGTACGCCCTGTTTCAAGCCTGAGCTTTATGAATGAATATTTATCGTATTCCTCCAGAACGGTGTAATGTGTTACTGCCGACTTGGAGTTTTTTTCGGTGACAGTCATTTTTTTGCGGTCAACAGGGTGTCTGCCGATGGGGGCATTGACAGTTCCCTCATGCTCGGGCATATGTCCGCAGACCACGGCACGGTATTCCCTTGTAAAGCTGTGCTCCTTTATCTGAGCCGCAAGCCCCGTGTGTGCCGCATCAGTCTTTGCCACGATAAGCAGTCCGCTGGTGTTCTTGTCAATGCGGTGGACTATCCCGGGGCGGATAACGCCGTTTATGGAGGAAAGCCGCTCGCCGCAGTGATACATAAGAGCATTGACCAGAGTGCCGCTGTAATTTCCTGCGGCAGGGTGAACTACCATTCCCTTGGGCTTGTTTACTACCAGAAGATGATCGTCCTCATAGATTATATCAAGAGGAATGTTTTCGGGAACAACATCAAGGGTCTCGGGCTCGGGTATTGACGCAACTATCTCATCACCTTCACATATAACACAGCTTTTGCTTACGGTCTTTCCGTTAACGGTAACAGCACCGTTTCCGATAAGCTTAACCGCCATACTTCTGCTGATACCGTCACCGCAGAGGGAAAGGAGCTTGTCTATTCTCATTCCGCTGTGCTGTTCCTCGGCTGTAAGCATCAGAATATTGTCAGGGGTCATTTTTTTCCTCCGATGCTTCCTCAGAACCAAATCGGCTGAGATATTTTTCGTCAATGAAAAGATAATACGCCACAAGCAGGATTGCGCCGATTACAACGCAGATGTCCGCAAAATTGAATATGAAGCTGAATGGGAAAAGCCTGATAAAGTCGGTCACATAGCCCTGAAACACCCTGTCGTAAAGGTTTCCAAGTCCACCGCCTATTATCATTGCATAGGAAACGGTCATAAGGCTGTGCTTATGTGGCTGCTTGTGAAAATAAACAGTTATAAGCACAAGGGCAACCGCCGTTACGACTGCAAGAGCCGCTGTTTTTCCCGTGAAGCTGCTGAATGCCGCTCCTGTGTTGTGATGAAGCGAAAAGGAAAGAATGTCAGTTTCCCCTGCACTCAACACACGAATCAGCTCATTTTCCGATATATTTGACTCAGCCGCCGCCTTTGTCAGTCTGTCAATAACAGCAAATGCGGCGGTAAGTATCCAGAAAAGCAATGTCATTACGCTCTGAAAACGATCTGCTCCGCACAGCGCTTGCAGAGTGTGGGGTGCTCGGCATCTTCGCCTACTGCGGGGCTGTAGCACCAGCAGCGCTCGCACTTTCCGCCCTCAGCCTTCTGTACTGTGAAGGAAAGCTTGCCGTCAAAATAGGGAGCGTCGCACTTGAAATCGCCGTCGGCATTGTTAACTACCTCAGCCGCAGACACGATAAATACCTCGCTGAGCTTGTCGGAAACTGCGGAAAGCTTGCTGTAAAGCTCCTCTGTTTCTGCGTGGAGGATAACCTTTGCTTCAAGAGACGCACCGATGAACTTCTCGGCTCTCTTTACCTCAAGAGCCTTTGTTACAGCGGCTCTTACATTGTATATCAGTTCCCACTCGGCGGTAAACTCATCGCTTACGCAGATACCTGTCATTTCGGGCATTGAATTGAGGAAAATGCTCTCCTTGTCATCAGCTGAGCTGTGGGGAATGTATTTCCAGATCTCCTCTGCGGTGAATGAAAGCACGGGAGCTATCATTCTGGAAACTGCGCTGAGTATCTTGTACATTGCAGTCTGTGCGCTTCTTCTCTCTGCGGAAGCCTCAGGCATACAGTAAAGTCTGTCCTTGATAATGTCAAGGTAGAAGTTTGACATTTCGGTAACGCAGAAATTGTGGATACTGTGAACTACAACGTGGAAATCAAATGCGTCATATGCTGCCTTAACCTTTTCGATAAGAGCGTCAAGACGAACAAGCGCCCACTTGTCTATATCAACCATATTCTCAGCGGAAACCATATCCCTATCGGGATCAAAGCCGTTTCCGTTGCAGATGTTTCCGAGAATATATCTTGCTGTGTTTCTGATCTTCTTATAGGTATCTGCCAGCTGCTTCAGAATCTCCTTGGAGATTCTGATGTCGGAGTGGTAGTCGGAGGAGGCTACCCACAGTCTGAGAATATCAGCACCGTTCTGGTCGGTAACGTCCTTGGGGTCAACGCCGTTTCCGAGGGATTTGTGCATTGCCTTGCCCTCGCCGTCAACTACCCAGCCGTGTGTGCAGACTGCCTTGTAGGGAGCACCGCCGCCTGTTGCGGCAGATGTGAGAAGTGAGGACTGGAACCAGCCTCTGTACTGGTCTGCGCCTTCGAGATAAAGGTCAACGGGAACGTCAAAGCCTCTTTCCTTCATAACTGCAGTGTGGGTAACGCCGCTGTCGAACCATACATCAAAAATGTTGGTTTCCTTTACAAATTCGCCGCAGCCGCATTCGCACTTAACGCTTGCGGGAATGAAATCCTTTGCGTCCTTGATGTACCATGAATCTGAGCCTTCCGCTCTGAACATATCGGATACTGCCTTGATGGTCTCCTCAGTAACAACAGGCTTTCCGCAGTCCTTGCAGTAAACCACGGGAATAGGAACGCCCCATGTTCTCTGACGGGAAATGCACCAGTCGCTTCTGTCCATAACCATTCCCTTGATTCTGTCCTCGCCCCACTCAGGGATCCACTGAACCTGCTCGATAGCCTTTACAGCTTCGTCTCTGAAATCTCTTACGGAGCAGAACCACTGCTCTGTAGCTCTGAACAGAACGGGATTCTTGCAGCGCCAGCAGTGAGGATACTGATGGACGATCTTTTCAAGTGCAAAAAGCGCACCTGACTCTTCCATATCCTTTGCAATGGTCTTGTTGGCGTCATCTGTCTTAAGCCCCTTATACTTGCCTGCTTCCTCGGTGAGAATACCCTTAGCGTCAACGGGAACAGTAATACCCACCTCGGGATACTTCTTGCACACCTCAAAGTCGTCAACACCGAAGCCGGGAGCTGTATGAACGCAGCCTGTACCGCTTTCGAGAGTAACGTGATCGCCCACGATAACAAGCGATGTTCTGTTCATAAAGGGGTGCTCGGTCTTCATATATTCAAGCTCGCTTCCCTTGAAGCAGCCTTCTGTTATATATTCCTCGATACCCTTTGCCTTCATTGCCGCAGGTGCAAGCTCTGCCGCCATGATGTAATTCTCGCCGTTTGCCTTTACTACAGTATATTCGTATTCAGGGCCTACGCAGATAGCAAGGTTTCCGGGGAGTGTCCATGTGGTGGTTGTCCAGATAACGAAATAGGTATTTTCAAGGTCAAGACCCATTGCTGTGAACATACCCTTGTCGTCTGTAACTCTGAACTTTACATAGATAGAATGGCAGGGGTCGTTTGCATACTCTATCTCA
>JAGAJY010000316.1 GCA_017848125.1 Oscillospiraceae bacterium
GACAGACAGACAGACAGACAGGGATAACTCTGCCCTTTTCGGCTTGTATTATAATAGCACATAACGCTTTTAAGGTCTATTTTTAATAGGCTTTAAAAGCGTTTTTATTTTATAGATATTACTTAAACAGGAGGACTTATGAAGAAAAATTTTATCAAGAAAGCCTTATCCGTCTTTACGGCTATGGCTATGGCACTTTCGCTGATGACGGGAATACCGTTTGGCGAGATTGATTTGGGTATTACCGCAAGTGCGGAAGAAACGGCAAGCGGTACCTGCGGCGATAGTGTTAACTGGTCGCTTGACAGCAACGGAACTCTCACCATCAGCGGTACGGGTGCTATGACGGATTTTAAATCTACAAACTATGTTCCGTGGTACAAGGAGTATAGAGAAACTATCACTTCCGTTGTTATTGGAGAAGGAGTTACAACTATCGGCAATTATGCGTTCCTTGAATGTGCAAACCTTGCAAGCGTAACAATTCCCGAGGGTGTTACATCTATCGGTGAGAGTGCGTTCGGTACGTGTTCGTCACTCCAAAGCGTGGATATCCCCGATAGCGTGACCTCTATCGGTAAGAGTGCATTCGATAACTGCCGTGCTCTTACAACTGTAAATTTCTCGGAAAACAGCACGCTTACCTCTATAGGTGCGTCTGCGTTCTTTTGGTGTGCGGCTATTGAAAGCATTACAATTCCCGACAGCGTTACCTCTATCGGCGGTTCTGCGTTTGTTTGCTGTAACAGCCTTGAAACTGTATATGTACCCTGTAAATGGGACAAAAGTGTTCTTTACACTTTCGAGGGTGTTAAGGTGATTGCCGATGGGCACAGCTTTGTTGACAGCGTATGTTCTGTCTGCGGATTCAACGAAGGCGACATCAGTGCCCTTGAAGGCATCGGCGGTTACTGCGGTGCAAGCACCAACGAAGGCGGCGTGCAAAGTGTTAAATGGATATACGACGAGGATACAACCACCCTCACCATCAAGGGAACGGGTGCTATGGCAGACTGTACAGATGCACCGTGGAAAGATTACATAAACGATATTACTGCCGTTGTCATTGAAAGCGGCGTAACATCTATCGGCGCGTGGGCGTTCTATAACTGCACAAGCCTTGCAAGCGTAACAATTTCTGGTAGCGTTACATCTATCGGTATTTATGCGTTTCGCGACTGCACAAGCCTTGCAAGCTTAACGATTCCTGACGGCGTTACGACTATCAGTAATGGGGCGTTCTATAACTGCACAAGCCTTACAAACGCAACAATTCCCGACAGTGTTACATCCATCGATAATAATACGTTCTTTAACTGCACAAGCCTTACAAGCGTAACAATCCCCGACAGCGTTACATCCATCGGTAGCAGTGCGTTCTATTATTGCACAAGTCTTACAAGCGTAACGATCCCTGACCGTGTTACATCTGTCAGTGACCATATGTTCAATGGCTGCACAAGCCTTACAAGCGCAACAATTCCCGACAGCGTAACTTCCATAGGTTACTGTGCGTTCAATAACTGCACAAGCCTTACAAGCGTAACGATCCCCGACAGTGTTACATCCATCGGTGATTATGCATTTAGTAACTGTGAAAGTTTTACAAGTGTAACAATCCCTGACAGGGTTACATCCATCGGTGACAGTACGTTCGGCGGTTGCGATAACCTTACAAGTGTAACAATCCCTGACAGTGTTATCTCTATCGGTCAAGAGGCGTTCACTAGATGCATAAACCTTACAAGCATAACAATTCCCGACAGCGTTACATCCATTGGCAATTATGCGTTCAATTACTGCCAAAATCTTACAAGCGCAACAATTCCCAACAGCGTAACTTCCATCGGCGATTATGCGTTCTCTTACTGTAGTAAACTTACCACTGTAAACGCACCTTGTTCGTGGAACGAAAATCCTCTTTATACCTTTGAAAGCAATGTTACAGTAAATATTCCATCCCACAGCTTTGCTGACGGAGTATGCGTCTGCGGTGCTATCGGTGGCTACTGCGGTGCAAGCACCAACGTGGGCGGCGAGGAGAGTGTTGAATGGATTCTTAATGACGGCATCCTCACTATCAGCGGCACAGGAGCTATGGCGGATTATACGGGAAGCACTATGCCGTGGGCAGCGTCCAATGGAAATATCACCTCTGTAAAAATCGGTGACGGTGTTACGTCTATCGGCAATTATGCGTTCTATATGTGCGCTGCTCTGGAAAGCGTAACTATTCCCGACAGTATTACATCTATCGGTGATTATGCCTTCTATATATGCTCAACTCTGGAAAGCATAACTATTCCAGACGGTGTTACATATATTGGTGAGCGTGCATTCAATAACTGCAAAAAACTTACAGGCATAATTATCCCTGACAGCGTTACATTTATCGGCGCACATTCGTTTGCTTACTGCAACGATCTTGCTAGCTTAACTATTTCCAATAATGTTACATCTATCGGTGACAATACATTTGCAGCTTGCGTAAGCTTAACGAGCGTAATTATCCCGGAGGGTGTTACATCTATCGGTGATAATGCGTTCAATAACTGCACAAGTCTTGAAAGCATAACAATTCCTGCAAGTGTGACAGTTATCAATTCATCCGCATTTTCTGTTTGTGATGCTCTTGGAACTGTAAATGCCCCCTGTAGCTGGAATGAAACCCCTCTTTATACCTTTAGCAACAGCGTTACTGTAAATATTACAGAGCATAGCAAAAGCTATTCCGTAAGCGGTGCGGTAATAAGTGTTGGGTGTTCGGGCTGTGACATCACAGGTACCATCACTTTGAATGCAGAAGATGGTACATATAACGGCACAGCTTACACGGCGACAGCAACAGGTACAGGACATCTGGAAAATGAAAATCCCACAATCACATACTGCTGTGACGGCGGATGCATCAACGCAGGCAACCACACCGCCAGCATTACTGTAGGCGGCAAGACGGCAACTGCAGAATTCACAATAGCTCCCAAGCCTATTACAGTAAAAGCAGATAACACAAGTAAGACTTACGGCGAAAATGACACCGCACTTACTTACAATGTACCAAGCGGTCTTGTAATTGGCGATACTCTCACAGGCGAACTTACCCGTGAAGAAGGCGAAGATGTCGGCACTTATGCAATTAAACAGGGCACTCTCACCAACGAGAATAACCCGAACTATGAGATTACCTTTGTTGAGGGTACATTTACAATCAACAAGGCAACTCCTCCTGCACTTACAATTCCCACAGCGACAACTATCACCTACGGTGAAAAGCTCTCCGCCTCTACATTGAGCGACAGCTCTTGGGCGTGGGTTGACGGAACGATAGTTCCCAACGCATCCGCTGACTACAACGCATATATTGAGGTTGACGACAGTAATTACGATTATACAGGTGTTGATGGCTATGACTCCGCTAATCACAGAGTTGTAAGAGGTATTACTGTAATAATTAACAAGGCAACTCTTACAATTACCGCAAATAGCTACACAATCAAGGTCGGCTCTGCACTCCCCACATACGAGTATACAGTAACAGGTCTTGTAAATGGCGATACTCTCCCTTTTAATGTTTCTCTCTCCTGTTCTGCGACAGACAGCAACGCAGCAGGAACTTACCCCATTACCATATCGGGTGTAGCATCGGACGCTCTTGCAAGTTGTTATGCACCTATTTATGTAAACGGCGAACTGACTATCTCCGAAAAGGATATTCAAGAAATCGAAGCAGACGATGTTACTCTTACCTATGGCGAAACAAAGAACATCGGTGCTACAACTAACGGCAACGGTGCTATCTCCTATTCAACCACATCTGATGTTATCAGCGTAGCAGCAGACGGAACAATAACAGCTCTGAAAACAGGTACGGCAACAGTAACTATCAAAGCTGCCGAAACTGCCGATTACGCAGAGGCTACAAAGACTATCTCTGTAACCGTAAACAAGAAAAAGGTAGCTGTTCCCACAGCGGACACAACCAAGTACACCTACACAGGCACAGCACAGACCTACGGTGTTACATCTACCGATGATTACACCGTCGAGGGCGGTGTTCAGACCAACGCTGGTGAATATCCTATCACAATTACTCTGAATAACGAGAATTACGAATGGGACGGTACACTCGGCACATACAAGTTCGTAATCAACAAGGCAGCAGTAACAGTAACCGCAAAGAGCTACTCTATCAAGGTTGGCGAAACTCTCCCGACTTATGCTTATGATGTGGCAGGTCTTGTAAATGGCGAAACTCTCCCGATTGATGTGACAATCTCCTGCACAGCAGACAGCAACACAGTAGGCACTTACGACATCATTGTTTCGGGTGCTGCTGCAAGCGATAATTACACATTCAGCTATGCAAACGGAACTCTGACAGTAAGTGAAAAGGAAGTTGTTTCAGCTCCCACATTTACTCCCGCAAGCGGAACAACATTCACATCTTCACAGAAGGTAACTATTTCTTGTGCAACCGCTGGTGCAAAGATTTACTACACTACTGACGGCACAGAGCCTACAACAGCAAGCACACTCTATAACGGTGCATTTACTATTACAACAACAACCACTATCAAGGCTATTGCAGTTAAGGATGGTATGACAGATAGTAAGGTATCTTCTGTAACATATACAAAGCAGGAAAGCGGCGGATATGTTCCGACACCAAATCCAACTCCTACTCCAACACCAACTCCTACACCTACCCCAACACCAATCACTCCTGATGACGATGAGCCACAGATTAAGGGTGATAACGGAAAAACAGGTTGGGATGCAATTCTTGACGCAATTAATAACGCATCGGATGGAGATACAATCGTTATTGATATGAATGGCACAACTGAACTTCCAAAGTATATTACAAAGGAAATGAAAGATAGAAATATTTATCTTGTGCTTGAAATGGATAACGGTTTTAGTTGGACAATCAATGGACTTGATGTAACCAACCCGAAGAACGTTGATATGGGGGTTAAAAAGGGAACAAAGAATATTCCTGTTGATGTTATCAATAGCATAACAGGTGAGAGCTACACAATTCAGCTTTCACTTGAACATAACGGCGATTTTGGATTTACAGCAGTTCTCACAGTTGACCTCGGCAAGAAAAACAACGGACTTTATGCAAATCTGTTCTGGTATTACGAAAAGGGCGATGAGCTTGTTATTGTTGACTTTGACGAAATTCAGAATGGAAAAGCAGAGCTTATGTTTACTCACGCTTCTGATTGGGCAGTAGTAATTGATGATGAAGTTCTTGGAACTTTTGATGATGTTGCATCCGGCTCAGGTATCGAGGATAACTCCGAAATATTCAATTTTGACAGCAAGAACGGAACTGCTCCTATTGTAGTAGCAGTAAGCTTTGCAACCTTAGCTGTAATCTCAACAGCGGTAGTAGTGTACAGAAAACGCAGACAGAAATAATGATAATCAGGAGGTATCTGATGTTATTTGGTAATAATGATTTTGAATTTTTGGAAATGCACATTAAAAACTATAAATGGCATCAATCCTCTGACGAATTTGAAATTCTTTGCAGGTATCAGAACAAAGAAGCTGCCAGCGTTATGTTTGGTAATGTTCGTAATGTAGATAATATCCCGCTGCTTAATGGCAGAGTTATAGAGTACATACGGTATAACTTTGGAGATAATCGTAATGTAGAATGTTACGAAATACATTTTAAGGACATATCAGAAACAGTAAATGTATGGGCAGATAGTATTAAATATTTGTACTGATAAAAGTTAATTGTAAAAATCTCCCGTAGATGATACGGGAGATTTTTCGTTTATGTGTATAAAAGGCTGGGCAACTTACAAACAAAAATAATCAAGTAACGAGTAAAATTTGCAAGCAACATTGTACACTATGGAGGTGTTGTAGGTAAATGAATTAACTGAAATAATTTATCTGTACTCATTGCGAATTGCCGTAACTTGTAAAAGACAAGTTACGGTTTTTTATATTTTGAAAAAAGACGGCATAATGCCAGATAGGAGAATTTTTATGAAAAGATACTATTACTTTAAAAAAATCGAGTAGAGGTTAAGGGGGAACTTGCAAAAGCAATCAATAGAATGAACGTAAATGCGTATCGCAGGAGAAAGCGTGATGAAGCTCACACGGTTTTCTTTGATAGCGATGAGATGATGAGTGTATATGCTAATGTTTCTGTCCCCAGCTATGAAACAGAATACGAAAACAAGGAAATGAGAGAAGCTATCAGGAATATTATCAGAACAAAGCTGTCTGCAAGACAGAGAGAAGCAGTTATATATGTCTATTATGAGGGTATGACACAGAAAGAAGCTTCTGAAAAAATGGGTGTAAATGAGGGGACGGTTGCAGGATATTTACATAGAGCATTGATGAAAATAAAGCATTGCCTTGAGGAATTGTATTTGTGTTGATAATTAGCACTATCAGACAAGAAATTAAGGCGAAATTTGTTGATATATACAAACTTCTGAATTAAGTGACAAGGTTATTGCCGTGAACTGTAAGTTATATAGTAGAGGGGGAAATATTACCTCTCGGCAGTACCTTGACAACTTAATCACGCAGTATCGAGAGATATAGGCTGAAAAGCATACCTGTTTGTACGACGGCAAGCAGAGGATAACTGTAGAACTGCGTGGGATAAAATAAAAGCAAAGATATAGAATACAGGAGGAATATAATTATGACAGGTACAAAAATGAAGCTTATGACGGTTAAAGAAGCAGCGGAGCTTGTTGACGGACTGACCGAATATCGTTTAAGGCAGATGTGTCTTACGGGTCAGGTTGCTTCAATCAGAGCAGGACGCAAGATATTATTAACCGAAGAAGCATTGATTAAGGCTATATATGGCGAACAGTCAAAAGAGCAGGAATAAAAAATATGCGATTTAGCGCTTTAAATCGTTGACAAATGCGGATAAGTATGGTATAATGAGTTCGGACAAAAAAACTGCCCCTCATCTGCGAAATGAGAGGCAGTAGATGAAATGTAATCATATTTCCGAAAGAAAAGTGATACATAACACCGAACAAGTTAATTGTAGCATTTTTCTTTCGGTACGTCAAGTATTTTGAAAGGAAAGTGGTAAAATGGCACAGATTTCAAAACGTGGTGACAGCTACACCATACGCTGTTATTGTGGGATTGATATGGACGGTAAGAAAATAGTCAAAAATATGACTTGGAAACCCGAAATAGGAATGACTCCAAAACAGATTGAAAAAGAGGTTAATAAACAGGCTGTATTATTTGAGGAAATGTGTTCAAAAGGAATAATCCTTGACTTGAATATGACGTTTGGAAAATATGTAAATGATATTTGGCTGCCCCGTATGCAGAATAGCATAAAACCTACAACATTCAAGCGTTATACGGGTATGATGAAAAGGATACTTCCTGCGTTTGGACATATGAAAATTAGTCAGATTCAGCCGTTTCATTTATACACCTTTTATGACAATCTCCGTGAAGAAAAACGTGAGGATACAAAGTGTATTCCGAATGATGAAGCAAAACGTTTGAGCAAAAGTCAGACTACTGCGGAGCTGTCAAAGAAGATAGGAGTATCAAAGTCAACAATAGATTGCGTAAGAGCAGGAAAGACCGTTTCTATTGAAACAGCGAAAAAGTATGCTGAATTTTTTGAAACTGATGTTACAAGTCTGTTTGAACTGATTGAGGATACACTCTCAAGCCGTACAATTCTACATCATCATAGAGTGCTCTCCACAATATTGCAGGAAGCGGTATTTGATGAAATCATTGCCAATAACCCTTGTAAACGAACAAGAGCACCAAGAGTTGAGCGTAAAGAAGCAAATTACCTTGATGATGTTCAAGCAGAGCAGCTTCTTGAATGTGTTATTGAAAAGGCAGAGCATCCGTTTGATGTAATTATTCCACTCATATTGCATACGGGTATGCGAAGGGGAGAAGTCTGCGGACTGAATTGGGAGGACATAGATTTTGAGAACTGCACGATAAATATATGCCGTTCTTTATTATATCTTGCCGACAAAGGCGTTTTTGAGAATGATACCAAAACATATTCTTCAAGACGAGTAATTAAGGTTGGCGAAGATGTAATTGATATGCTTGCTGATTTCAGACGATGGCAGAACGGAAAAGCAAATGAGCTTGGCGAACAGTGGATAGACAGCGGAAAGATATTTACAGCTTGGAATGGTAAGCCAATCAATCCGGGAACATTATCAGCTTGGTTTTATGAATTTGTCAGAGCAAATAACCTTCCGCATATTTCAATTCACGGACTCCGACATACTTGTGCTTCAATAATGATTTCAAGCGGTGTGCCGATAACAACAACCGCCAAAAGATTAGGACATAGCACGTCTGCAACAACGAGTAAAATCTATGCTCACGCATTTGCTTCAGCAGACGCAGCAACAGCACAGGTTATTCAGTCCATATTGCCGATAAGGAAAAAGTCAGAGTTAAGAGCAAAACAGGCATAAATCGAGTGATTATGTATGATGTTCCAATCGTCATACATAATCATTTTTTATTTCAGTAAACCTAATGATATTGACTATCAAGTTTGAATATGCTAAAATTTATATTGGAGTGATGATAACGTGAACATCGAAAAAATCAAAGAGAAAATACAGCAGATGTGCTTAATGCACGATAGCTTTATGTCAGCAGTGCTTCAGCATAAAGAGTGTTGTGAAATTGTTATCAACACGATTCTCGGACGTGATGATATAACCGTTATAGAAAGCCGTTCACAGTATACCGTTACAAATCTTCACGGCAGGTCTGTAAGGCTTGATGTGTTCGCAAAGGACAGCAAAGATAAGCTTTACAACATTGAAATACAGAGAGATAATGCAGGAGCTGTTCCTCAAAGAGCAAGATACAACAGTA
>JAGAJY010000317.1 GCA_017848125.1 Oscillospiraceae bacterium
AAAAATTGCACAAATAACCACAAGGTAAAAGTTTCGGTCAAGCCTGTTCAAAGGCTTGCGGGTTTCCAAAGGGCAGAGCCCTTTGGTCGCTGTCCGCAGACAGCGAAACCTTCTTATTTCCGTGAAATAACGGAGCAAGGGGTGAGAAATGCGACAGCATTTCGAGGGGAGGCGAACAAGACCGCCTCCCCTTCTAACAGTTCTCTGCAAATTCACCCTTCAAAACGTTCCGGTGGAACGTTTTGAACAAAGCTGATTTTATGCAGTTTTTGTGCAAATTTATCAATAGCGTTTTTTTGACACGCATACCGCCCCGTTTATCATTTTGATAAACGGGGCGGTTGTTTTATCTGTATAAATCTATTACAGCTTCCAGAGCTCCTCAGCGTACTGACGTACAGTTCTGTCAGAGGAGAACTTGCCTGCGCAGGAAATGTTCATCCAGCACTTCTTGCTGAAGGTGTTTCTGTCCTTGTAATCGTAGAGCGCTCTGAGCTTGGTGTCAACATAGCCTTCAAGGTCGGTGAGAAGGAAGTAGTTGTCGGGTCTGTGCCAGCTTGCACCGTTGATAAGGGAATTGAACAGCTCGCCGAACATACCTGTGTCGCCGTCGTTGAATGTGCCGTCAACCAGAGTATTGATAACTCTCTTTACACGCTCGTTTCTGTTGTATATCTTCTCCTTGGGGTTGTAGGTGGGACGAACAACATCAAGCTCTTCCACTCTTGCGCCGAAGATATATTCGTTTTCCCAGCCTGCTTCCTCAACTATCTCAACGTTAGCGCCGTCATATGTTCCAAGGGTAACAGCACCGTTGAGCATAAACTTCATATTGCCTGTACCCGAAGCTTCAAGACCTGCTGTGGAGATCTGCTCGGAAATATCAGCCGCAGGAATAAGCTTTTCGGCATAGGAAACGTTGTAGTTCTGAACGAAGATGACCTTCAGCTTGTCACGGGTGTCGGGGTCGTTGTTAACAAGCTTTGCGATCTCGTTGATATACTTGATGATACCCTTTGCTCTGCGGTATGCGGGGGCAGCCTTTGCACCGAAGATGAATGCTGTGGGCTGGAGGTCGGGCAGCTTGCCGTCCTTTATCTGGAAATAAAGGTCCATAATGGAGAAGGCATTGAGGAGCTGTCTCTTGTATTCGTGGAGACGCTTTACCTGAATGTCGAATACGAAATCGGGAGAAAGGTCGATTCCCTCGTGCTTCTTGATATATTCGCAGAGCTGTACTTTCTTCTCACGCTTTATCTGCATAAAGCGGTCAATTGTGCTTCTGTCGTCAACAAACTTTTTAAGCTCTGCAAGCTTGTCAAGGTTTGTTTCCCAGCCGCTGCCGATCTTCTCGGTAATGAGAGAGGAAAGCTCGGGGTTGCACAGACCCAGCCAGCGGCGGGGTGTAATGCCGTTTGTTTTGTTCTGGAAGCGCTCGGGGAATATAGCATACCAGTCCTTGAGAACATCGTTCTTGAGGATCTCGGTGTGGAGTGCCGCAACGCCGTTTGTGTGAGAGGAAGCGAATATAGCCATTCTTGCCATATGGATAACGCCGCCGTCAACGATGACCTTGGAATTTATCTGCTCCTCGGTCTGACCGATTGAACGCAGATACTTCTTAAGATGCTCGTTTATCATAAGGATTATCTCGTAAACGGTGGGAATTACGCTCTTGAAAAGGTCGATATTCCACTTTTCCAGAGCCTCGCCCAGAACGGTGTGGTTTGTGTAGTTGCAGGTCTTCTGAACAATGTCGAAAGCCTCCTTGAAGGAAAGACCCTCCTTGAACATAAATATTCTGATAAGCTCGGGGATAGCCACGGTGGGGTGGGTATCGTTGAGCTGGAGAGCGTAGCACTGGGAGAAGTGAGAGAAATCATCGCCGTACTTTGCCTTATAGCGGCGGATAACGTCCTGCACGGAAGCGGACACGAAGAAATACTGCTGCTTTAATCTCAGACGTCTGCCCTTGTCGGTGTTGTCGTTGGGGTAGAGAACGTCGTTGATAGCGTCAGCCATGATATTGCTTTCGGAAGCGCCCATATAGTCCTGATTGTCAAACTTCCAGAAGTCAAAGCCCTTAACGCTTTCAGCCTGCCAGAGACGGAGAGTATTTATTGCCTTTCTGTCAAAGCCGATTATGGGGGTGTCGTAGGGAACAGCCTTTACAGTCTGGTCAGCAAATTCAACGATAACGGTATCGTTTTCAGCTCTTACGCTCCATGCGTCACCGTAGTCAAGCCATGGGTCAGCCGCTTCCTGCTGGAAGCCGTTGCCGATTGACTGCTTGAAAAGGCCGTACTTGTATCTGATACCGTAGCCGTTAAGGGGGATATCGCAGGCAGCGGCAGAGTCAAGGAAGCAGGCTGCAAGTCTGCCGAGACCGCCGTTTCCGAGAGAAGCGTCCTCGATCTCCTCAAGGCAGGAAATATCAATGCCGTTTTCTGAGAAGATCTCCTTTGCGCTGTCAAGAAGACCTGCGCAGTAGAGGTTATTGAAAACCGCACGTCCCATAAGGAACTCGGCGGAAAGATAGTATGCTCTGCGGCTTGAATTATGTCTGTCCTCAGTCTGATTCCAGAGGGGAATGATGTCGCTCATAACAGCTCTTGCAGCTGCATTGTGAAGCTGACGGGGAGAAGCGTGGGAAATATCGGTCCTGCCGTCCGTCATAAGGTTTTCGCTGATTTTAGAAAGAAACTGTGCTTTATCCATAAATGTTATCCTCCGTTAGAATTAAAATAACCGAAAAAACGGTTTTTATCATAACACAATATTATTATTTTATCACTATTTTTAAATAAAATCAAGGACTAATTTGTAATACGGTAATTTTCACAGATTTTATTCGGGGTTTACGTTAATATTGTCAATGATTTTTGCATTGCTTCATTGAAATGGAAATGGGAATGTGATATAATGTTAACTGAATAATACATCTGATACCAAGGAGAAGACTATGGCTGAAACAAAAACAAACGCAATGCGTATTCTGGACAGGGCTAAGATAAAATACAGCATTCACACCTATCCCCATAACGAGGGAGAAGCTGTTGACGGGGTGAATGTGGCACGGCTGACGGGTCAGCCGCCCGAAAAGGTCTATAAGACACTTGTGACAAGAGGGGCTTCAAATCCGTCAAAAAGCTTTTATGTGTTCGTTATCCCCGTTGAAAAGGAGCTTGATCTGAAAAAAGCGGCTAAGGCGGTGGGGGAGAAGTCCGTTGAGATGATACACGTCAAGGAGATAAACGGCATAACGGGCTATATCAGAGGAGGCTGTTCCCCTGTGGGAATGAAAAAGCAGTTTACTACTGTTTTTTACAGCGATGCTGTGTCCCTTGACACGGTGATTTTCAGCGGCGGAAAAATCGGCTTGCAGATAGAAGCCGCACCCTCGGATATTATAAAGCTTATAAATGCGTCTGCGGCGGATATATGCTTCTGAGGATAGATTTTTACTTTTTTTGAAAGGACTTTATATAATGACGAGTATGAAAAAGAGTGCATTTATACTTATGCTGACAGCTTCGCTGATGCTTACGGGATGTGGGGAAAATGAGACTGCGGAAAATGCTTCCTCCGAGACCTCTGCGGCTATGAGCGAGAGTGAGGACACATCTATGCAGCAAATCGAAGAATCGGAGGAAATCGTCAATGAATATCCCGATTTTGACGATATAAACAAGATCACAATAGGAGATAAAACAGTTTCTTTGCCGTTTAAGATTGAGGAGCTTGGGGAAGGGTATTCCATAATAGATGAGGGTGGTTTTGACGATACTTATCAGGCTCTGTATTATAATGAACAGTTTGTGGCAATACCCACATTAAACACTGATGGGTATGTATGCTCAATAGCTTTTGATTCCTATAGCATTATAAAAGATGACATAAATATATATGGGATTTCTTTTAATGATAATTTTGACCGGATTATAAATGCTTTAGGCGAGCCAACAAGAAAAAAAGAATTAGCCTTGATTTATGAGTATGATAACGGAGAATTGTATTTTGGGTCAGAAGATGGCTCATTAGATTTTAATTATGTTAAATTATCGCTTATCGGAGATTTTGAAGATGATACATCTGTACAACAAATCGAATCGCAAGAAGACATCAATGAATATCCCGATTTTGACGATATAAACAAGATCACGATAGGAGATAAAACGGTTTCTTTGCCTTTCAAAGCAGAGGAATTGGGTGAAGAGTTTTATGTGGATAATTATGTAGGGGAAAATGGCAATGTTCATTCTGATTTGTGTCTGTATTATTCAGATAAGCCGTATGCATTTGTAGAAGTGTCTGATAATAATTCTATTATCAGTTTCTATCCCATAAATACTGATGATTCTAATTGGAAAATATATTTATTTGATAAAGATGTAACAAGTGATTTTGTGAAAACATCATTAGGCGAACCTTATTATTACAGTGATGGTTATAATAACGATAATGAGTATTGTGAAACATTATTTTACAAATATGGTGAGTCATCATTTATAATATTTTTAAGAGATAATCGTGTTGAATCAATCATGCTGGATTTATATAATTGAATAAATTGTATTTTCTAATCTGTTTGCGGCACTGTGTTACATGACTGCATTTTTTTGAATGATAGATTTTTACTATTTTTAAACGAATATTTCCTATTACGTCAAGGGGATATGTGCTAAAATGAACGCAATGAATTTTTTTGGCAAGGAAGGTTGATTTTTATGGAAATCAAAGGATATACATACGGCTGGGACAGCCGCAGAGGAATGCTGGGAACGGAAAAGGCAAACGAATCCGTAAAGACAATGGCGGCTATGGGCGGAAACTGGGCGGCTCTTGCCTTTGCGGTCACTCAGGAGCGATTTTCTTCCACACGCTTCGGCTTTGACTACCGCCGCACCGATACCGACAGGGAAATTGAAACTGCTGTAAAGCAGCTCAAGGAAAGCGGTCTGAAGGTGTGCCTCAAGCCTATCCTCAACTGCGAGGACGGAACATGGAGAGCGCATATTACATTCCCCGAAAAGGAGTTTCCCGTTTATGACGAGCACGGCAGGCTCAAAAGCTACTGGAACGAGTGGTTTTCCTGCTATACCGCATTTATCTGCCACTATGCGGAAATTGCTGAATACACAGGCTGCGAAATGCTCTGCATCGGCTGTGAGATGATAGGCACGGAGCACAAGGAGGAGCATTGGAGAGAGCTTATCGCCAAGGTCCGTGAGATATACAGCGGCCCTCTGGTATATAACGCAAACCACGGCAAGGAAGAAAATGTAAAGTGGTTTGACGCTCTCGACTATATCGGCACATCTGCCTACTACCCCGTTGAAAAGGAGGGCGGCGCTTCCGCTGACGAAATGACCGCCGCATGGGAGCCGCACAAGGCAGGACTGAAAAGGGTCGCAGAGAAGTTCGGCAAGAAAATTATTTTTATGGAGATAGGCTGCCGCAGCGCAAGAGGCTGTGCAGCTATGCCATGGGACTTTGTTCACAGGGAATATCCCCGTGACGAGGACGAGCAGGCTAATTTCTATGAAAGCGCTCTGAGAGCAATGTGGGACGAGCCTTATTTTGCAGGCTATTTCTGGTGGGACTGGGAAACAAATCTTATGCCCGAGGAAAGAATTGCAGTTGACACGGGCTTCGGTATTCACGGCAAAAAGGCTGAAAAGGTGCTGACGGAGTGGTACAGCAACAGGTGATTTTTGTCTATAGGTCTATACTTTATTTGTGCTTAGTATAAGGCTTCACGGTTTTTTTATTTGATTTTTTCTGCTTTTTTATTGACATACGTGAATTATTGTGATATAATGTTAATAATATAAAATGTGGTATCACATTTTGGCTTGGTCTTTTGATCTGGGCCACCGCAGACGGGGACACTTCCCCGTCATTTTTTTTGGGGAGGTGATGTTTTATGGAGATGCTCAGTATTTTTGTAGATGAATCAGGTGATTTCGGCAGACTTGACAATACATCGCCGTATTATTTTGTAACCTTGGTTTTTCATAAGCAGAGCGACTGCATAGTCGAACAGCTTGCACATCTTGAAAGAGAGCTTGCAGGCGAAGGCGATTGCAGATATATCCATACCGGTCCGATAATACGCAGAGAATCGCCGTACAGTAATATGAGCATAGATGAGCGCAGGCGGCTGCTATATAAAATGAGAACCTTTCTGCTTCATCTTCCCGTATCCTGTACAACTGTAAGAATAAACCGCAAAGAGGCAAAGGACAGGTTTGCGTTGACAGCACAGCTTACAAAAAAGCTCAGAGAATTTATATGCTGTCATTTTGATTACTTTTCTGAGTTTGATAAGGTTATTGTGTATTATGATAACGGTCAGCAGGAATTGAATCTGATACTTAATTCAATTATGAATTCCTTGCTGAGCAATGTAGAATTCAGAAAAGCGTCACCGACGGAATACCGTCTTCTTCAGACTGCCGATTATATATGCAGTATGGAGCTTTTGGCTGTTAAGCTTGAGGAGAAGCGGCTCAGCAATTCGGAAAAGGCATTTTTCTATAAACCGCAGGAATTAAAGAAAAGCTTTATTAAATCAGTCAGGACAAAGGAATTAAAATAATTGCGGTTAATTATTTGTACATAAAATTTCACATAAAAGATAAAAAATATTTATCATCAGCTATAGTCAAACAGGAAAAAATATGATATAATAATTGTAATACTATATTTTCGGAGGTTCGACTATGCTTTCAGATATTGAGATCGCCCAGCAGGCGAATATGAAAAAAATAACAGAAATTGCCGCTTCTCTCGGAATTTCCGCAGATGATGTCGAGCCCTACGGTCACTACAAGGCAAAGCTTTCGGAAAAGCTTTTTGCCGAAAATGCGGATAAGCCTGACGGAAAGCTTATCCTTGTGACAGCTATCAATCCCACTCCCGCAGGCGAGGGCAAGACTACTGTTTCCGTAGGTCTTACTCAGGCAATGGCGAAGATCGGCAAAAAGGCCGTCCTTGCGCTCAGAGAGCCTTCTCTGGGTCCTGTGTTCGGCATCAAGGGCGGTGCGGCAGGCGGCGGCTATGCGCAGGTAGTTCCTATGGAGGATATAAATCTCCACTTCACAGGCGATATGCACGCTATCACCGCTGCAAACAACCTCCTCTGCGCTCTCCTTGACAACCATATGCAGCAGGGGAATGAGCTTGGCATCGACCAGAGAAGAATTATGATTGACCGTTGTCTGGATATGAACGACAGAGCCCTCAGAAATGTTGTTGTAGGTCTTGGTGGCAAGGTCAACGGTATTCCCAGACAGGACAGCTTCAGAATTACTGTTGCCAGCGAGGTAATGGCTATTCTCTGTCTTGCTTCCGATCTCGGCGACCTGAAAAAGCGTCTCGGAAATATCCTCGTTGCCTATAATTACAGCGGCGAGCCTGTATATGCAAGGGATCTTGGCGCAGAGGGCTCTATGACTGCTCTTTTAAAGGACGCATTGAAGCCCAATCTCGTTCAGACCCTTGAAAACAATCCCGTACTTATGCACGGCGGTCCTTTTGCAAACATTGCTCACGGCTGCAACTCCGTAAGAGCCACAAAGCTTGCTCTAAAGCTTGGTGACTACTGCATTACCGAGGCAGGCTTCGGTGCTGACCTTGGTGCGGAGAAGTTCTGCGACATCAAGTGCCGTTTCGGCGGAATGAAGCCCGATTGCGCTGTTATCGTTGCAACCATCAGAGCGCTTAAATACAACGGCGGAGTTCCCAAGGCGGAGCTTTCCGCAGAAAATGTTCCCGCTCTTGAAAAGGGTATGATAAACCTTGTTACTCATATCGAAAATATGCAGAAATTCGGTCTGCCTGTTGTTGTTGCAATAAACCGCTTCGGCACAGACACCGACGCTGAAATTGCTGCTGTTGAAAAGCTCTGCGGCGATATGGACGTTGCAGTTTCCCTGACCGAGATATTCGCAAAGGGCGGCGAGGGCGGCACAGACCTTGCGCAGAAGGTGTGCGACACGATCGAAAAGAAGCCTGCGCAGTTTAGTATGCTTTATAAAGATGAGCTTTCAATAGCTGAAAAGCTTGATATTATCGCAAGAGAAATTTACCGTGCGGACGGCGTTAACTTCACCGCTCAGGCTGAAAAGGCAATTGCGGAGATTGAAAAGCTGGGCTTTGGAAACGTACCTGTATGCGTTGCGAAAACCCAGTACAGCCTTTCTGACGACCCTGCAAAGCTCGGCAGACCCGAGGGCTTCCGCATTACCGTAAGAGATGTGAAGCTGTCTGCGGGAGCAGGCTTTGCGGTTGCGCTCACAGGCGATATTATGATAATGCCCGGTCTGCCCAAGGTGCCTTCCGCAATGAAGATAGACTGCGATGAAAACGGCAGTATCAGCGGACTTTTCTGATATTGGCTAAACGTTACTGAAAATTAACACATTAGTCGTATTGGCTTAATGTTTAGCAAATATAATAAAACTAAACGCATTTTACCCTTTTGTTTTATTTATTACCACTAAAATAAGGAGATTTATAGAAATGACTGTTGAAACAATGAAGGTCCTTATATGTGACGACTCTATGCTTGCAAGAAAGAAGATAAAAACCGCTCTTTCCCAGATAGGTGTAACTCAGGTGTTCGAGGCTTCCGACGGAGAGCAGGCAATTGCCGTTTTCAAGGATAAAAGACCCGACATCACTCTTATGGATATAGTAATGCCCAAGATCGACGGCGTTGAGGCTTTGAAGGCAATTCTTGCCGAGGATCCCAAGGCAAAGGTAGTAATGGCATCCTCCGTAGGTACTCAGGAAAACTTAAAGGAAGCTATCAAGGCAGGCGCTTTTGATTTCCTCCAGAAGCCTGTTTCCGAAGATCAGATAAAAAGCCTTATCAGCAAGACTGTAAAGTAATGCTGTCCATATCATAAGTGAAAGGAATGAAAGCTCCGGATGTTTACTCAGTTTTTCGGTAATTATCTTTTGAATAAGGGACTTGTTGACACACAGCAGCTTGCGGACGCTCTTGCTATACAGAAGGAGACACGTCCCAGACTTGGCGTTCTTGCCATAAATGCAGGCTATATGACCGCCGAGCAGGTGGATAAGGTTCACGCCGAGCAGCAGCGTGTGGATAAGAGAATAGGCGATATTGCCTGCGATATGGGCTTTCTTACCCGTGAGCAGGTGGAGGAGCTTCTCAGCACTCAGGGTGCGGCTCATCTCCAGCTGGGTCAGGCGCTTGTTAACTCGGGTGCAATGACAAATGCCGCTTTTGCCGACGCTCTCAACAGCTACAAGAAGGAAAACAGCCTTAACGATGTTGATTTCGGCGGCGACAGCACAGGCAAGATAGATGATATTATCAGAAAGTTCTATAATTTCTCCGAGGACGACAGAGAGGCATATCTCACTGAATATGTTGCTCTGCTTTTCAAGAATATTATCCGTTTTATCGGTGATGACTTTACTCCTCTTGCTTCGGAGCATCTGAACAAGGCGGACGCTGTTCTTGCGGCTGCACAGAAGATAAACGGCGATTTTGCCTGCACTACCATAATCGAGGCGCTTTCAAATTCCTATCTGGGCTTTGCGTCAAGATATGCAGGTGAGGAGCTTACAGAGCTTGATGAAATGGCTCATGCATCCACAGGCGAATTTCTTAACTTACATAACGGACTGTTTACCGTAAATGTTTCCAATGAGATGAATACCGAGCTTAAGCTCGAGCCTCAGGAAATTATGGAAACAGGCTGCAGTATGCAGGGCGAGGTTTACGGAATACCTCTGGTATTCCCCTTCGGTCTGGTAAGATTCTTACTTGTTCTTTAAAAAATAAAAATAAGGCATAAATGGGCCGCTGATAGGGGTAGTGGGGTTTTCATTACTTTTTTCGGCGGCTGTGTTTATCCTGTCAGGAGGCTTTTTATGAAGAAGCTTTTGTTTATATATAATCCCCACTCGGGCAAGGGTCAGGTAAACGGTCACCTTGCGGAGATAATCGATACCTTTACAAAGGGCGGATATGAGGTAACTGCCCGTCCCACTCAGTCAAGAAACGACGCTTACGACACTGTAAGGGCACGGGGCTGTGAGTTTGAGCTTATAGTGTGCAGCGGCGGCGACGGCACTACAAACGAGACTATCAAGGGAATTATGGACGGCGGTCATCACGTTCCTGTGGGAATAATCCCGGCGGGCACAATGAACGATTTTGCGTCAAGCCTTGGCATACCAAAATATATGCCCGATGCGGCTGCGGCAATTGTGAACGGCACAGCCGAATTTGTAGATGTGGGAGCGTTTAATGAGCGTTATTTCACATATGTGGCGGCATTCGGCGTGTTTACCGAGGTAAGCTATGCCACAGACCAGCAGCTGAAAAACTCCATAGGCACTCTGGCTTACCTTGTGGGCGCTATGAAGGAGGCTTCTCAGAATCTGGATATGAGCCGAAAATATACTCTTACCATTGAATGCAACGGTCAGACCGTCACAGATGATTTCCTTTACGGAATGGTTGCAAATTCTCTTTCCGTAGGCGGCATAAAGGGGCTTGCAGGCAAGGACGTAAGTATGAATGACGGCGTTTTTGAGGGGCTATTTATCAAAAAGCCGAACAGTCTGATAGAATTTAATCAGATCCTTACAGCACTTATCAAGCACGATTTCGATTCACCGTATATTTACTATTTCAAATCCTCCGAGTTCTGTTTTCACGCTCACAATGATATTCCATGGACTCTTGACGGAGAATACGGCGGCAATGAGGCTGATATAAGTCTGTGTCCATTGCATAATGTACTGAAAATAGTTGTGAACAAAGAGAATTGCAACGGTCTGAGCCTGTAATTATTTGATGGAGAGTGGATTATGAATTTTGATGAATACAACAAGCTGAAAGCGGAAGTTAACCGTCATATGGAGCTTTATGA
>JAGAJY010000318.1 GCA_017848125.1 Oscillospiraceae bacterium
GTATATTGATTCGGATACGTATTTAAAGGGAGGACTATCAAAAATTTCGGTTCAAACAGGATACGGACATTATGATATTGGGGCGAGTACAGTATGTTCTGAAGGGAAACTGGCAACCATTAGATACCAAGACCCTGAGTTTACAGAGGAATGTGAAAAAATAGTATCTGAATATGACGATTATGATTTTTTCAGGGAATAAAAATAGAAACAATAATTAAGGAATCGCTGATTAAAGGCGCAGCCATCGTTTCAGACCCACAAAAATGCTTTACGGAGTGGGTCTTGAAACGATTTAATCAGCAGTTCCTTAAACCGACTATTTCCCCTCAGCTTCTGCAAGATTAACAGAAGCTGAGATGAGCGGAGCTATATCCGAAAACCATGTTGACAATGGCGGCTGCTTGGTTATGCAGTACTGCATTAAACGGTTTGTTATACATCCTAAAATGCTAATAAATTATGGAGGGTATATTGATGTTACCGAATATTTCGAATAAAAAACGATTATGCTTTATCATTTTGGGAGTGCTTCTGGTCTGCTTTGTTACGGTGATATTTTATGTTTTTTCGGATATAGTCATTATACGTTACAACCTTAATGAATTCAAAATAGTCAATAAAAATGTTGAATATCTAATAGATGAAGGAAGACCAATTGAACCAATATATTTGAACTATTCATCTTCAAAGCTGTCAAAATTAAAAGAAATCAACATTCATTGCAGAGAGACTACAAATCTGCAGCTATTAAAGTATTTGAGTTCATTAGAAAGCCTTACTATAACTATAGATGATTGCAAGAGTAACTTAGATAATACCATTCTTGATAGCATGCCTACTATGAATAACGTTACAGAACTGTCTATTGTGTGCTATTACGGAAAATCTATTACAGACAAAACAATGTGGTTGGAAAAATTTCCTAACCTCAGCCATCTGTATATACTCAGTAGGAATTTAAGTGATATTTCAGGCATAAAAAAACTTAAAAATCTAACAATTCTAGAGATTGAAGACATGGGTAAAAGCATGAATAGTACTTTTGACATCAGTGGACTAAAAGATTGTGAACATTTACAACATTTAACCATCAAAACATCACGTTCAAATGTGCCGGATACAGCTTCACTTTATCAATGTAAGAATATTATCAGCCTATCAATGTATTCAGATAATCCGGAGTATGACTTGAATAATATTGCAAAAATGAAATCACTAAAAGAATTAAGCGTAGGCTTTAGGCTTGAAAACAGTGATAAAAATACAATTGCAAGCATAAGCCGACAACAAAAAAAATTTTTAGAACAGCTGGATGAGTATAACTTTTATGAATACTAAATTGTCTACCTCAATAAACGTAAAATGAATTATATGAAAAAATGGGTACATAATTATATTGAGTTATTTTATGCAACTTTTTTAATTATTTTATCGACAGATTGAATCGTTCCGAACGAATTAAATTTCGTTCGGAACGTTTTTCATATAATAGAAGAAAAATATTTTAGAATACCGCTGTTTCCCGACTCTCTGCTGTACCTCTCCCAGAGCGAGGACATATTTCTCACACGCTTAACTATCTGAGCTGTGGTATCAACAATATATCTGCCGTCCTCGGCGGTAATATCGCCGCCTATTGTGAAGCGGACAGAGCCCTGCACCGCTTCGGGAGGAAGTCCCAGCGCCCTCAGAACGTGAGAGGGCGAGCCGCCTGCACAGGCAGAGCCGCCCGAAGCGCTTATTCCGTTCATATCAAGCATTAAAAGCAAGGCTTCTCCCTCTGTTCCGAGAAAGGACATATTGATGTTTCCGGGCAGTCGGCAAGCCCTGTCGCCGTTAAGACGGACAGCAGGAACTTTTTCAAAAAGCCCGTCTATTATCATATCACGAACAGCGGTCAGTCGGGCAGACTTTTCGGGAATACTGCCGCAGGAATCCTCCAAAGCCTTTGCAAGCCCCACTATCGCAGGAACATTTTCCGTTCCCGAGCGAAGCCCCTTTTCCTGTCCGCCGCCGAAAATAAGCGAGGGGAGCTTTACACCGTTTCGGATAAAAAGCACACCTGTTCCTTTGGGCGCTCCAAGCTTATGCCCCGAAAGGCTCAGCATATCAATACAATTGCCCGAAAGGGTCACAGGGATATTTCCCACCGCCTGAACTGCGTCGGTGTGGAAAAGCACACCCCTTTCACGGCATAGCTCAGCTATCTCATAAACAGGCTGTATCGTGCCTGTTTCGTTGTTTGCAAGCATTACGCTGACAACGGCGGTGTTGTCAGTTATTGCTTTTTTGACCTGTTCGGGCGATATTACGCCGCTTTCGCCAACAGGGAGATATGTAACATCAAACCCGATTTTTTCAAGATATTCGCAGGTGTTAAGAACTGCGTGATGCTCTATCTCGGTTGTGATAATGTGCCGTTTTCCCTTTGCCGCCATAAGCTCTGCGCCGCACCGCAATGCGTGGTTGTCCGATTCTGTTCCGCCACTTGTGAAATATATTTCCGACGGCTCACAACCGAGAACTGCGGCTGTCCTCTCCCTTGCGCTTTCCACAGCCTTCCGTGCGTTTCTCCCGTATTTATACAGACTTGACGGATTTCCGAACTGCTCTGTGAAATACGGGAGCATTTCGTTCAGAACTGCTTCCGACACAGGTGATGTGGCGGCATAGTCCGCATAGATGTATCTTTTTTCCATAAAGTTTCAGCCCTTTCCTTATACTGATTATACACCTTTGGGGCAGAATTTTCAATAGCCCGAATATTTTTTTCCTTTGGATAATATCCTTTTATTACGGAAAGGATTGATGTCAGAATGGAGCTGCTGAAAATTTCGGAAAAGCAAATCGCAAGGGATACCGCAAAAATGACTGCCCTGAGCCTTGCCATGCAGTCGGCGGCTATGGTTTTCAACGCTCTCCTGACGGACAAGGCAGGAACGGCTGCCGTAGGGCTTATGTCCCTGATTTTTTCCCTGTTCTCGTTTATTATGGTGCTGGCAAACGGCAATATCCTTACCTGCACAAGCAGATTCATATCGGAAGCGAGAGGTGCGGGGCACAGAAACTACTGCCGTGTAATGAAATATGCCCTGACCTTTTCAATGTGCCTGTCCCTTACCTTTGCCGCAGGCTCATTTATGCTGGCTGACCTTATCGGCGAACGCTTTCTTCACAGCGCACAGCTTTCGGCGGCAGTCCGTTTTATTGCTCTGAGCCTTCCATTTGCTTCGGCAGGTTCATGCATAAGAGGGTATTTTTTCGGGACAAGACGTGTTGATGTGCCTATGAGGGGCGATATAATCGAGTTTTCGGTGAAATGGGCTTCGTTGTTCGTCGGACTGCTGTTTTTCGGAGGAACTGAGCTTTTCTATGCGGTAACTGCCGCAAGTATCCTTTTGGGCGAAGCAGTGAGCTTTTTCTACTATGCCGCAAAATATTATTCGGAATACTCTTATTTCAGGGGACAGCCCCTCTGTGACGCTCCCTTGCAGACCGACAGCTTCAGGGGTTTTCTGAAAGGCGCTTTGCCTATTCTCATAAGCGGATATGTTCAGATGCTTATGTCAGCCGCCAACGAGCTTCTTGTTCCTGCCGCCCTGCTTAAATTCAGCCGAAGCACGGAGGAAGCGCTAAGCTGCTACGGCTGCTTTGAGGCACTTATCATTCCTGCGGTGTTTTTCCCCTCTGCGGTGCTGGGAAGTCTTTCGGGAATAATTATGCCCGAAGCGGCGCTTGCAAACCGTGCAGCCGATCCCGAAATACGCCGCAGACGGCTTTCTGAGCTTACTGACAGGACCTTCACAAAGGCGTTTTCCTACTCCTTTTTCATTTCCGCACTTTTTCTTTTCGGCGGTGCGGCGCTGGGACGTGTTCTATGCTCCGAAGAGCCTCTTGTAAGCAGTTCACTTGTAATACTTGCACCCGTTATCCCCTTTATCTATCTGGAGATCGTCCTTGAGGGACTGCTCAAGGGAATGGGACGGCAGAACTTTTCCACTGTCAATTCCCTGTGGGAATACGGCGTGAGAATAGGCTGTGTAATGCTGTTTGTGGGGCGGATAGGCTTCGGCGGCGTGCTTATTTCCTACTATGCAAGCAATGTTATAAGCAATATTGCAAGGATAATCGTTGTATGCCGTGAATCGGGTCTGAGGTTTGATGTGATGAAATACATTGTCCGTCCTCTGATGAAAGGACTTATCTGCTGTTTATTCGGTATTGCGGCGGTTTACATTTCAAGGGCACAGGCTTCGGGGGAGCTTGTTTCCCTTATCCTGTTCGGTGTGACCTCGGTCACTGCGTTTGTTACCTTGTCTAATACCGCAAAAAGAAAGGCGGTTGTGCATAATAGCTGATTTCACAAATTTATTACCTCGAATGTTATAGATTGAAACGAAATATATACATCTTCGGTCTTGCAATTATCCCCTACTGCCTTATGCAGAGCGAGCTTATGGAACCGCTGATCAAATCGATTATCGCCCCTCTCAGTAACGGATTTTCGAGCGGCGTAATCGATGGCTGCGCCTTTAATCAGCGCTTCCTTAACAGAGCAGCATAAATTAAAGGAAATTAAAATCAAGCAGTCTGAAAATGAGCGTTTCATATCAGACTGCTTGATTTTGATATGCAAAAGGGAGGGGTATAGTGTATCTGCTTTGAGGATATGGGGCGGACAAGAAGCTATATGAAGTATCGGCAGAATATCGGGACTGTTGGCAGTGTAACGTAAAACAGCCCGAATGATAATTAAAAATCATCACTCGGACTGTTGGATCATTTGCGGATATCAAGCTCCTTCATCAACGCCTGCTGGAGAACTCCAGAAAAATTGACCTTTCGGGCTACAGCGGCTTCATTAAGCCATTTAGGTATGGTGAGTGTCTTTTTAACAGGACTGTTTTGAATATGCTCTCTTACAGGGGGCATAAATGCATCTATGAGAACTATTGCCTCACCTTTTTGTAAATTTATCTCTGAGATCGACGCAGCTCCCGGGATCTCATCTCCGTCCTCCTCCATTCCGCAAATATGCAGAGCAAGGCACTGCTGTGCGCTTTTTATTGCGTCAGGCTCATTTTCACCGTAGGAAACACACCCCGGCAAATCGGGAAATGTAACGCTTATTCCATCATTATGATAGGAAAATACCGCAGGAAAATAATAGTGAACAGGTAAATTCGGCATAAAACGACCTCCTTAAGGTTATTTGAATTTGATACCTGATTGCTTTTCAATGCTTTTTATATCGTTGATAACCATCGTTTTTACGGGGTGTCTGACGGTAACTCTGCCTTTTTTATCAGGGTGCTTGAACTGGTGATGGTCACCAACACAGGCTGTTTCATACCAGCCGTCGGCTTTAAGTATACTGATTATCTCTCTTGAAGAGTAGCTTTTCATTTCAATTCCTCCTTAATATATTATAACACGTATTTTTATACGTGTCAACAGAAATTATGAGTATATTTGAAATGATTTTCCGATAAATTTTAACGACTTTTTCATGTAATACTAATCACCATTTGAATTATGGAGAAGAAATCGCCGCAAAAGCTTTGATATAAGGCTTTTGTGGCGAGAGATTCCCATAATTCAATGAGTGAATAGTATAAGTCAATCTGCACAAACAGTTAGCTCAAACTAACATATAGGTCGGCATTATCGCCGAAAAAAGCCTTGAAAATGTTAAAAATAATTTATCCGTCTTGACAAGAATGTAAAAATATACTATAATAAATTTGGTTAGGAGAAACTAACCAAATTTATTGGTTTTCAGTTAGAATCAGCTAACCCGAACAGCCCGATCAGATGTTATATAGATCCGATCGGTCAGAGGAGCGGCTGTATTTTGCCGAAAAATTATCGGAGATTGGAGTCAGCTATGAATTTACGCAGTGCTGAAGAAGGAAAAGAGTACATCGTCAAGTCCATTGATACCGATGATGA
>JAGAJY010000319.1 GCA_017848125.1 Oscillospiraceae bacterium
AAGGATATTGATGCCCTTGTCGATTCACTTGAAAACCTCAGATGGGGTTCTGTTGACCGTATCGAGTCGAAGAATATTCCCGTTCACGGAGATTATGAATTTGAGATCATCTAAAAAAGAATAAATACGCTATTATTGACTTTATAATTTATTGATGATATAATGAAATAAACAATCTTCTGCCATTCAAGTGCGTTTTTTTCAGATGAAAACAGGGGGCAATAGTATATGAAATATGATCTTCCGGATAGAGTTTTTAAAGATATAACTGCTTTTGCCCTGAAAAACTCTGTCAATAAGGTAATTCTTTTTGGTTCCCGTGCGAAAGGAACTAATACGGATAGAAGCGATGTGGATATTGCTGTTTATGGCGGAGATTTTGATTCATTCTATTGGGATATTAAAGAGAAGACCCATTCACTTTTATCCTTTGACGTTGTTGATGTTGATCATGGAATTTCCGATGATCTTAAAGAAGAAATAGAAAGGTACGGCATTGTGATCTATGAAAAAGCTTGATAATTTTTCAAATTGCCTCAACGTGCTTAAAAACGCGGATTTTAAGCTTGCTGATAATAATGAGATATACAGGACAGGCGTTATCGGTCAGTTTAATCTTACATTTGAACTTGCGTGGAAAGCTTTGCAGGAGGTACTGAAGCTACACGGTGCAGAGGAAGCGTCAACAGGCTCACCGAGAGAGATTTTGCAGCTTGGTTACAGGCTGGGATTTGTTGATGACTCTGCTGTATGGTTATTGATGTTAAAAAAACGAAACACCTCAGTTCACGTTTATAATGAAGACGAAGTTGATGAAATGATCCTACTTATCCGTGACAGCTTTATCCCTGCTTTTATTGTTCTTGAGAACACATTGCGGGAAAAGCTTAGTGAAGCTGAAAGTGATTGGACACAATATCATTTCCTGCTTGATAAAAATTTTACCCTCTGCCTTATGGCAGAGGGCTTTTGTGTCAATGGAAGATATTTCCGCAAGCCTTGGTATCAGTCCATGCTGACGCTGATCCCTCCGCTTCTTTCAGAGGGCTGTATCATTACGGTTACTTTGTTTCCGGGGTTCCACTCAAACTGATAGGATTCGCCCGAATGCTGACCTATCAGATTTTTCCATGACACATCAACTGTAACAGAAGGATCACAATGTCCTCTGCCCACCCAGCAGATGACCGCATCGGGGTCAGCCGCTAAGGAAGCACCTGTTTCCACATTGCTGATAATGAGAGGATTTCCGTTAGAAAGTACAGCGACGCATGAATTTGATCCTCTTGCTGTGAGTGTCGTTGTTGCAAGTCCTTTCTGTGAGAGAACACCTACACCTATGAATCTGACATTGTAATCACAGTCAGGAGTAAATGCGAGGATATTTTCGGACTCCACCGATATAGTTTCGCCCTGTTCAAGCTTGTACACTATAACGTGCTGACCGTAGTTGGCATAATATGTAACTGAATTTCCGTTCAGATTTACCTTCATAAGAGGGATATTTTCACCCGTAACTCTTCTCACGAGGGAGCCGAGCAAAGCAGCGCCAAGATCCTGTTGGGGACCGAGCAGGATCTTTTCAAAGGTGTAATTCTTCTGCCCCATGCATTCTCCTGCGATAAATGCACCCTTTTTAACAAACAGGGAATCCGTTCCCTTACAGGTTACACGGAGCGTAAGCTCATTTATTACTTCAAATGACAGCATTGTATTTCCTCCAAATCATATTACTTCTATTCCGTAAAAATTGCATAATCCTTCAAGATCACGGGCAATACCGTTGCCTATGGCACTGAATTTTCATTGCCCCTTATTATTATATATCTCACCGATCATCATTGATGTGACATTGCTGTAATAATCGGTCAGGCAAAAGCTCAGCAGTTCATTGCCCGAAATATCGGTCATCTTCAGGTAAACATCGCTTAGCATACCGAAATTCAAAGCTTTTTTCAACGCTTCATCTATTGTCACAACAAAAACAATTTTCATAACGTCACTGTTAAGCTTGCTAAGATCAATATCAAAGGATTTCTGATAAACGGGATCGCTCATATTGTAAACGATACTCCTGTCAGGACTCTGAGGCTGACTGTAAAACACGAACCAGTCCTCGGAAATGACTTTCTCATTCATGCCAAGAAGAAAAGCCGAGGCATCGACATCACATCGGCTGTCATTGACTTTCCAGCCGATACCCGCTTTTATCGGAGATACATTCCCCTGTGGGAACAGCGGTACCTTCATGCCTTTTTTCAGCGGCTTGGAGAATGACGGCATAGGCTTGTTCACAGGTGGCGATGCTGTCTGACGGGGTACATTCTGAGCGGTATTTCCCGTATTCTGCGGAACACTCTGACGGGGCGTATTCCGAACGGAATTTCCCGTATTCTGTGCGGACGGGTCAGAGGTTATTCTGTTAAGGCTATTTACATTAGATGAATTTACAATGCAGCTGCTGTATACTTTGTTCAGTTCCGAAACATCCCGTGATGTATATGGCTGATGTATTTTTTCGGGAATCTTTAACACAAAATCCTCTCTTTCACATTTTTTTGTTATAATAATTATACATAGATTTTTCCTGTATGTCAATGAAAAACAGATTAGAAAATGCATTGTCATGAATTATTTTGTGTGAATTTAAATATAGGTAAATGACTGCAAAGTGACTATAGATAACTCAATTTTATTCCAATATTTTTATATTTTTATTGACTTAACAGCTTGATGATGGTATAATATTATCAAGAAAAGAGCAGACTATATTTGGAAGGACTGATGTAATGAAGCGAAAGATCACACAGCGGCTTTCTGGTCTTCGATTTTTTCCATTCCATAAGCTGCTGTGTGATCTTTCGC
>JAGAJY010000320.1 GCA_017848125.1 Oscillospiraceae bacterium
GAGAACGGCGAGCCGCTCAGTGATGAGCTTTATGAAAACACCGCCGAAACTCTCAGCAATCCTTATGCAAATTTAAAGACGCAGAATATATATCAGTATCTCAAAGCGGTTTACGGCAAGCGCACACTTGCAGGGCAATGCACAAATTACGGAACAAACACCGAAACGGACGCTCTTTACAAGGGCTACGGCAAATATCCCGCAGTACGCACCTTTGATTTTATCTTTGATTCCATAAATAACTGCGACGGTAACCCTCAGGCAAAGGACGTTGATCTGGCTATTGAGTGGGATAAGGAAGGCGGACTTGTAGTATTCGACTGGCACTGGCACGCACCCTGTCATGAAGCGCAGTTCTACACCGACAAAACCTCGTTCAGACTGAGTGATGCAGTAACCGAAACCGACCTTGCGACTCTTTCTGCGGATAAGGTGCAGAAGCTTTACGATACGGGAAAAATAAGCGAGGAAGCTCTCTGGATAATAAAGGATATCGACAATATCTCAGCCCTTATGCAGCGAATGGAGGACGAAAACGTAACGGTTATGTGGCGTCCTCTCCACGAGGCAAGCGGCGGCTGGTTCTGGTGGGGAGCGTCGGGAGCAGAGGATTACAAATGGCTCTGGAAGCTTATGTACAGACGTATGACGGATTACCATCAGCTTGACAATCTTATATGGGTATGGAACGGACAGTCGGCAGACTGGTATCCCGGCGACGAATACTGCGACATCTGTGCCATTGACATATACAATCAGGCTCACGATTACGGCGCAAGCCCCGATGTATTTGCGGAGGTATCGGGCTGGGCTGAAAACGGAAAGCTTGTTGCAATGAGCGAATGTGCAACCATGCCCGACCCCGAGCTGATAGCAAGGGACAACGCATACTGGCTGTGGTTTGCGGTATGGAACTGGGATTATATCGTGCTTCTGGGTACAACTCATCTTTCAGATGAATATACCTCCTTTGATATGATGGAAAAGGTATATAACAGCGAGTTTATCATTACCCGTGACGAGCTTCCCAAAACGCTTTTTGAAAATCCCGATTATTAAACGAAAGGAACTGATATTATGAAAAACAATACACCTCTTTGCCATACTCCTCCTATGGGCTGGAACTCATGGAACACATTCAGCTGGAACATCAATGCTGAGCTTATTATGTCAAGTGCGGATAAAATGGTTGAAACAGGTCTTGCGGAGGCAGGCTATGAGTACATAGTAATAGACGACTGCTGGAGCGAAAAGCAGCGTGTAAACGGCAGACTTGTTCCCGACCGTGAGAAATTCCCCGACGGTATAAAGCCTGTAGCGGATTATGTACATTCAAAGGGACTGAAATTCGGTATGTATTCCTGTGCTGGAACTCACACCTGCGCAGGCTACCCGGGAAGCTTCGAGCACGAATTTGAGGACGCAGAGACCTTTGCGGAATGGGGCGTTGACTATCTTAAATACGATTACTGCTACAAGCCCGAAGCCGCAAAGGGTGAAAATCTTTACAAGCGTATGGGAATGGCTCTGCGTAACTGCGGACGTGATATAGTATTCTCAGCCTGCAACTGGGGCAATGATGATGTTCACAGCTGGATAAGAGAATCGGGAGCAAATCTTTTCCGCTCAACAGGCGATATTCAGGATAACTGGGAATCCGTCAAGCGCCTTGCTCTCTCACAGATAGGCAAGGAATGCTACGGAGGAGTTTACTGCCATAACGATATGGATATGCTTGTTGTAGGTATGCATGGAAACAGCGATAACGAATGGATAGCAGATGTTGTGGGCGGCTGCACCGATACTGAATATAAAACTCATTTTGCACTCTGGGCAATTATGAACAGTCCTCTGATGATAGGCTGCGATATCATGAAAATGACAGATGAAACAAAAGAGATACTTATGAACAAGGACGTTATCGCCATCAATCAGGATATAGAGTGCAGAGGACCTTACTGCATAAAGCAGTGGAATAATCCCGAGAATGTGTTTGCGCTTATAAAGCCTCTCAGCGGCGGTGATTATGCCATAGGAATGTTCAATTTCGGCGACAAGACAAGTGAAATGTCCCTGCAGTTTTATGACATCGGACTGCCTTACACATCGGGCAGAGGTCTTGAGATATACGACTGCTACACCCACAAGGCAACAGGAACATACACAGAGCGTCTTTGCGTGCAGATACCCTCTCACGATTGCATGATGTACAGAGCGAAGGTTGTAAAAGTGTAATGGCAAATTATAAAACCTGCGAAAAATGCAGCGCACCCCTTCATGATGATGATATTGCAATATTCAGAAAGCTGGTTTTCAGAGGTGCGGAGAGCTTCAGCTGCATAGACTGCCTTGCCGAGAGCTTCGGCTGTACAAGAGAAGCAGTTGAAAAGCTCATCTCATACTATCGTGAAAGCGGAAAATGCACATTGTTCAGATAATAGACAAATCGCTGTAGGTATTGGTTAACGACAGCGCAATTCATCATAATTTCATAAAAAAGCTCATTTACCCTGACTAAAATCTGGGTAAATGAGCTTTTATTTTCATATTTTATTATCGCTTTTTACAAGCTGCAAATTACAAAACGTGTCTATATTTCAAGCCTGTTTCTCACATACAAAAGGCTTTCACGATACTCCTCATCTGTGTTCAGATGCTCGATAAGCACGGGCATTTCGGGATCAGCCTTGTCACAAAGCTTTGCAAGAAGCTCGATATCAAGCGTACCCTCCCCCACAGCACACTCCCGAAGCTGAAATGTGAATTCTTCTTTCAGACGGATATCCTTTAAATGACAGCTGCATATCTTCCCTTTGAGAACATCAAAACATTCACGCAGGAACTCGTCATTAAAGAAATATCTTCTCGGAGAGGTTATCATATTCACAATATCAAGATGGGCGGAAAACTGCGGATGCCCCACACGCTCGATAAGCTCAAGGTATTCCTGAGGACCCGACGGAATCATCCAGGGCATTGATTCAATGCTGAAATGGGTATTCTTAGGGTCAGCCTGTTTCAGCACATACTGTACCGTTTCGACGGTCATATCAAATGTTTCCTTGCTGAAATTGTCACGATAACCGCCGTCCCAGCGTGGACCGTGTGGCGTACCTGCAATATTCACCGCACAGACTGCACCTATCTCGTCGGCAAGTATTAACTGGCGTATTGCATAGTCAAGGTTTTCCTTGCGCTTTTCAGGGTCAGCGTCAAGCATATTGTTCCAGATCCCGACTTCGGCAATAACAAGGTCGTTTTCCTTAGCAGCCTCAGCATAAGCCTTAATAACGTCTTTACCGCTGTTGCAGTTTACGGGAAATACAACTGAACGGCAGCCCAGTTCTTTAAGCTGTTTTGCCCAATGCTCGGGGGATTCGTGGGAAAGCGCCGATGAAATACCTAATCTCATAAATCACACCATCCTTTTGTGAATTACGCTTGAATCAATGTCAGCAAGGGTCTTGAAGCCTGTCCTTGCCATGACCTTGATAAGCTCATTGTTCATTTCATTTATGCGCCTTGTTACGCCCTCTGCGCCCTCCTTCAAAGGCTCCATAAGATTTCGTCCCACACATACGCAGTCAGCACCAAGCGCAAGAGCCTTGAACACGTCCATTCCGCTTTCAAAGCCGCAGTCAACCATAATTTTCATCTTTCCGTCAACCGCTTTTACAATTTCGGGAAGTATCTGAAGCGGCGGAACGGCATAGTTCATAATGCCGTGATGATGTGAAACAACTATTCCCGAAACTCCTGCTTCAGCACACTTTACAGCGTCGGAAACACTCAGCACGCCCTTTACCACAAAGGGAACCCTTGACGCTTTTACAAAGCTTTCAATTTCGTCACGGGATTTCGGCCGCATAGGCAGACCGCATACAACATCATACCTTCCGTCCCATGAAAAAGCGTGGTCAATGTCCATTCCTACAGCAAAAGCACCATTCGAAACAGCGTGTTCAATGCGCTTGAACACCTCGTCATTGTCAGCGTGAGGTTTTATTATGCGAACAGTTTTTGCCGCCGCAAAAATCTGCTCCATTTCGTCATACTCGCCCATTCCTACCCAATGTACCGCACCTGCGTTTTTCGCTCCCTTTGCTATCTCGACCATAGCATTGTCGCAGATATTATGCAGATGAGAAAGTGCTGCTGTCATGATAGGTGTAGCAAATTTCTCGCCGAAAAGCTCAAATTCCGTGCTTGGCAGCTCGGAATCAATATGCCGCATTTCAAGAAGCAATGAATCAAAATAATCTCTTGTAATTTTGTTGGAATCACCGTTCATAGCAATACCTCCGTTTTATTATATCATACTCTGTCGAAGCCTTTTATTGTTCCAATTTCCAGCCGTTGTCGCCGTGATATATCATAAGCCTTGTCATTCCGCCGTCAATGCAGATATTTTCGCCTGTGATAAAGCCTGCCTTGTCTGAGCAAAGAAACATAACCATTTCCGCAATATCGAGAGGATTTCCGACTCTCCCTGCAGGCTGCTGAGAAGCGTCGGGACCGTCATATTTTTTATATGATGTATCTATCCACCCGGGTGAGATAGAATTGACACGAACCCTTCCCGAAAGACTTACCGCAAGAGCGTGAGTAAGGGAAGCTATCCCTCCCTTTGCAGCCGTATAGCTTTCCGTCTGCGGCTGACTCATTCTGTCCCTTGATGAAGAAATATTGATGATCGAGCTTCCGTCCCTGAAATAAGGCGCAAACAGCTTTGAGAGATAAAACGGTGCGGTAACGCCTACCCTGAGTGCATATTCAAAATCCTCATAACTGCATTCATTGATGCCCTTTGTGATAGGAAGAGCATTGTTTACAAGGAAATCAATTCTGCCGTATC
>JAGAJY010000321.1 GCA_017848125.1 Oscillospiraceae bacterium
AAGGGCGAACCTCATCCAACGGGGATATCCCCCTTTTCTAAAACTCACACAGGCGCTCAGGTCGCTCCCCAGCGTTGCCCTATCCTCCTGTGTGGTAAAAGCACTTTTGATTATATCACACTTATTACTTTTATGAAAGGTTGTGTGTAATTGAATCTTCGGCTGGGGGATGATTTAATTATACCAGGTATATTTATATGAAAGGCTGCCCAATTTGTAATAAAAAATATCAAGATGATGTTTTAAAGTGTAATCAATGTAATATTGAATTAATGGATTGGAAGATAGCAGAACGTATTTATTTATATGGATACGATAATATTAAAACTCAATATCCTAAAGAATATCAAAGGATGATAAAATATCGCCAAGTTAATGGTGAAAAGGGTACTTATAAAAATTCCACCACAATGAGCAAAGCTATACCACCACAACCTAAACATCAATCTGAACAAAACATTCCTAAATGTCCAACCTGTGGGTCTACAAATATCAAACACATCTCAACCCTTAATCGTGCCGTATCGGTAGGAGTATTTGGCTTATTAAGTGGCAAGATAGGAAAGAACTATGAGTGTTTGAATTGTAAGGCGAGATGGTAAAATATAATTATAATTAACAAAAATAAGTTTGAACTTTTGTTCAAATTGACGTTGACAAATGCTACATTATGTGGTAAAATATAACCAAGATAAGAAATAACTTATCGAGTGTAGTAACAGCTCTAAATTCGTGAGCATTATTTATCTGTTAGGCACTTTAAATATGGGGAGTTCCCAGTTATCGGGGGTCATGAAGCCAAGATAACCAATGCTCAAAATTCGATTACTAAACCCTACTGAAAAGTGGGGTTTTTATTATATATTCGGGGTGTCGAATTATGAATTTATATGATGTAGCATTATTATTTAAACAACAATTACTTGATAAATTTTACATAATTAATACTGAGAGCAATATTCTTTACATTAGAACTTTTCCAAGAAATTTATTACATCTAACAGGTATGCAACGCACAAAAGAATTGCATAAAGTAAAAAACTTAACAGTTTTTTACAATGATTGTATCAAACAAAAATATTTAAAAGATACTTTAAAATATACATATCAAAATTTCAAAGACCGTAATTTAGTAGATATGAAAATATCAAATTTTGATAAGATACAAACTGCTATTCTTAATGCTCCAATATTATATTACACAAAAGATAAAAATAATAATTTAGGAACGGCTATCAGTGTAAGTTTTATGATTAAAAATAACAATAAATTTTTAACCGTTGTCTTCAAGCAAGATAAAGAAACAGGGTATTACGTTCCTACATCAATACAATTAGACCAAAATTTAACTTATGGTGTCATACCAACTGCGTATAAGCAAGAACAAATTACAAGTGTGCAAATGTTAGAATATTCATCACCTGTTGTACGGAATATAATAAGAAGCAGCCGATAATTAAACCGACTGCTTCTTTAGGTATTGGGCTTTTTTGTGTCCATCGCACCCTGAGCCATAGGAACATCCCTTTGTTATAGTGTATTACATTGCACTGTTAATACCTCAAAAACAAAATGCAAGCACAATCACTTGCGATTAGAACTAAATCTATCCGCAATATAATTATATGTTAAAATAACAATAATTATTCATAGTTATTTACGTTTCCACCTGATAACCTTACACTTACTAAAACCTTTCCAATCCAACTTCTGACCGCAATATGTACAAAATGCTTGATATTCACGGTCTAAGAAACTTTTACACTTTGGACAGACAGAAAATCCATCACCATAGCTTGGCGCTTTGATTTTCGTTGACTTATTCTGTAACGGATGATATAATATCAGTATAAAACGGCAGATGTGGTGAAACGGTAACACGACTGCGGACGCATAATTGTCAAGCTTTTGTATTCGGCTTATGCAATAGAGCGCCTGCCGTGATTCTGCAGGTTCGACCCCTGCCATCTGCCGCCATATTATTCCGAAAGAGGTGAAGCTATGCTTTATTTATTGATTATCACCGACACTGAGATTTCCGAAGATTTTGAAATAGGTATTTTTGAAACCCAAAAACAAGCCGAGGATATTGCAGAGTATTATCTCAAAAATGTAAAAGGCTTCTGCGATTACTCATGTACTTATCGGATAGTCCCGATGCTCATAGAGAATTGTTCGGAAAGCACGGAACACCGTAAGCTTTGGATAGTAACAGGCTATAACACTAATGAAAGCCTTGATGAAACCGACATAATAAAAAGCAGCCTCTTTACCTCCGAAGAACAAGCCGTGCAGGAGCTTAATAGAATGAAAGAAAAATATACACGAACAGAATGGATAACAGACTGTATGACAGTAGGAAAGCTTCACTGGCAGGAAGGCTTTATCAGGGTATGAGAAAGGTAATAAAGTTTGTATGACAAAAATATATTTTATCCGCCACGCCCAGCCGGATTATAACAATCATAACGATTTTCTCCGTGAATTATCGCCTAAGGGACTGAACGACACAAAGTATGTTACAGCCTTTTTAGCCGATAAAGATATTTCTGCCGTTTTGTCAAGCCCCTATAAAAGAGCTGTTGATACGGTCGCAGCTTTCGCTGACCAATACGGATTCACTATTGAGATAAATGACGATTTTCGTGAAAGAAAAATATCCGACGGCTGGATAGATAATTTCAACGAATTTTCCGAAAAGCAATGGAACGATTTCAATTTCAGATTGCCCGACGGAGAATGTCTGAGAGAGGTGCAGGATAGAAATATTTCAGCACTTAAAGCGGTATTAAAGAAATATAAGGGCAAAAATATTGCTGTCGGAAGTCACGGAACAGCTCTCAGCACAATAATAAACTATTATGACAGCTCATTCGGGTACAGCGATTTTGAAAAAATAAAAGACCTTATGCCATGGGCTGCAGAATTTATCTTTGACGCCAATATGCAGTGCATAGAAATTAACAAGTTCAATATTATCTGAAATTTAATGCGTAATGCGTAATTCGTAATGCGTAATTATTTTTTGGCACGTAATACAATTCGTAATTTATCTGTGTTATTTTACCACAAGTAATAATATTCCTCATTAAAAAATCATCAATTCGCAATTAAATCAATTACGCATTAAGCATTACGAATTACGAATTATTCATGTTACCGAGCCGCAAACAAACATTACCTGCAAAACTTCCCAACGAGGTGGGTGCAGGGTTCTACCCTGCTGGGTGCAGTGCTGCGCCCTGCCTGTCAAAAGTGAGCAGGAAATGTCAGGACAAGTCTTTTCTGATGTGGTAATATAGATTCAGGAGGTGAGAGAATGGACTGGACAGAAACTATAAAACGAGCAGTTGATTTTATGGAGAAAAACCTTACGGAGAATATAACCCCCGACGATATTTCAAAAGCGGTGAATATATCTCCCTTTTATCTTGAGCGTGGCTTCAAGCTTATGACAGGCTTTACCCTCAGCGAATACATACGCTGCCGCAGACTGTATCTTTCAGCGCTGGATATACTCGGCGGAAAAGAGGATAAGATAATCGACATTGCCATGAAATACGGCTATGATACCCCCGAAAGCTTCACAAAGGCATTCGGACGCTTTCACGGAACAGCTCCGTCAAAAATCAAAAGCGATCCCTATTCAGTCAGACCTTTCCTTCCTCTGAAAATACGAATCGAGATCACAGGAGGAAATACTATGGACTTTATCGTAGAAAAAATGAACGGCTTTAAAATTATCGGCTATGAATTTACCGTAAGCTCTGAAACAGCTTATTCGGACATTCCGAAAATCTGGCAGAAGATATGCGCAGAAAAGATACACCCCCTTTTCAGCAAAGCCCCCGAAACCGCAGAGGAAAAAGCAATTGCCGATAACTGCATAGGCGAGTTCGGCGTGTGTGTTGACGACATAGGCGGCGGCAGGTTCAGATATTTCATTGCAGGCGGATACAGAGGAGGAGAGATCCCCGACGGAATGAGCCTGTATGAATTTGAGGATATGGACTGGGCAAAGTTTCTCTGCAAGGGTCCGCTCCCCGGCGCATTGCAGTCGGTAAACACTCAGATATTCCGTGAATGGCTCCCCGGAAATCCCGATTATTCCATTGCCTGCGGAGCTAATATCGAATGGTATTCAAAGGGCGACGGAAGTGCTTCGGACTATGAAAGCGCTATATGGGTGCCTGTTGTGAGAAAATAATAATACATAACAAACCGAGGCAGATGTACAAACCGTACATCTGCCTCGTCTTCGTGTCGCTGAATCCACCTTGTTGGTAAAACATCAGCAATTTTATTACTATGCGGCTCGGTAACTTTCGTAATTACGCAGCCGC
>JAGAJY010000322.1 GCA_017848125.1 Oscillospiraceae bacterium
ACAATGCTTACAGAAGCACAAAAAAGAGCAAACCAAAAATACAATGCTAAAGCATATGACCAAATAAAAACCGTTGTACCAAAAGGACAAAGGGAAATCATCAAAGCCCACGCCGAAGCCAACGGCGAAAGTCTTAACGGCTACATTAACAGGCTTATTGCTGAGGATATGGGCGATAAGCTTACAAAACCGACTAAGGAAGATAACTAACTATCTTCCCGAGCTGTCGGAACTGCTGGAGCAGGGGAAGCACTCCCCTGCTTATTTCTTTTTATATAAATATCCATAGTCCGCTCAGTCTGAACAACTTTTATAACCTTGCCATAATAACAATCATCTAAAATACGTTCAAACAATGAAACGATATTACCGCTATCAATAAGAAAATTATTGCTATCAAATATTCTATAATATAAATTCGCCTTATATCTATACTGAATCAATTCGCCAAAAAATTCACCTAATAACATTTTATTTCCCCCTTTTCATAACTTACAACACCTATAAATTTACATCCATACAATGATTCGGATAGAGTTTTACATAAATTCTGAACTTCTGAAACCAATACAACATTATCAAACTCACTCGAAACCTTAACAACAATACCAGATTCAATTATTTGACCCTTGCTGTTTTCATAGCGAAAACGCATAGATAAATTCACGCTGTACACCTCTCTATCGAAACAATTTTCATTGAACGGACATCATAAATTCTCTTGGAGCAGACAAGCAAACCGCAGAGGTTAGAGGCTATAATGTTTATATCGTCTGTAGTTAACTTTTCATCAACTACCAATTCCGCATTGCTTTCCTGGTAATCACAACCATCATAATCCTTGTAGCCGTAACATATGTTATATTTAAACATTTTCAATCAATCCTTTCTGATATGATCTGAACTCTGATATAATCTGAAACCAATCAAAAAAACCGAGCTGAAACAGGTAATTCCACCGAACGCCAAGACCGACAGCAATGCTATCGTCCGACATTCCTTTCAATGTCAGCTCAAATATATATGAACTCAAATTACCATACGTCAGCTTTTCATACTTTGCAAAATTCGGATAATTCTCTACCACCTCAGAAGCCACATAATAACCGTTCTTTATTCGCTCCCAAGCTTCGGCAGATGAACGACTTAAACAGCCCTTGCGAATTTTGGTATTTGCCATATAACAACACCTTTCTATCAAATTTCAAACGAGAATCAACTACACGGCATTTTTATAGCATAGGGTATGTAACTACCCTATGTAAATAAATCGTTCTAAAAATGCCGTTATATTCGTTTTATGGCGGTATGCCTTTTTTCAGTTTCAGCAGCTCAGTTATATCCCGTGTAACCTCTATGAACATAGACAGCCGTTCACGGGCTATTATAAGCTCTAAGCAGTCAACGGAGCTGATAGAACGATAGCGTATATTTTCTTGAAGCTGTTGTATTTCGTGCTCTAAGTGAATACGCCTGTTAAATATGTACTCGGCTAATAGGTCAGCTTTTTTCATTTTTAAACCTCCACAAACGGAATATCATTTGCTGATACATCACAGTTATTAAGAAAGTCAAGAAGCTCCTGGGTATTCTTCTTTGCTTGTATATACTCCTGTTCCCAATGGAAATGGTCTTGACCTGGGAAGAAAGTATAATATTTATACTTGTCTGTAGTCCTGGGGATTGAATAAGACTGCGTTAATATGCTATCGAAATCCACGTCCTCATAATACCAGTTATCGACCTCACGGATAATGTTTTTACTGCTCCAATAGTACCGCCCGAATATCTTTTGACTGTCCTTTGTGATATATTTCATAATATATCTTGCACAGGCTTGCGAGCCGTTATATGCTTTTATGGCAGTTGTAAAGCCAAATTTCCAATCAGGTATATTATACACAACTTGCAAGCCCTCGGTATCAATACCAAGCTCTTTACAGCGTTTAAGGCTCACAGGCTTCTTATAGCCCTTGACTATTCGTGTGTTACCCTCTTTTGCGGTTATACCGCTGATAAAGCCGTGGAAATGAATACGGCCGCTTTTCGGCTGATATTCGGGAACAAGGATATATTTAAGCCCTTTACGCTGTGTTTGATGTTTTAACCATTGCTGTAACGGTCTTAATGCTTCCTTTGCGTCCGTAGGGTCAAAAGGTGTATTGCCTAAAGTACCCGTGAAAAAATATTCCCATTCGTTCATTGCCACAATATCATATATCTTGTCGCAGGCTCTTTTAGCGTTGTCGGCTCTCTGCTTCTTTTCATACTGAGGTATTGAGCCGTCAGCATTTTTAAATATAAGCTCACCTGTTAAAGGGTCGGGGCAGAAATAAGGGTGCTCAAGCTCCAAACGCTTAAAAACAGGCTCGTAATGATAGTGAAGCTTCAACCGCTTTTCTGAAACCTCATAATACCAACCGTGAAACAAATCCACCACATCAAAGAATTTCAGACTATTCCAATATTCGGGGGTATCAGGTTCGGGAGCTTTCGGGCGATTCTGCTTAACCATTGAAAATTTTGGTTTATTACAGTAAATCGCTACCGCCGTTCCGTCAGGGTAAATCTTTGTTTTGGAATTGTATAAATAATATAGCTCATTATCATCACGTTCCAAAGATAACCACCTACTTTTTAACAAAGTATTAAATGTGTTTTTGTGTTCTTAAAATAGGAACACTCGTGTTATTTTTATCGTTATTCAATAAAAGTGGCACTTTTTTGAGGTTAATATATCAAGTAGGGGGACGGGCAACCGCCCCGCCTGCGGCGGGGGCGGTTTGCCCTGTCCCCTGCCCTCTTTTATTAAATTTCTGTTAAATGTGAAAACAATCACTTTTTAACCACCACCTGGGGAGCTGTCGGAACAGGAGCACCATTTATTTGCTCTGCTCTCGGCTGAAATCCCTTTATACTCAGTCTCTCAACCTTTTCATATGTATCATAGCAATTTCTAAGCTCTTCATCGTGAACAAACGGATACCACTTTACCATTTTCATTTTCTTTACTGTACCATCATCATTAAGACCGACACGATAAACTCTAACGATAGTCAAACACCCTGCTATCGTCATTGGCTTGTAAAGCAATGTTATCTGTTCTCTAATCGGTTTAGAAACCCTCGTGAACACCTGGGAAGTGCCTACAACGATTTTTCGCTGTTTACGCTGTTGCGTTATCTCTGTGAGCATTTCGGGGGGAAAGTTCTTTGATTCATTGGAGCTGAACCAATTTTGCATCTCGTCCAGAACTATAACTTGACCGTTTTCACCGTTGTTATTGTTAAGGATATCCGTCCAATCGTTTATCTTACCGTCCTGGAAATTGATATCAATGTTACTGCAAATCCTGCAAGTGGGATTCCGCTCTTTTATCATCTTGATAAAATGCATAGAAGCTATTGATTTTCCGCTGCCTTGTTCACCACAGAATAAATGCACGCCGTAAACGTCAAAACCGTCGGGATTCCTTGAAAAATAGTCTTTGACTAACTGCCGAGGAAACTCCCACAGAAGAAGCCTAACAGGATTGAAAGGCTGTGTATAATGGCTTGCGGTGCGTTTAGTCCTGTGTGGTATCTTCTTGCCACGGATAAGCCCAACAGCAAAAAAGATAATACACATAATGCAGACAGGGATAAACACGCAGAGAAACGCAGATATAACATAACTGAGCAAATCAATAAGCACTTTGCAGACTGATGTGAATATATCACCGACCATTTTTTAACCCCCATTTCTTTAATTACCCCAACCAGGGATAAAACTCTTTATACGAAGAATAATAGCAAACAGGATCCTAAGCCCTGTCAAGCTCATTCCAAAACTGAAAAGCCCTGCTATAGTATTCATAGGAAGAAAATACCCTGCACACAAGAAAAGGTTTATAACAGAGCTGTCAACGCTGAATACTTCTACATTGAAATCAGGAAGCAAGCCAAGAATTAAATCAACAAGCGAAACTATAAGATAAGTTATCATTTTATCACCTCAATCTATGTTTTGGACGATATACGTCTATCTCTGCCGAATCTGTAACATCAATATACTGCACATCTGCAGGCTGTGAAGTGGGTACAGATATACCAGGAACACCGCCGATAATAGAGGGCAATGACCTGAACAAACCTATGAAAAAAGCTATAGTCAATAAAGCAGATATAAGCTTTTTAGCCTGTTCTATATACGGACCCCAGGAGGAAGAATGAAGAGAAGAGAGCAAATTATAACTATTTCCCATAAATTCAATAGTTATTGACGGTACAAAGCCTGTTGTTACGCTATTGTATGTAACAGCAGTATTACCGTTTGAATCGGTTTCAACAGTAGCAAGATTATATGTTGCTACCGTACTACCGCCCGAATCACCGTATGAAGCATTAAACATAGCGTTATAACTTGTCATTACATTTGCTTGAATTTCATTAACACAAAATTTTTTCTTAATTTTGTCAATCATTTCAAGCCAAGAAGCAAGCTCTTTAGCTTTGTTTTCTTCTGTACTCAAATCAAGATTTTCAACGCTGTTATTAAGCTTATTAAGAGCCTTGATAATTCTGTCAGTCTGCGACTTTAAAGAACTGCTGAACTTGCTACCGAGATTAGCCAGATCAACTTCTAAATTTTTCAACTGTGTATATGTAGTAGTTCTGAAAGATTCCAATGACTTATGAATAGACTGGAGAGCCGATAATATATCTTTACCGTCAAATTCTTGTCCCTCAGTCGTGTAATAGTAATAATAATTATTGATGGTGTCCCCGACAAACTTTTTATAATAATCGGGGTCTATTGTAGATGGGTCAACGGTGATATAGTATGTATCACCGTTGATTGTTACAGTATTATCACCATTGTATTTATAAGTGTCACCCTCGTATATTACGCCGTCGGAAGTTATCTGAAACTGTATTTCATTGCCGTCATCATCTTCACCGACTGCATAAGGGGCATTTATTACAGTATCTTCTGTAGGCGTGCCATATAAGCTCCACCAAGGAAAAGCATATGTATTCGACTGTATAGGCGTATTATATGAATCTGGGTGCGGTGACTTCCAGGGATAGTAATCGAAATAATACCAACCGTCATACGTTATAGTAAAATTATCGAATAATGTTCCGCCACATTCACTACAAATTATTAAAGGCGTATAACTGTTAATTCCCTGGTGTCGCTGTATTTCTAATATATTTCCGTTTTCATCGTGCAGATAAAATTGTAATCCATAAACCTCGGCTTTATGAATAGTGCCGTCTACTGAATAGTTTCCAGGAGATTTACTTAATAACAACGGGTCCCACGTTACATAATAGCCGTTATCGAACTTATAAGCTGTAGTTGCTTGCCCCGAATCGGGTAAATATGGATTTTGCTGTATATAGTCTATAAATTCGTTGTTAAGCTCCCCTGCAGGTGTATCGGCGTAATTATCATTAGAGAAGCCTAAATGCAGCTCAGCTTGTCCCGAGGCTTCAAGATAATATGATTCAACTACATTCGGAACAATACCGCCACCAGCAGAATAGCCCGAAGTAAAAGCAGAATAATGTATATGTGATGAATCTGTATCACTTAAAAAATCATCTGTAAAATGCGGAGTACCGCCGTGAGCAATTACAGCATTTTCAAAAGCTGTACGCCTTTCATCAATAGACATTGTTTCCCATTCAGCATAAGTATACTGCGGAAAATCGTTAAAGTTTATATCCATTGAAATCCATTCACCGAAAGACATACCAGCTATACCGAATACTGTAAAACCCAGGCACAGCATTATTATCAAAGCTATAATTACAGCCGAAAGCCGTTTATTTTTCACATCTTATCACCCTTTCATATAAAAAAACGGAGTGGTATAATAATACACCACTCCGAGAGCCGTAAGAGATTAACAGCCCTTGATACTTCCCATTACGAAGCTAAGCACCTTGCGAATGCCTGTTACGGGGATAGTAGCCGAGAGAACAGCAGGAACTGCACCTTCAATCATAGTGACCATAGGAGTGAAATCAACCGTTGAAAGGTCAATCGCTCCTGCAGCCATATGAATGGCATTAACAGCTACACCCGAAATCATTGTAAGAATTTCCATAGCTTTTAACCGTCCTTTCTATAGATTTTATGTAACAAACAAGCTTGATAAAAGCTTGCCGACACCGTAAAGAATGAGGAAAGCAAGAAGATATACAAGAATTGTATATATCTGTTCTGCCCAAGTGTTAAGCGTTACAATATTTTCATTAAGGGCGGTGAGCTTCTCGGAAATCGCAAGAAGTATATCCGAATAGTCGTTAGGTGATGTATATAAAATTTCCGTTTCTGTTTCAGTTTCAGGAACTGCAACCGCCACTATAGATAATATATTAAACGTAGTAGATAACACATAAAGCCCTCCCGTTATTCAAGCGATATAAAGCGCAGTTTTGCTCGTCCCTTTCCGTCAAGTCCATAATCAAGACGAACAGGATTATACAAAAGCTTGTTAAGCTCTGCCATAAGATTAAAGGACGGGTCATCAGGAGCATAACCGAATACATAGGAAATTCCAGCAAGGGGAATTTTAAGTTCAGTTACACCAGAGCCACCAAAAGCCTTAGGCTCAACGCCCCAACGTTCGCAGTCAATATTACCTACACACTGGAGAAGGACACGGTGCAGAGATAAATAAGTGACTTCACCTGTCTGCTGATTCTTCATCTCTTTATTATCAAAATCCTGGATATAAAAACCGATTGCATATGTTTTGTTGGGTTCAATTACGAGCTTATTATTCTTTTCCATTTTTCTTTTCTCCATTTCGTTATTATTTCATTAGTTTCTGAATACGTTTTTTAAAAATATATGATTGGGATTCTTCTTTTCAAGATGTTCGGGGAGCTTTTTCATTGCCCAAAGACCGCCGTAAAAGGCTATTACCATACATACAACGGGGACTATACCGACATAGTTAAAGAAGTCAACCCATATTTCAAGACCAAGCTTGATAATATCCATCTGTATCACCTCTTATTCGTCTATATCTTTGAGCTGTGAACTGTAAAACTTAACATCACGCTTTAAACGGTCGTTTTCATTGCTTAAAACCTCGTTTTCAAGTTCAAGTTCTGTTATTCTGTCATTGATAAACTCTTTATGCTCCCACTTACGATAACGTATCGAAGCAAACAGGCATATAAGAACAGTACCGCAGACAAACAGCGTTGTTAAATCTGTCATTATTATTCACCCCCTAAATCATCAAAAGAAAGTTGTGAAACAGGAACATCTTCCCATTTTACGCCTATATAATCGAGGACACGCCCCCAACCGTATTTATTGCCGTTGCTGTCTGTACAACATTCATACATCCAATAATACCACTCTTTGGGGTTATCCTCTCGAAGTCGGTCAAACCTGTGAGGGCGTTTTTCAAGATGTACACCGAAGCCACACATTGAACAGCCTGTGCGCTGTGCTCTTGTGGTGTATAGTGTTCCGTCCTCTTTTCGCTTGATTTCTCCGTATGCTTTAGGAACAGGAACGTTTAAATCAAGTGCAAGCTGTAAAAGGTCTTGACGGTCAAAAATTGCAAAGGGGCAAGACCTTACCGTGTGTTTACCGTAATAATTACAGCCGTTTTTCATCAATCCCATTTCACGCTGACCGCCCTCGGAAGCCATAAGACCGAGAAAAGGGAAACTGTTATGTTCTTTCGCCCAATCGTCAGCAGGCTTTTCCTTCATATAATAACAGCATTTTGACGATACTTTAAATTCGGGCGGTTGTTTCATTTCCGATATTAAATCGGGTCGCATATCCGAATAGTTATAGCCGAAAAGCTTTATCCATTTATCGGGCAATTTTATTCGGTTGCTATGCTGAAAATGTCCTTGTGCTCCCATATCCCCCGTCATTATTGCGTGGATAAATGTTTGCTTTTCGCTGTCGGGAGTGAGCAGATAGTTTATTTTATTGGCTTTTTCCTTTGATACAACAGGGAATCCGAGTTCATTCAACACCTTTGACTTACTCATATAAGGAGCTATTGAAATAACTCCGAGCTGTTTATGTACT
>JAGAJY010000323.1 GCA_017848125.1 Oscillospiraceae bacterium
CTCACGGTTTGGATTGTGAATACAGACATCGGCACACATACCTTTATCGACAAAAGTTTTCCGTGCGAACTCCCGTGCAAGTTCAATACACTCCGCTTCGGAAAGTTCATTAGGCAGTGCAATTTCAATCTCCCGTGAAAGCTGTGCGTTCTTGGATTTCTCAACAGCTTCGACAGCGTTCCAGAGCGTGGAACGGTCTGCATATTCTCTTGGTGCATTGTCGGGCAGGAGAATTTCTGTGTGAACAATTCCACCTTTTCGTGTAAAGTCGTGAGTAGTTCCGTCATAGTCGTTCGTGAGCTTTTCGCCCGAACGATAAGCAGCGGCGGCAACAGCAGACTTACCCTTGCCACGGCTGATAATTTTGATGGAGCAATGATAGATTGCGATTGTCAAAACCTCCTCTCGGCAGTATTGCCGATTTTCTCCGTTTCCGCAGAAACCGCACATACCACTGCTGTGGTATATAAGTGCGCCCTTGTCCCAAGGGAAGCAGTATTGCTGAGCTTGCAAAACAGCTTTTCAAGAATTATCACGCAGACTTTCAGGAAAGTGTATGCCCTGTAATCCGCCGGGCAGATTTCCGAAAGCTATCTTGATGATGTGCTTTATCTGCTCGTTAGTGTAGCTCTCGGCATTGGGAATAAGGCTCTCCAGAATTGCTCCCCGCTCGATAAGGCGGTGGTTGCGACTGCAGCGTTTCTGCTCTTTGTAACGATTTTGCATAGTTGCAAGTTTGTGCCTGTCCTGTGTTTCCTTCTTCGTCAGGCGGTCAAGTTCTGCCTGAACCTTGTCACGTTCGGCAAGAGCTTTTTCGTATTTGGCTTCGGTGCGGATAAGTTTCTTTTCTTCATTCATTGTGGTGTCCTCCATAAAAATAAATTTCAGCAGATTTCTGCCGACATACGCTTTTGCGTTATGTAAAATGTTCGGAGGAGTTGAGGATAGCAGCTTCCCATTTTGGGAATGTGCCAATGGGGTGGTGAATTACCACCTCATCATTATTTCTAAGTTCGAATTTCAAGACCTTTATCATAAACCAGTGTCGCAGTTTGCGACGGTGGTTTATATCTATGGAGTCGCAATTCACGACGGCATAAAATAGTGTTCGCTGCACCTGCCCTGAAACGGGGTGTGTGCTTTCTCTGCAACCAGTGCCCTGAATTAAGGCGGTGGTTTGGACGGTGAACATTTCATTCACCGTCGGTATACCCTGAAATGAGGTACACCGATGACGCCCTGAAATAGGGCGTCCTTTGAAATGATTACTTCGCAACGTTTTACAGAATAGCTGACGTACTGAAACGATACATCAGCCTTTTCAGGCAAAACAAAAAAGCCGTCACACCCACATAACTACAACAAGCCAGACCCAACAGCTTTTGCTGATGAGTCAAGACTTATTCGATTGTTATGTTAGTGTAACGGCTTTAAATCTCCGTTATCATTCGGCTGGTAAAGTTACAGCCGACCGCCTGAGCAAAAATGCTCGGCACAATATATACGCTACTCTTTATAGAGTGCCAAAAGCGAGAACGCTTGTTCTGCTACATTTTCTATTTTACAACATTATTCGATTTTTGTCAACCCCAAAATGTCAAAAAACTGCGTAACCAAGCCGTTTTCAAGCTACGATATAGTGGTGGAGTAATAGGGATTAGATTTGATTTTTTGCATGATTTCTGAGAAAAATAAAACTTTTGTATCATTTTTGAAACAGTGTAGTGGGTGGAGATAACTCCAATATTTCACAAAAATTTCACATTTGAAATTGAGGTATAACACTGATTTTTGACAATTAGCACAAGTTCATAACGAACTGCGGCGGAGTTATATCCTCCTGTGTGTGCAGGTGGAGTATTAGGGATAAGTTTTTGGCAAACAACGGATTATTGCGGATTTCCGCAGGTAAATTCAAAGAATTATCCTCTGATATATGTAAAAAATCGGGGACTCCCGAAGGAGTCCCCATAATTTCGC
>JAGAJY010000324.1 GCA_017848125.1 Oscillospiraceae bacterium
GAAATGCTGTCGCATTTCTCACCCCTTGCTCCGTTATTTCACGGAAATAAGGAGATTTCGCCCTCTGCGGAGGGCGACGGGGGCTCTGCCCCTCGACCCCGCAAGCCTTTGAAAAGGCTTGACCGAAACTTTTACCTTGTGGTTATTTGTGCAACTTTTTTCGTCAGTGAACTTTATCGACAGACTGAAACGGGGGACATCAGTCTCCCGTTTTCTGTAGTAGGTAATATTTTTATAAAAATGAGGTTAATGTATTATGAGAGTTGTTGTTCAGAGAGTAGCAAATGCGTCGGTATCGGTTGACGGTGAGATCGTCGGAAGCATAGAAAAAGGCTTTCTGCTTCTTGCAGGCTTTACCGAGGGGGATACCGAAGCCGACTGCATACGCATTGCAAAGAAAATATCGGGGCTGAGAATATTCTCCGATGAAAACGACAAGATAAATCTTTCCCTTGCAGATGTGGGAGGCTCGGTTCTCTGCATATCACAGTTTACCCTATATGCAGACTGCTCTCACGGCAACCGTCCCTCATTCACAGCCGCCGCCCGTCCCGATACCGCAAAGCCGCTGTATGACTTTTTCTGCAATGAGCTTGAAAAAAATGTCCGCACCGAACGTGGAATATTCGGTGCGGACATGAAAGTATCGCTTCTTAATGACGGACCTTTTACGGTTATTATCGAGTAAATAATGATTTTATTCTGTCCCTGAGCCTGATGAACAGAGAGCTGTTCTTTTGCTCGGGGGCTTTTTTCTGCTCAAACTCCGCAAAGGTCTCCTTGTGCTCCTTCTGCATTTTTTTGATATCACGTTCAAATTCGGAAAGCCGTCTTTTTTCCTCGGCAGTCATAGAAGCACCCCTTATCTGATATATTCTTTCAGAGCGGAGATAAGAGCGTCAGTTTCATTATCAGTGCCGACAGTTATTCTCAGATGGTTATCAATTCTCGGCTTGTTGAAGAAACGGACGTAAATATCCTTGGTTTTAAGAAATGCGCTGATCTCGGGGGCTTTGTAACGGGGGTGAGAAGCGAAAAGGAAGTTTGTGCTGCTGTCCTTTACATCAAAGCCCATTGTGCGAAGCTCATGGGTAAGCCTGTCCCTTGTGCTGATAATTCTGGATATGGTTTCCCTGAAATATTCCTCATCGGCAACGGAAGCACAGCCTGCTTCAATGGCAATGCTGTCAACGGGATAGGAATTGTAGGAATCCTTTGCGGCTCTCAGAGCAGAAATAAGCTCCTCTCCTGCGGCACAGAAGCCTATTCTCATTCCTGCCATTGAGCGTGATTTTGAGAAGGTCTGTATTACAGCAAGATTGGGATATTCTTTCAGAAGGGGCAGAGCTGACTGATCGCCGAAATCCACATATGCCTCGTCACATATAACAACGCTGTCAGGATTTGCGTCAAGTATCTCACGGATAAAGGAAAGGTCTCTGCCTATGCTTGTGGGGGCATTGGGGTTGCAGATGATAACGCCGCCGTTGGCTCTTTTGTAATCCGCCGCATTGATATTGAAATCCTCATCAACAGGAATAAGTTCATAGGGTATTTTCAGCATACTGCACCAAACGGGATAGAATGAATATGTAATATCAGGGTAAAGCACAGGCTTATCCGAATTGAAAAAGGCTCTGAAAGCAAGGGCAAGCACATCGTCCGAGCCGTTTCCCACGAAAATGTTCTTACAATCAAGCCCCAGCCTGTCAGCAATGGCACGGACAAGAGGAGTGGCGTCAGCGTCGGGATATTTGTTCAGACAGCCGGTTTCAAAGCGGTTTATTACCTCTGTCACCTTGGGCGAAGGGGGGTAGGGATTTTCGTTTGCATTAAGCTTGATAAAGTCTTTTTTATCGGGCTGCTCCCCTGCAACATAGGGGGCTATGTCAATCAGATTGTCTTTCCAGCTCATTTTATGATACTTCCTTTCAGAAAATGCTGAGAATATTATAGCACATTCTGCGGCTGTATTCAAGGCTTAATGAAAAATTCGGCTGATTTTTCGGGAGAACATTCGGATATTGCTGCTCTGCGTTGACTTTTGGCGGCTTTGTTGGTATAATAAAAACAACGATAAATCGGACAACAGAGGAATGATGAGATGAAAGAGAATATTACAGCAATGCTCACATCAAAAGATGATAAAGCTGCCTGCGCCGCAGCTGACAGGATAATATCCGAAAGTCTTGAAACAGATAAATGGTATGAATACTTTGATGAATTTGCGGCTATTCTTGACCACCCGAAATCATTGGTCAGGAATCGTGCGTTGAATATTCTTGCGGCTAATGCTCAATGGGACGATGAAAATCGTTTTGACAATATCATTACAGCTTTTCTTTCGCATATTACTGACGAAAAGCCTATAACCGCCAGACAATGCATTAAAGCCCTTGCATTGGTCGGGACGGCAAAGCCTCAGTACATTCCGCAGATACTTTCATATTTAAATGATGCTGATATGTCTGAGTATAAGGACAGTATGCGCCCGTTGATTGAAAAGGATATTGCACAAACAGAAAATGTTTTGATAAAAATTTTGAACGAAAGGAACACTCTATGAAATATATTACACAATACTCAGAAATAAGCTGTGTTGACGACAGCGGAAACGAGATAGGAAAGGTCACATTTCCCGAAACCGAAAAGGGCGTGTTTGACATACGTCATACAGAGGTCTCGGAAAATATGCAGGGCAGGGGAATTGCCTCAGGGCTTGTCAGACGGGCAATTGCCGAGATTTGCCTCAGAGGCGGAGAGGTACGGGCAAGCTGTTCCTATGCGGAGAATTACATCAGAAAGCACGGGCTTCGTCCTGCGGTCATATGCCATATGGTAACAAGCATTGACGGCAAGGTCACGGGAGATTTTCTGTACAGCGAAAAGGGAATTGCTGTGAGTGAGGTTTATTACGAGATAAACCGCAGAATAAAGGGAGATGCCTTTGCCTGCGGACGGGTAACTATGGAATCCAGCTTTACAAACGGATTCAGACCCGATTTGTCGGAGTTTGAGGGCGCAGAAATTCCCAAGGGCGACTTTATTGCCCGAAAGCACGGTTACTATGCAGTTTCCTTTGACACTATGGGAAAGGTGGGCTGGACGGACAGCCTTATCCACGATGATGACGAGGGCTATGACAACTGCCACATTATTGAAGTTATAACGGAAAATACGCCTGAGAAAATGCTTGCTTATTACAGAAAAATCGGGGTTTCCTACATTTTCGCAGGCAGGGAGGAAATTGATATAAAGCTCGCCCTTAACAAGCTTTACAGTGCTTTCGGAATTAAAAAACTGCTTCTTGAGGGCGGCAGTATAATAAACGGTGCATTTCTCCGTGAGGGGCTGGTTGACGGTCTGAGCATAGTTACCGCACCGATAATTGCCCGAAGCGGTGACAAGCCATTGTTTGAGGGGTCTGATATGAATGAATTTCAGCTGCTTTCCTCTCAGGTGATGGAAAACGGGGCTGTGTGGTCAATGTATGGGATGTAAAAGGGCAAATGTATATTGCAGTTCATACATTGAAAACAGATTTAACGGCAGCTTGGTATTTGAGGAGGATAATTATATGGAATGGCTTAATGTGTTTGGTTTGATTGCTATAGTTGTCATTATGATTCCAAATATTTTATTTGCAGTCAGATGTAAAGATGGCTTTGAAAACAAGTGGAAAAACAGAATAATCGAGATTATTGAACAAATCGGAAGATTCGGCTGTTTTGGTTTTATGATTTTCAATATTCCCGGTACTTGGTTTGGCTGGTGGTCTGATGAAGCATTTGCAGTTTATCTTGTTATTGATATTCTGTTAATTGTTCTTTACTGCATTATCTGGGCTGTTTGCCGGAATAAAAATAATGCTTTCAGAGCATTGGCACTTTCAATTATTCCATCAATTTTATTCTTGTTCAGCGGAATTATGAGCAGGTCAATACTGCTGATTATTGCAGCGGTATTATTTGCACCGACTCATATTCTGATTTCATATAAGAACTCCGTATGAGATTATTAAAGGTGATATAAATGAACAGTCAGATAGATTTCAAAGCGATAACAGCCTGCGGTGAATGCTGTACAGGCTGTAAGAAAAAAGAATCGGGCATATGCAGGGGCTGTATAGAATCTGACGGACACTGTGAGGAATGGGCGCAGTCGGGGAGCTGTCCGATACATAAATGCGCAAGGGAGCATAATGTGCAGTTCTGCGGACTTTGCGGCGAGTTTCCCTGTGAATGGCTTGTAAAAAAGCTTGTTTGGAGGAAAAATGCGGTTGAGGAGCTGACGGAGCTTGCGGAAAAATATAAATCAAGTCTAGGTCTATAAATTGGAGGTTATACAATGAAAATAAAAAAATGGCTGACAACACTTTTTATAATCATTCTATCTTCCGTGGCTGTATTATTGCTGATTATGATATTAAATTATGATAATAATATGATACTGCGGATTGTTGGAGATTCAAGCAATGGGAGAAATTATACCCTGACTTTTCCTGAACTCGTTACGTTACAAGATCCGCCCCCTGCAGATGAGCTTATAGAATATATGAATGACAAATATGGTGTTACATTTCAGCGGTATAATGGCGAAGAATACCTTATAGATAAATTTGAAACAGATCATATCAATGCAAATGATTTTGCAGAGCTGTACAATGGAATATTGGTTGAAACAGATGCATATCCTAATCATTATTTTTATGTATGCAGCTACTATGGTTCATATTTAGATGATTATTGCTTCCACAATAATCAATGGAAGATTGATAATTATTTTAATGATAAATTAAACGGTGTTATTGATTCAAATTATAAAGTGATATGCCATCCAAAGTTCAAGCAGCGGTATGCAGTTGATTTTAGTTCGCATACCAGTGAGTATATAAATCATTGTAATTATGATTTTCGAATATTTATCGAAAATGACGGCAAAAATGCCGAAAAAGAATTAGAAGATATTTTAAATGTATTGAAGCCGTATCTTAACGAATACGATAAACAGTTGTTCTTATATTATATTGATTCTGCCCAATTCAATGCAGTTGACTCAACTGATTATAATAGTTATTCGCATGATAAAATAACTTATATAAAATATGGACAAGGTCAAATGCTTTTTTACGAAAACGAGAACCCATTAGTATGGGAATGGGTGGATTCTGAGGAATAGAGGTAAGTCATGAAAATAATACTTTCAACAAATAATATCGAAGCCTATTTAAAGGCAGATGATGTGATAGATCATAAAAGCGGAATAATCACAGAGCTTGCCGATTCGCTGTGGGAGAAAAACGGCGGCGGTATCGGCTATATCAGAGCGGCATATGAATTTGTCCGTGACAATATTTCTCATTCGGCTGACATAAATGAGGATATTATCACCTGTACCGCTTCCGAGGTTTTAAAGGCAGGACACGGCATTTGCTTTGCAAAGGCTCATTTGTTTGCGGCTTTGCTCCGCTGTAAGGGCATACCGTCGGGCTTTTGCTATCAGAAGCTTATCTTAGATGATGAAACAGCGCCCGTGCTTGTATATCATGGTCTGAACGGCGTGTATATCGGTGAATTAAATAAGTGGATAAGGCTCGACCCACGAGGAAACAAACAAGGTGTGAATGCACAGTTTTCCGTTGAAAAGGAACAGCTTGCATTCCCTGTCCGTCCCGAAATGGGGGAGGAGGACGGCTTTACGGTCTATCCCGACCCCGACAGTAAAATTCTCAGCAAGCTGAGAAAAAACAGGACAAGGACAGAGCTATGGAACGACCTGCCTTCGGAGCTTGGATATAGTATGTGAGATCAAAGCGGCTTGGTGATTTTGAGTTGGTAACTGAGGAGAAAGCTTATGAATGATAAAAAATACGATTTCAAGAGAATAGGAGTAAGTGAAACAGAGATAATAAAAGAACTGTTTACGGGAGTGTTTACTATAGCCCCTTGGAATGATGACTGGTCAGATGGGGAGCAGCTTGACCTGTATATTCAGGATCTGATAGGTCAGAACAACTCCCTGACCTATGGATTGTTTGAAAACGGAAAGCTTATCGGCTTATCTATGGGACATATCAAGCATTGGTATTCGGGTACGGAATATTATATTGA
>JAGAJY010000325.1 GCA_017848125.1 Oscillospiraceae bacterium
CTGCGAGGTGTGGGCATTAAATGCTCAATTTTCGCAAATTGTTCTTTTGTTAATCTCATACGTTTATTATAACATATTTTCTCTAAATTTGCAACGCTTTAATGTGAACAAGCTCTAGAACTTAAAGGTCGTACTGACGAGTGCGACCTTTTTACACACAAAAACCTCCCCATTCCTTTTAGAATGAGGAGGTCGTTTTGTTTCTTATTCACATCAGCTTATCCGCACCGGGGCGGTTAAATCCTTCCGCCGTTTAGCACGGAGGTAACTGCCGCAGAATTTACGGAAAGCCTTTGCGGTTTCAAAGTCAGTTCTGAATTTCCGGGACAGCACAATATCCGGCAAATCCTCGGATTTTTCGAGAACTCCTTTTTTATCTGAGTGCAGCCTGTGCAGTAATCTGCGTAGGCAGTCAAAATTGACAATGCAGATATTATGTACATCGGAAGCGGTTTTGTCCGCTTCCTCGCCGTATAAATACACATATTGTGCCTTTGGAGCTTCTGCTGTGACTTTTTGAGAGCTTTTCGTGCAGAGTTTTCATCTTTACGGAGCTTTTTGTTATTCGTCATAGCCTTATGCTCATTGAGTTTCTGAGCAGTCGTTTCACGCTGATATTTCAGCTTTGACACCTTTTCATACGGCTTTTCTTTCAATCGCTGATGATGAGCCTGAACGCTGTCCTTTGTAAATCGAAGTGCCGATTCTGCAATCTTTTCAGTACCGTGTGCCGCCTTTAAGGTCTGATTATCGTCCTCGTACTTGCTGATTTCCTTGTGAACTGCTCCGCTTACCGTCAAAGCAACAGTAGAATTAGCTTTCTTGATACCTTTGGTAACAATACCACCGCTATTTAGCGGCTTGGCTTCTTTTTCAAACCTGAGTTTGCGTTGCATTTTATATTTCTTGGGATTGTACTCCTTGCGAACGTGTAAAACACGATGTTGAGGGAGTTTATCCTCAGCTTTTGCAATACGCTTATCAAGTTTGGAAAGCTGTTTCTCATCTCTCTTTACGAGTTTAGGGAGCTTCTTATCGTTCTTTTCCTCTAACTTTGAAAGTCGTTTTTCAGCCTTTTCGACTTTCTTTTCAAGTTTTCGGGTTTTCTTATCGGGTATCGGCTCGGCTTCTGCCTGAGCTTCACCCTCAAAGTTAAGAACAGATTCGCCTTTATCGTCGGTCAGCTTTTCAGCAGCCGAGGAATGTTCCTGCAAGGACTTACGCTCTTTCTTTTCCTTTAGCTTAGACTGCTTCTCCTCTTTTTCAAGGGATAAATCGTCCTTTGTGCGTTCTTCTGTCGGAGCATTGTCCTTGAAATTGAAATCATCACCGCAATTTTGCAACTCGTCAGCCGATACGCTAACGGTTTCATCGGAAATTGAATACTGCTCATCAGGAGCGTTTTCCGTAAACTGTCGTTTTGTAGGCGTAGGCTTTGGAGCTTCGTCCTCAACGGGTAACGCTGTTTCGCTCTTTTTCTCGGAGAGTGCTTCAGTCGCTGATGAATGTTCCTGCAAGGACTTACGGCTTTTATCCGATTTCAGCTTTGACGGCGTATCATCTTTGAGAGCAGAAACAGGCTTTACATTGTCGCCTCTGAAATTGAAGTCAAGACTTTCCTTGAACTCCTGAGCTGTAACTGTAAGAGGTTGCTCAGAAGTAGTGAACTGTTCCATTGAATGAGAGGTAAACTCGTAGTCGGTCGCCTGATTTGGCTGTTCAGGTGGTCTTGGCTTATGGCTTGGGGAAATCTGCTCCGACATTTCCGCTTTTGCTTCGGCTCGTTGTTCCTCCCATTTGTTATCGGGGTTGTTCCTGCCGAATTGAAGATTACTGAATTTGCGTTTTGTCGGCTCAGGAGTTGCAATGCCTGCCTCTTGGAGCTTATCAAATCGCAAATCTGACGGGGTTTCTGCCTTTAATACAGCTTCCTCCGTGTGCTTGCTCACTCTTTTTTCGGAACTGTCAACGAGATTTTTCTCAACAACACCGTCACGAGAATGTTTAAGCACAGTTTTTTCGGTAGCTTTCAGCTCTTTTCCTGCCACTTGGATTCCTCCTTTCTGTGATTTATTTGCCCTGAAAACAGGGTATGTATTGCTTTTTCGGGGTGGAAGTGGTATAATTATGTAAAGAGCAAACTGCTCGATAAATCAAAATTTACGGAGGTAGTATTTTTGACTCGAAAAAGAATATTCAAAATTGTAGCTATTGTTGTTTTGCTATGGTTTGCCATTTTTGTAATTGATTGGATTACAGTTAATAGCTTTGACTATCCGCCTGTATTCTGTATTAAAGACACAAACGAAACGCATTACAACGGTTTAGGTTATTCTTATGATGCCTATCCTCATCCTGTAAACGGTGAATTTGAATATTGCCTGTATATCTTCGGAAATGAAGTCATATCCACATTTACAAATGAAAAATCAATAATAGATTCCAGTTTGTAAGGCAGTTAATTTAATATGTACCAGCCGTATTCGGAAAAATCCGAGTACGGCTTTTCTTATTCCTCGTTATCTGCTTCGTACAGATGATTGGCTTGCAGAAGGCACATTGTAATCACACCGAACGTTCCGCCAAACATCGCACCACCGAGGAAAATCAGCCAGCCCATTACTTGCAGTCCCAAGCGGACGCAGGATAAGGAATTTCGCCAGTAGGCTTCTTCTTGTTCTTAATCGCAAGACAAACACCTGTTACGCCTGCACCCACCACCGCAATCACGCCGGCTGTGATACCGATTGTCTTAATGGTCTTTTTCTTAATCTTCATTAGTTTTCCTCCTGTTGTTCTTCGGGTTTTGTGGTCATAATCTTGTAGAGCTGAGTATCTGTCGGGAACTTATCTACAAACGGAATAATGACATTTCCGTAGAAAATAAGTCCTTCGCCCGCACCGCTGTTCGTTACATACGAAAGCTGATGAGGGGAGATATTGAGCTGTTTTGCGAGGATTTGTCTGTCGCCGCTTGCCTGATTGAGCATATAGATGAAGTCCGAGTTTTCAAAGATATTCTCAATCTCACGGCTTGCAAGCAAGTCCTTTACATTCTGCGTAAGTCCAGTCGGAATACCGCCCCATTTACGGAAACGCTTCCAGATTTCGCAGGAATACGCTGCTGTCTGTTCTTCTTTCAGAAGAAGGTGGAACTCGTCGATATAGTAACGAGTTGACTTGTGTTCGGCTCTGTTTACTGTAACTCTGTTCCACACGCAGTCCTGAACGATTAGCATACCGATTTTTTTAAGCTGCTTACCAAGCTCCTTGATGTCGAAACAGATAAGACGGTTATTCATATCAACATTGGTGCGATGATTGAATACATTACGATAGTATCCGCATTATCCTTATAAATCGCCTTTAACTGACTCTGTGCCTGCAAGATGATAGCCGCTGAAATCTCACGACTTCGGATTGTGGCAATGAGCTTGTCGAACTTTGGGATTTGTCCGATATTCGCAAACTCGTCGAGTATAAAGCGAACGTGTACGGGAAGTCTGCCTCCGCATTTGTCGTCTGCCTTGTCGCACAATAGATTGAAAAGTTGGGTGTACATTATCGAAACGATAAAGTTGAAAGTATCATCCGTATCGGAGATTATGACAAAAAGTGCCGTCTTTTTATCGCCTAACGTATCAAGCTGCAACTCATCATATTCTGTCAGCTCACGCAGTTCCTTAATGTCGAACGGGGCAAGTCTTGCACCACAGGAAATGAGGATTGATTTTGCGGTTTTACCCGCAGCAAGTTTGTACTTCTTGTACTGCCTTACAGCGAAATGCTCAGGATTTTCCGCTTCAAGCTCCTTAAACAACAGGTCAATCGGATTTTCAAAGTTTTCATCGTCCTCTCGTGCTTCGCTGGCGTTTATCATCTCAATAAGGGTATTGAGGTTTTTCTCGCTTTCGGGAGCTTCGTACCAGATATAGCCGATAAGAGCCGAATAATATAATCGCTCTGCCTTTACCCAGAAATCTTCGCCACTCTGATTGCCTTCACCCTTTGTATTGGCGATAATGGTATTCACGAGCTTCAAAATGTCCTTTTCAGAACGGATATAGGCGAGAGGGTTATAGTGCATTGACTTCTTGAAATTGATTGTGTTCAGCACCTTTATAGCGTAACCGCCTTCTTTCAGAGCCTTTCCGACTTCAAGCAATACCGTGCCTTTCGGGTCGGTTACTACATAGGAACTGTGCATTTGGAGCAGATTTGGCTTAACAAAAAATCTTGTCTTACCGGAGCCTGAGCCTCCTATTACCAAGATATTTTTGTTTCGGGCATATTTCGGACCGGCTTTCGGTCTGCCCTCCATTGTCAACCTTTCGGTTTCGGTGAGAATAATGTTGTCCTCGAATTTTTCGTCCATATATGGCTTCATATCCTCGGCAGTACCCCACCTTGCAGAGCCGTATTCACAGCCCTTTCGGTATTTCTTCGCATTTTTACCTTTGACGTAGATAACGAGCTTGATAATTACGCCGCCTGCAACACCGATGAGTAAATCAATCGGGTTAAAACTCGGCAACGGATTCAAGAAAACATCTTTAATTCCGTTCATACCATTCATTATCTTGTCGCCAAGCTCCACACCTTCGGCAGTTGTGAAAGCCTGAGAAACCTTGTTGAAGAAATATCCCATAAGCACGAACGGGAGGACAGCCGTAACTTTTTTCTTGTCGAACTTCATTACAGTTCTGCCTCCTTGACCTTGCTTTTTTCTCGCTTACGCTCCTGAGCCTTAACAGCAACCTGTTGACCAAGAGTTTTAAGACGAGCCTTGATAGACGGCTTCTTTTCCTTTTCCATTGACTTCTTCATAAAATCACCAAACGCCGCTGTCATAACATCTGCGTCCTTTGCCTTGAAGAAAATCAAGTACATAGGCGGGTCGGCTGAATTATCCTTTTTCAAGGAGTAATCAATGCCGTACTTACGAGCCGTCTTGTTGAACACCTTGATATTCTGGTCGGTAATCTCGATATTGACGAGCTTATCCTTGCTGTTCTGAACAAGGTGTTTCATTGACTGCTTACCTTTGTAGACCTTCGGCTGTTTACTTTTCTGATGTTTCAGATACTCGTCGATAGCCGATTTCAAAAGGTTGGCTGTCATTTTTGTCGCTCTGACCGATAGCGACACTACTTTTTCGGAGTTTTGCTCCTGCATTGCTTTCCTCCTTTCGGATTATTTTGCTTTCTTCTAAGGGATTTTGAGTCTTAAACTCATTGTTTGTCCTCCTTTCGGGTATAAAAAAAGCAGCCAAGTGTTTTTAATACTTGACTGCTATGTAAAATATTCTATTTTAACTGTTCGCTAAACTGGAATTTATAAACACTTATAAAACGATATTATGTCAATTAAAAATTATATCTCTGTGTTTTTCAACATATTCTTGGAGATAATCACAAAGAGATGGGGAAAAACCATAATAAGTATCATCTGTTTCCTCCCAATCATCATTCTCTCCTTCTGTAACTGCTTTGCGGTAATTATCGGCTATATCTTTGTTTCCCACAAGTAAAATTGCATTTTCTAATTCTTTTGAGTCGGTTTCAGGATAGCAATCCATATAACCTGAATACCCTCCGCTATTCATTTCAGTATCATACCAAAAACAAAGTACAGCGTTTTTTTGTATTTCAGATAAAGTTGATATGTCTCGACTGCAAACTTCATCTATGAATTTATTCCACCTTAAATCCTTATCAGTCATAGCATTTTCTCTCCTTTACAAATTCCGATTTATCGGTCTGTCCAACCTTGCTTTATTATACCACATCTCCCCGAAAAAGTAAAGGACGGAGGGTTAGTCCGTCCCATACAGGTCGTGATTGACCTCGGCTGTGTAGTAGCTATCGTAAGTGCTGGGAGCATTAAACAGCGTAGTTTTCAAATACGACTTGATATTTCTGACCTTGCTCGGATTATTCTTCAGACAATCGAAAACATATTCAATGTGTCCCGAATGAATTTTGAGCATACGGCTTTTTACTATTTCGGAGGGTATTTCGGTTTTGGCGATAGTCTGCGTATCACTTTTACAGCATACACATTCAAGCATTATCTCCATGATTTCATCAAGTCTGGTTTTGTCAAGATAAGAAATCAGTATGTCGTACTCGATATTCTCTTTGATAATGCTGTGATATGCTTCAATCTCATCAATCCCATCAGGCAGATTGATTGATAGGATATTATAAGACTCTTTATTTTCTGATTCTTTATTTGCTACCTCTTTACTTAATTGTCCCGACTTTACTAAAGCGGGATTTACCCAATCGGATTTTTTCCGTTTAGGTTTCGTTTCAACAGGGTCGAAGTGGCGAGGTTTCTGATAGATATTGTAGTGAACATCTCCGTAAGTGCCGTCATCTCTGCGTTCACGGTATCGGGTGATATACCCGCAAGCTTCAAGCTCCTTGATGATGTTAGCAATAGTATCGGAACATTCACGGTTGATTTTGGCAAGTCCTTCGATTGACTTATCCCATTTTGGAGGAAGGGAGAGGATTTGAGATAGCAACCCTCGTGCTTTCAGCGAGAGCCGCATATCTCTTAAATGGTGGTTAGCCATTACCGTGTAGCCATCGGCTTTATCAACGGTGCAATACGCCATCAAAGACCTCCACCGTAATTTCGCTGTCAAGAGAAAAATTTTCAAAAAAGGTATTGACAAATCCGAGAAGATGTGCTTCATCGAGTGCCGCTTCAACTTCCTCCACAAAATCGTCAATCGCTTCAAGGTCTGTATAAGCCTTCTTGAACATTCGATTTGCCTTAACAAATTCTGCTGTGCTTAATCCTCTGAGTGTTCGGGGATAGACATACATTCTGTAATAAGTCGTATCCAGCTCCTCACGGAGAATTGCCGCTTCACGCTTCATTGTCAGGTAGTCGAAAATAATTTCAAAAAAGCTCTTGACATCTGCGAGGTTTTGTGATATGACGCACTTTGAAAAAAATTCTGAATACCTCTTGACATTCTCGGAGTTCTGTGCTATACGCACTTCCGAAATTTCTTTGAAAAAGGGCTTGACTTTTTCATCGTTCTGTGATATGGGACTTCCTGCTGTTACTTTCTTTTCCATAGTAATTCCACCTTTCTGACGGTTGATTTGAGCTTTCTACATATTTTAGGCATAGAAAAACCCTGTACCCGACGGTTTAACCGTCTGATACAGGGTTATCTTTTTTATCTACCGAGTTCAAGGCTCATTACCAATGTGATGTCCTCCCATTGATTTTGCCTTAAATACTTGCCGTTTGCCTTCTGATAGGCTCTTGCCATCTCATAGGTTATCGGAAAATCCCATTGTATAGCGATTCTCTGATTAATCCCTATTACTAATAGCAGCCTGTGCAGCAGCAAGTCTTGCGATGGGCACTCTGAAGGGTGAGCAGGAAACGTAGTCAAGACCGATCTGGTGGCAGAACTCAACAGATGTGGGATCGCCGCCGTGCTCGCCGCAGATACCGATGTGGAGGTTGGGGTTAACGGGCTTGCCGAGCTTGATGGACATTTCCATGAGCTTGCCAACACCTGTCTGGTCGAGCTTAGCGAAAGGATCGTTCTCGAAGATCTTGGTGTCGTAGTAAGCATTAAGGAACTTGCCTGCGTCGTCTCTGGAGAAGCCGAAGGTCATCTGTGTAAGGTCGTTTGTACCGAAGCAGAAGAAGTCAGCTTCCTTAGCGATATCGTCAGCTGTGAGAGCTGCACGAGGAATCTCGATCATTGTACCAACCTCGTACTTGATGTCAGAGCCTGCAGCAGCGATGATCTCGTCAGCAGTCTTAACAACAACGTCCTTAACGTACTTGAGCTCCTTAACCTCGCCTACGAGAGGAATCATGATCTCGGGAACGATGGACCAGTCGGGGTGGTTCTTCTTAACGTTGATAGCAGCCTTGATGATAGCAGATGTCTGCATCTTAGCGATCTCGGGATATGTTACAGCGAGACGGCAGCCTCTGTGACCCATCATGGGGTTGAACTCGTGGAGGGAAGCAATGATAGCCTTGATGTCCTCAACAGACTTGCCCTGAGTCTGAGCAAGAGCAGCAATGTCTGCCTCGTCAGTGGGAACGAATTCGTGGAGAGGAGGATCGAGGAATCTGATTGTAACAGGGTTGCCCTCAAGTGCCTCGTAGAGAGCTTCGAAATCGCCCTGCTGCATAGGCTCGATCTTAGCGAGAGCAGCCTCTCTTGCTTCAACAGTGTCAGCGCAGATCATCTCTCTGAATGCTGCGATTCTGTCAGCCTCAAAGAACATGTGCTCTGTACGGCAGAGACCGATACCCTCAGCACCGAGCTCTCTTGCCTTCTTAGCATCAGCAGGAGTATCTGCGTTTGTTCTTACCTTAAGCTTTCTGTACTTGTCAGCCCAGGACATTACACGGCCGAATGTGCCTGCGATAACAGCGTCAACAGTGGGGATAACCTCACCGTAGATATTACCTGTAGTACCGTCGATGGAGATGTAGTCGCCCTCGTTGAATACCTTTCCGCCGAGCTCGAACTTCTTGTTCTCTTCGTCCATCTTGATCTCGCCGCAGCCGGATACGCAGCAGGTACCCATTCCACGAGCAACAACGGCAGCGTGAGAAGTCATACCGCCACGAACTGTAAGGATACCCTGGGAAGCCTTCATACCTGTGATGTCCTCAGGAGAAGTCTCGAGACGAACGAGGATAACCTTCTCGCCTCTCTGGTTCCAAGCGTCAGCGTCGTCAGCTGTGAATACAACCTTACCGCAAGCAGCACCGGGAGATGCGCCGAGACCCTTGCCGAGAGGAGTTGCAGCCTTAAGAGCAGCAGCGTCGAACTGGGGGTGGAGAAGTGTGTCGAGGTTTCTGGGGTCAATCATAAGAACAGCTTCCTGCTCGGTCTTGTGGCCTTCGTCAACGAGGTCGCAAGCAATCTGGAGAGCAGCCTGAGCGGTTCTCTTACCGTTACGGCACTGGAGCATATAGAGCTTCTGGTTCTCGATAGTGAACTCCATATCCTGCATGTCGTGGTAGTGGTTTTCGAGGATATCGCAAACCTTGATGAATTCAGCATAAGCAGCGGGGAACTCCTGCTCCATCTGAGCAATGGGCATGGGAGTACGAACGCCTGCTACAACGTCCTCGCCCTGAGCGTTCTTGAGGAACTCACCCATGAGCTTCTTTTCGCCTGTAGCGGGATCTCTTGTGAATGCAACGCCTGTACCGGACTCGTTGTTGAGGTTACCGAATACCATGGGCATTACGTTAACAGCAGTACCCCAAGAATAAGGAATATCGTTGTCACGGCGGTAAACGTTAGCTCTGGGGTTGTCCCATGAACGGAATACAGCCTCGATAGCGAGCTGGAGCTGCTCAACGGGATCGGAGGGGAAGTCCTTGCCGAGCTGGTTCTTGTACTCAGCCTTGAACTGCTCTGCAAGAGTCTTGAGATCCTCAGCTGTGAGGTCAACGTCGAACTGAACGCCCTTCTCTTCCTTCATCTTGTCGATAAGCTGCTCGAAGTACTTCTTACCAACCTCCATAACAACGTCGGAGAACATCTGGATAAATCTTCTGTAGGAGTCATATACGAATCTCTCAAACTCGGGAGTGGGGTTGTTCTTGATCATAGAAGCAACAACCTCATCGTTAAGACCAAGGTTAAGGATAGTATCCATCATACCGGGCATGGAAGCTCTTGCGCCGGAACGAACGGAAACGAGGAGAGGATTTGTAAGATCGCCGAACTTCTTGCCGTTGATCTCTTCCATCTTCTTAACGCCTTCCATAGTCTGAGCCATGATCTCGTCGCTGATCTTACGGCCGTCCTCATAGTACTGAGTACAAGCCTCTGTTGTAATTGTAAAGCCCTGGGGAACGGGAAGACCGATGCCTGTCATCTCAGCAAGGTTTGCACCCTTACCGCCGAGAAGATTACGCATGGTCATATCGCCTTCGCTGAACATATAGACCCATTTTTTTGCCATTGGAAATTACCTCCGTTATTTTTTGATATTTCACGGGATAAAGGCTTACTTTTATAAAAGTCCGCAGTTATGCCCGTGACTGCATTTATAATTATAACAGAAATGTATGAAATTTTCTACTGTACGATATAAGAAAAAATAAGCTAATTTTTTGGCTATTTTGACCAAAATGCACAAGCTTCGTCAAAATCTCGGACAATATGTGCAAAATATGCTTGAAAAAAACTTTTTTCTGTGGCATAATATATTTCAGATGATTTGATTTCGGGGCGCATTTTCGGATTAAATGTGTTTCGGCAATAATGATGTGATTTAGGAGATTATGCTTATGAAAAAGACCTGTGCCGTTATTCTTGCAGGAGGTCAGGGCAAGCGTATGAGATCGGACCTGCCCAAGCCTATGTTCCGTGTGCTGGATATCCCGATGCTTGACTGGGTGACAAAAGCCTGCGAGGATTCGGGTATCGAGGATATATGCGTTGTTACGGGCTTTAACAGCGAGGTGATCGAAAAGCATCTTAACGGAAAATACCATACCGTGTTCCAGTCGGAAAGAAAGGGAACGGGCCACGCTGTTATGATGGCGGAGGAGTGGCTTCGTGAAAGGACTGACAGCGATGTTCTGGTGCTCAACGGCGACGCTCCCTTTATTGACAATGAGACCATTCTCGGCGCTCACTGGCTTCACTGCGACAAGGGCAATGCCGTTACCGTAATAACCGCCGAGGTTGACGAGCCTAAGGGCTACGGCAGGATACTCCGAACAGCCGACGGCATAAAGGGCATAATCGAGGAGCGTGACGCTTCAGATGAGCAGAGGAAGATAAAAGAAATAAACTCGGGAGCGTACTGGTTTGATACCGAAAGGCTTCTTGACGCTCTGGGAAAGATAAAGCCTGAAAATGCTCAAGGAGAATACTATCTGACCGATACGGTTTCGGTGCTTATCGGCGAAAAATTTCGTGCAGATGCATATATTTCTTCAAATTCCGACACAGTTTTAGGTGCAAATGACAGAAAAGGTCTTTTGATGTTGAATAATTCGGCAAGATTTGCTATAATAGATAAGCTGATGGATGAAGGCGTTGAATTTACCTGCACCGACGGCGTGACCATAGGCAGAGATGTCCGTGTGGGC
>JAGAJY010000326.1 GCA_017848125.1 Oscillospiraceae bacterium
GCACGGAGCTTATACCTTCCCGAGAGTAAATCCAACGTCACTTGTGACGGTTTACGGCTACTATCTCGGTCTGAGGGTGCAAAGTCACCCCTTCATTTCTTGAAGTGTACTTTTTACACTTCAGAGTTTTTCGCCATTGGCGAATTATTTGTATTTCAAGACTTCCAATACTATTTCTTCAAACGAAATGCCACATTTCAGAGCGTTGGAAACGCTATCCTGTAACTGTTGTAAAGCCTGTGGTTTACAGCTGACAGTAAAACCGTTCTCAGTGTAGTGTCCATATCCTCTGCGGCTTAATTCGTTGTATATCTTATTGCCTGTAACACGGGTTACGCCGATTTCTTTTGCGAAAACAGGATAATCGGGTAATTCGGACATTTCTGCGGTAAGCAGTCCGTTATCTGCAAGCTCGATTATCTGAGATACAACACGTTCAGAAATGGGAGGTCTGCGGATTGTCTTGTCAATGATAAGTAAGTCTTTTAAGTTCACGATTTACTCCTTGTCAATAACGTGTTCCTTGGTATAAGCCTTGAACATTCTCTTGACCTTATCGTAGTCAAGAGCAGGATTGTCATATTTTATTAACGTTTCTTCAGCAATCCTTATTATATCAAGAGTGCTTTCAATGTCACTTCGGCATATTTTCTTTGCAACGGCTTCACGTCTTGCGGCGCAGTTCTTGTATTCGGGGCAATCTTCGTTGCATACACCGTTCTCGAACTCGCAATCGGAAAGTGGCATATCCTTTATAAGAGAAAGGATGTAGTCAACTCTTTTCCTGTCTGTGAATAATTCCCTTACTCTGGGGATTCTGCGTATTTTTGCTTTCATTCGTTTAATCCTCCTGTTACAGTAGCAGATAAAAGGAATTTCTTAATGCCTTCAAACAGCTTTTCCTTAGTTTCATCAGTAAGTTCAGCGGTATTATCAATTATATTTGCAATGTTGTATGTTTTGAGCGTAAATTCAACTCTGTCCTCAGAAAAGTGTGGAAGCGTTGTTCTGTAAAACGGAGTAGGAATAACATTGTTTAAAATGCCATTAAAGAAATTACCGATTATTCTTTCCACTTTACCCAAAGCGTTATTAAGCGCAATATCCTTTCCGTTTGTGAAAGTAAGTTTAATTCTCGTAACCTCAACTTCCACGCTGTTAGCGCCTTCAAAGAACTTTAAAAGTTCTGAATATTCGTTGCTTGATATCCATTTATTTCTCATTCTGAAGCCTTCGCAGTAAAAGCCTTCGGTCGAATAACTATAAAAATCACAGTATTTTTCGTCAAACCAATGATTTGAAGTATATTCGACTAAATAGGATATGTTGCCTTCGATATTTTTTTTCTTTTTGCATACTGCTATGCAATTTGCATTTGACATACGGTCTCTTTCCGTAAGTGAAAAGCATTCGATGCTTTTTTCTTCCGAGAAAATGCAATCAGAAATAGTAAGCGCTGATACTTCCGACTTGAATTCTTCAAGTGCTGTTTCAAGTTTGTTTTTAAGAAATTTAAGTTCCATATAATGTCCTTTCTGACGGTTTAAGGCTTATCCGTCCGCCTGTTATTCTTCAATTTCTTCACGCTGTGCTTCTGATATTTCTTTTAAAAATGTAGCAGAATCAAAATAATCTCCGTCTGCATAATAGTTATATACTTCTTCGCTGACATCAAAGTATGTTCTTCCGGTAAAGGTTTCGCCGTCATATTCGTATTCGCCTTCAACGTGAAGTCGGTTAGAAGGTGGAACATAACCGCCTAATATCGTTGAGTAGCCGTTTACATATTCGTGTTGAATAACAATACCTTGTGTAATGTTATCTTCAGCTTCCATCTTCAGTAATTTATCTGTTAATACTCTTAATGTACCAATCATAAGAGCTACGGCAGTTAAAGCTATACTAATTTTAATTACTGTATTCAGCCACGATAAATTCATATATACACCGCCATCGGTATCGTTACCTGTTTCTGTTGTTTTTACATCTGTTTTTTCCATAATTTACTCCTTTTCTATTTCATAAAGCTTATTATCCATAACTGCATAGGTAATACCGTCAATCTCAACGGTAGTTATTTCTGGTGCAGTTTCTGGAGCTGTGGTTGTGATGTCGGATGTGATTGTGGGTGTTTTTTCATTTGAGGGAGTATAAATATGCGCCAATAAACAAACAACTGCAATTGCGGCAAACCATCCACTTACCTCTGCACATCCTTCAGATTTTTTTGTGAAAGAAAGAATAAAACTTACTACAGCACCTACACCAAATATTATGGCAAAACTTAAATATAAAATCATTTTTTACTCCTTATTTACTATAAATTAAGATATAAAGGATACGTCAGCAACACGGCAACCCCAACTACACTAAGAGCCATACTTGCTTTTAAAGCACCTTTTTTGCCTTTAGTGATGTAAATAACCAAGGTAATAAGCAATCCCAAAATTATGGGTATCATAATCATTAAGTATATCATTATGTCCTTCCTTTAGTGTATGTGAGTAGTCCCCGAACTGAGGACTACTCTTTTTGTTTAATCTTCGTCGAACTCATTGAAATCATCGTCAAGTTCGCCAATGGCGAATTCTTCATCGTCCTCGCTGTCGAATATTTTTTTCATTACCTCATAGTGATACTTTTCACCAAGTACCTTTTCGCCGTCACCGAAGGAAAGCCATTCGTCAATCATTTCCTTATTTTCCATACCGTTCTCTTTGAGAATAGACAGACATTTTTCAGAAAGACCGTAACCGTCAAGTTCGGATTCCGGGGACAGGTCGGGATTTGAAAATGAAAAATACTGTTCAAGGGCAAGATTGATAATATCCTGTACCTTTGCTTCGTCCCAATCGGGAGCAAAGTATTTTTCTGAAATATCCGTGCTTATCTTAACCTTGATAGGCTTTTTCTTTGTGGTAGGAGCTGCACCGTATGTACCAAGCACAAGTATTTCACGGATAGCGTTATCATTGAGCTTATTCTGCCGGGATACCTCACGCAGAAGTGTAGATTTCTTCATATCTACACCAAATTCAATCATTTCAGCTACTTTCTTCTGTTCAGAAGTAAACAGATAGGAAAGATTGACGGCAGCTCTGATAGCGATTCTGCCCTCGTCAACGTAGGGTTTCAGTTCGGGAACGAGCTTATCAATACGGATAAGTCTTGCTACTGTGTCCTTGCTCAAACCGTAGTTCTCACCAACTGCGGCGAGCTTGCTTTTCTTTTCTTCGCTGTCTGTATCTTCCTCTACTTCCTCACCGTTGAGGATAGCAAGCTCTCTTACAATAGCATTGCGTTTATCTTCGTCAAACATAGCTGAGTGACGAGCAGCCAGAACGCTTGCACGTTCTGTAATGGTGAGGTCATCGAAGCCACGCTGCATAAAGTTTGTTTCTGCAACGTACATTTCAGCTTCATCATAGGAAAGGTTTTCTTTGACGATACCCGGAACGGTTGTCTTTCCTGCAAGCTGTGCAGCGTTACAGCGGTTATGTCCTGCAAGTATTTCATACTTGTCAAGGTTTTCACGGTAGAATTTTGCGGCTTCAGATAAACGGAACAGCTTATCTTCATCGGTGCAGCTGTTCAGCTCGTCCTCGATATTCTTAACGAGCTTATCGCTTATAAGAAGCACGATAACGGGAGTAAGTACACCGTTTGCCTTGATACTCTGTATCATATCCTGTAAACGCTCACCATCATAGAGCTTAAAGCGATGATTATGTCTTGGAACAAGCATATCAAGGGGGAGCTGTTTCAGAGTATTGCTTTCGGATATGAAATTCCCGAAATTAAATGCGGGTCCTGTCATTGTTTTTTCCTCCTTCGGGGCAGGAGCTTCTTCATCGGAAGCGCCATACAGTTTTATAAGTTCCTTTGCGACCTTAGACCAAGTAAGAGAGATACTATCAGCTTTCTGATTATTAAGCATTTTGCCCTCATATCGGATATATAAATGGTTTTCGTCATACCACAGGAAAAAGTCCCATTCATTGTTGTAGTATCCTGCAACGCCTTTATACTCGCTTCTGAGATATGCGGCAATGTCCTTGCTGCTGTCACCACGCTTTATCATATCACGGACAGGAAGTATGCAGATGTGTTTAAGAGCCTTGTTTATATCCTTTTCAAAAGCAGGATTACCGTCCCAACGCATTGCAGGAATGTCCGGTCTGATAGGACTATCGGGGAAAATATCATTTATATGATTTCTGATAAACGTGGAAATCTGCGACCACGAAAAATCAAGACAATAATCATCACCGTCGATTTTATAGTTGAACTGGATTTTAATGTATTTCAAGGTGCACTCTACGTGCATTGCACAAGGTATATTACTCTTGTAGCCGGCAACGGTAGTTCCGTGATAGCATCGTCCGTGATTTTCCTTGAGATATTCACGGAGCAGCGAAGCATTACCGTCTGCCGCAAGTTTCTTGACCTTTTCAAGTTCAGACTTACCGATTAAAGACCGTACAGCCTTGATGATGTCGGGGTCAAAGCCTGTCATTCCTGCATTGTATTTCACCCTGTATCACTCTCCTTATCCTGTTCTTTGGCTTTTTTGTTTTGTAAATGCCATTTATATATAACTGCCGTTTTCCAAACAAGTAAAAGTATCAATACTGAAAGGACAACTATTATTACAAATCCGGCATTCATTATAAAATCAAGGATACTGTCCAGAATGCTCATTTACCACACCTTTTTGCAACTTCCGCACCAAGCTCCAGATATTCCTTGCCGAGCTTGCTTGTAGTGAGCGTGAGTGCCTTCTGCTGTTCCGAGCTGTTGGCAGCGGTTACGGACTTGCTGATTTTTGTATCAAAGAGCCTGTCACCATACTTTTCAGAGAGCTGTTCAAGTACGGATTTGCTCATATTGGTGTTATCTACCATAGTAGCAAGTACGCCGATAAGCTCCAGTTTTTCGTTCACTGCGTCCTTTACCTGCTGAACGATGTTATTCAGCATCGTAAGACCATCAAGGGCGAATTTCTGTGTCTGCACAGGGATGATAAGCCCGTCCGAAGCTGTAAGCGCATTTGTAAGAAGAATGCCGAGAGAGGGCAGACAGTCGATAATGATGTAATCATAAGTCTGGAAGCACTCGTTGGCAAGAATACGCTTTAATACCTTTTCTCTTGCAACAGCCTGTATCAGATAGTAATCAGCGTTAGCAAGATTGATGTCTGAGGGGATGAAGTCAAGGTTATTTGTATCATTATGATAGATACAATCCTGTGCATATACTTCCATTCCTGTTACACAGCTCATCATCAGATGTGAGATAGTAGGGTTATCGTACTGCCCGATTTTTTCAAACCCAAGATAGCTTGAAAGGTTTGCCTGTGGGTCAAGGTCGATAAGCAGCACCTTATTTCCTGCAATCTGCAATGCAGAGCCGAGATTTACGGCGGTTGTTGTCTTGCCGACACCGCCCTTCTGATTTGCGATAGAGATAATTTTCATTGTGTTATCCTCCTGTTTATGTGTTGAATTCGCCATTGGCGAATAGTGACTTAGTTAAATTCTCTGAACAAAGGGTCTGTGAAGAATTCCTCAAGAGTTATACAAAGACCCTCGCATAATTTCTTGATTGTAATAATGCCGACATTTTTCGACTTGCAGTTGACAATATCGTTCACGGTAGATTGTGTAATTCCCGAAAGTTCACTAAGACAGTTTATTGAGTAACCATACTCGCTGCATAAATCCGTGATACGCTTGCTGACCGCTTTCGATACAGCTTCACTACGCTTATTCTCTTTATCTTTTTTTAACTTCAATATATCTGCCGCTGTTGCACTGAAAGATTTACCGCTTCCCGATGCTCCCATTACAATATTTCCCTCGCCGTGTTCCATAAGGTTGATAAGCTCATCAAGCACATCGGATTTTTCTATAAAGCCCTTCTCAGCTCGTTCTTTCAGCTCGTCGGCATAATCTTTTCTGAGTTTGGTTATAAGGTCTTTTTTATCCCTTTCAGACCTTGTAGTTTTTGAAAGGTCTTTGGTAAGTTCTTCAGCCTGTTCTATAACCTCGTCCAAGTCATAATCCGCTTTGACTTTGAGAATATACGCACCCTCACGGCGTTTATCGGACGAAGCAACACAACGGCTGTTTTCAATCACTTCAAAGGCATAGAACGTATCGGGAACGCCAAGAAAATGTCCCTCATAAAATGTGTTTTCTTTTTCACTTTTGAGAATGAGCATTACATCATCTTCTTCTCTCTTATTACCGAACTGTTCTATCCACTTGTCAACCCAAGCTTTTACTGTATTCATATATTAACCCCCTGTTATCAGCACGGCAGAATGCCCATACAACTTACGTTATCTGACAGATTATCACCACAGGAACGCACCCAATCCCCAAGAGCTTCTGCCCAAAGCTCAAGGGATGAAAGTAAAAGTCCTAATATACCGGATGTGATACTTGATACCCACCACATTTCAATGCGCTGTATGCCGCCAAAATTGAAGATACCGCAGACAGTATATAATGTAGCTGCTATAAGGATAATACCACCTAAAAGGTTAGTTACAAAGCCGCAAATATGGGATAACACTATAATTATCAATCCCACAAGCTTAATGATAGCAGCTAACGAATAACCGATAACTTTGAGCACAATTTTGATAGGGATAAGTAAAATCTGTAAGAATAACATAGTCGTTCCTCCGCTTAATAGTCTATAACCTCGTCATAGATTTCCTTGATAGTATCGTAATCAGTATCAAAGGTGTTTTCTCTCCAACGGCGAATGTGTTCGCCAAAGGATGTGTCGTAAAAGTTATCAATAAACTTGTTGATAACTTCGTCCATTTCTTCAATCGTGAGTTCGTCCATTTCGACCTCCTATTCGACAGCTTTATCAATGTTTGAGATTGCTTCTTCTATATTGTCAAAGGCTTCGTCCAGAAGTCCGACAATTTCTTCAGCTCTATTGTAGCGCTCAGAGCCTTGCAGGTTTTCGGGGATGTTATCAAAGCATTCGTTTTCCTCGTCCTTGATTTCTTCAAGTCTTGCGTATGCTTCTGAAAGTAAACCACTTATTTTCTGTAATTCCTTACGTCTTTTAGCGTTCATACTTCGCTCCTTTGCATTTATTCGCCATTGGCGAATTCTGTCTGCGTTCCTTAGCTCGTCTTTCCTTTGTGTGCTTGATATAGGTTGAAAGAGCTTCCATAATACCACCGACTATATATACAAGTGTGCATAAACCGATGAGTATCAATACGATTATAAGTCTTGCTGCAAAATCCATACTGTCCTCCTTGAACTGTTCGCCATTGGCGAATTCTTATTACTCTTACATTATATCATACTGCCGTCAGTATGACAATACATAAATTGCACAAAATTCACATTGCAATTTTGGTGATTATATCATATTGCCGTCAGTATGATGACTGTGCTATAATTATAATAGATATAAATTCAAAGGAGGGTGTAAAATAAATGCCGCCCAAAAAGGAAAATCCGAAATATGTAAAAGGAAAATATACGGAAGGAACAAAAGAGTCCGTTAAAAAATATAATGCTGCTCATTATGACCGTGTAGAGATTCGTGTTCAGAAAGGTCAGTTAGCAAGACTGAAAGAAATTGCCAATAACCACAAAACAAGTCTGAATAATCTTTATAATACAGCTCTGTTAAAATATCTTTACGAAACTGACCCAGATTCTTTTAAGTATTTAACCTCTGACGAATAATAATTATTGAAGCGTTCCCGTATCTTCGGGAGCGTTTTTTATTTTAGTCATCAATTTCATACGACTTTCTTGCTTCAACAACCGCATTATAAGTATTTGTTATTTCTTCAAGGCATTCTTGGTAAACATCTTCGGGGAATGGACTATCTTCATCGTCGAATTCATCTTCATCATACATTTCAAGACCGCTATCAATATCGTTATCAAAACTGCTGATAAAATCGTCCAGTTCTTCCATAGGAGAGTAAACAAACCTTGTTCCGTCCTCGTCCCTCTGAACACCGTAATGTCCTGTAAGTTCTGCAATAACTAAATCCGCACGTTCTCTTACAAATTCTTCTTTTGTCATAATAATACCTCCATTATATCAAGCTTCGTTTATTTGCATAGTTTTAACCTGTTGAATGAGTTCTTCAACTCTCTTGGCTGTTACATTGCCACCTCTTGTACAACGGCTTACATCACAATCAAGTAAATCTCTAATGGTTTCACATCCGCCACTGTGTAATGCTGCTAATACATTTAAACGTAGATTTAAATCATAAATAGAAGTATCAAAAGATAGTTTTTGATTCGTTATATAAAGAAAGTGTTTCCGTCCAATCTGTTTAAGCACTCTTCCAATATTTTCGTGTACTGTGTTTCTTCCTAAACCTACTTCTTCTGATATCTCAGTAAATGTTTTTTTATCTTTGTATCGAAGCTTAATTATAGTTTGGTATCTGGGTTTAAATTCGCATAAGATTTTGTCAATTCTTTCGTATAAATCATCTGGTAAATCAATAGGATATTCTTGCTTTTTTACAAAGGGTTTTCTTGTTTCTAATATGTCATTAAAAATATCGTATGTAAGATTCATTTGTTTTGTCCTCCGTTATGTCAAATTATCCGTCTTAGTTTTCGTCCGTGTCTGGTCTGATTTTTCAAGATTATCAATACTTGCTTTGAGCTTTTCAACCTCTGTAATTTCTGTACGAATATCCTTGTATCTCTGCATTAAATCTGCCTTTTTTGCTTTAAGACTCTCATACTGTTTTTCCAAATCAGAAATAGCAGGAAGTTTGCCATTTTCATTGAGTAATGATTGTACTTGTTTCTTTGCTATCTGATATAAATGCAGCTCGCTTTCGTGTTCCCGGAAGAACTTATCCTTATTCTTCGCAGTCTTGTACTTCTGATTTATTTCCTTTGTATCACGATAACTGCGGAGCTGTTTAAGCTGTAAGGATATATCCGTCATCTGGCTTTCAGTCTGCTTGATTTCATCTTGAATATCAAGCCTTTCATCGTAAAGGTCAACTTGTTTTTCGTGGAGCTGTTCGGGAGTTTCAAAACCTCGCTCTGACAGCTCGTTAATGAGCTTGGAAGCGTGCTTCATATTCTGTAACATTGCCCAACGCTTTAAGCCCTCGTTTTCAGCAACATTGCCTTCAATAGATATAAACCGTTCACCTCGTGGAGTATATGTATTCTCTGTCGGGGTGTTCTGTCTTTCACGCCACATAATGCGGCGGTCAATTCTGTATCTTATCTGTTCTTCGGTATAGTAATAACCGATAGTTTTTGCACGGGTAAATCGTTCCTGTCCTTTGGCTCTGAACGAGATATGTTTTCCTTGCTTGATTTCATAATCAAGAGCTTTCATTTTATCAAGGAAATCATCAAAACTTGTTGCAGTTTTTATACACTCATCAATAGAAATTTTGAGCTTGTTTTTCCAACTGTTACCCGCCTTGTTCTGTTCCCATTCGTAATGGCTCTTGCCCTTGCCACGTTCCGGGTTGCTTATTACGGATAAGCCGTATTCTTTGCAAAGTTCATCACTTATATTTCGTATCTGCTGCCACGCAGGATTATTCTTACGGTCAAGCTCCGTACTGAATGTTTTTCCTGTTTCAAAATTCACAGAATTAATTATGATGTGATTGTGTGTATGTTCCTTATCAATGTGAGTGGATATAACATATTCATACTGCCCTTTTAACAACTCATCAGCTAACTTAATTCCTATTTCGTGAGCCTGTTCTGGAGTAGCTTCGCCCGGTGCAAACGACTGAATTAAATGATATGCAAGAATACTTCCTCTATGGTGAGTATCCTTTTTTGTTCGTTCAAATTCCTGAACTGCAATAATAGGTGTACAACCGTAGCTGTCAACGTATTTTTGTTCCTCCGTTTTATGCGGTTTTGTGATATATGAAATCGCAAAATTCAAGGTAGATTCGATAGGATGGATTGAAGTGTATGCCATATTTTCTGCACCATTTCTTTAAGATAATTCAAATCCTCTTGATAGACATTATCAGTAGAATTTACTCTTGCTACAAGTTGATTTATATTCACACCGATAGAGTTAAGCTCTTTGCCGATTTTCTTGAAATCGCCAAAGTCATAATTGTGAACTACAACCTTGTTGTAGCAAGCTGCTTCTCTGAGATAAGACGACATATTCGGATGTTTACTAAGCTCCATTTTTTTCTCAATCAAGAGCTTTTCTTCGGGGTAAACATAGAATTCAATCTTTTCAGTTCGTTTTCTTTTTTTAGAAAGATTGGACATTCGGATTATCTCCTTTCCTTTGCCGAGTTCGGCAAAGAGTTGTTTAACGCTTTTGAGCGTTTCGAGGGGTTTGGGGATACTTCACCAACAAGCAGTTTTCGACCCTGTTCGGCAGAACAGGATTTAGGGCGAAAACGTGCAAGTGTCCGGACACTTGCGTTGCTTGCTGTTTTTCTTTATTGATTTTCGGCTTTTTTCATTTTTGCCGAAAACCAATTTTGCGATAGCAAAGAAAATCCCTCTATTTCTTAACCGAAAACAGAGGGATTTTTTTCATTATAGATACGCACTATATCGCATAAGCCCAACCCGTTCTGTGTTTCGTGATGTTTATTACCGTTTCCCCGACAAATGTTGTCAATCTTCTTGACAACTGGAAAAATATGGTATATAATTAACATTGTAAAATATTATAACAAAATAGTCACAAATTGTCAATATTTTACATTCGGATATTTTTTGTTCCGAAATTTCTTCGTAGTTGGGATGATAATGATAAGTCCTTAACGCCTTACACAGATAAGTCCTGTAAGATAATTAAGGGAGCTAACGCTCCTGAAAAAATCTTACAGGAGGTGCTGACCAATGAAGTACATACGAATTGGAAGCCGAAAAATTTATGTGAGTGAGGAGGTGTACGAAACTTATCGCAAGTCCAAACGTCGTGAAAGGTATCAGATTGAAAAGTCGATTGCTCATCGTGACGTGAGTATCGACGGAATGAAACGTGAGCTTGCTTCACAGATTTCTGTTGAAGAAAGCTACGAACATTCTGAAAAGATGAAACAGCTCTGGAATGCTTTGTATTCTCTGAGCAGCGACGAATTTGATTTCATCAATCTGCATTTCTTTGAGGGTTATACTCTCGGAGAGCTTGCCGAAATGCGGCACAGCTCTTACATCAAGTGTTGGAGATTACGCAAACGGATTCTTGAAAAACTCCGCACAATTCTTAGTCAAAGTGATTAGGAATTGTTGTCAAAATTGTGCAATCATACAAACTTGAAAAACAATGCAGAAAATAATGATAAAAAATCTCGATTTTTCGGTTAATAGATGAGGGCACATTTTTGTCCGTTTAGCACCTTGAAAATTGAATAGCCCAACACGGAACTTTCTGAACATAGCTTTGTCTATGTCTGAGTACGCCACGACTTCCTGTTATGTTTCGGCATAATAAACCTCACGGATTCTATGAGCAGCATAAGAATGAAAGCAAGGAACGAGCGATAACTATTCGGAACAGAAGCTATGCTTCGGGGATAATGATACTCCTGTTCAGACGTGAAAACCGTAACAGCTTGTCCATAGGAATGGCTTGAAGTTTAGATACTTGTGGTGCGTACTGCCTACGCCGTCCGTGTTGTTTTTATATTTTATTTCTTGGAGGAATTTATGAAAAAGCCCAAAAAGAAAGTCGAGCGCAAAATCGGCTCGACTACTTATATTGTTTCTTCTTATTGCACAGAATTTACTAACGCTGCCGTCAAACAAAAGCTTACAAGACTTATGAAAAACGAGGCAGCCAAAAAGAAATAAAGTGCATATTTCCGAGTGGACTTTTTCGGCAAGATGTGATATAATTACTATGTTACAAATTGTCGATTGTTTAATGGCTGTCGGGAGGAGGAAATATGAACAACAGCACATTAAACTCACAGGAAATTACAGCCCTTTATTGCAGACTTAGCCGTGATGATGATTTACAAGGTGACAGCAACAGCATAGTTCATCAGAAATCTATGTTAATGCAGTATGCCCAAACTCATCATTTTCCCAATCCTCAATTTTACATTGATGACGGTTTTACAGGAACAAATTTTGAACGTCCTGATTTCAAGCGTATGATAAACGACATAGAGGACGGAACTGTTAAGACCGTGATTGTAAAAGATATGAGTAGATTTGGGCGTGAGTATCTGCAAGTAGGTATGTACACAGAAATTTTCTTTCCAGAAAAGTTCGTCCGTTTTATTGCAGTTAATGATGGAGTTGACAGCTCTAAGGGTGATAATGAATTTACTCCATTTCGTAATATCATAAATGAATGGTATGCGAAAGATACAAGCAAAAAAATCAAAGCAGTTTTCAAAGCAAAAGGTATGTCTGGTGTAAGTCTTTGTTCAGTTCCACCATATGGTTATCTAAAAAAAGATAATAAAAGCTGTTGGATAATTGACCCCGTTGCTGCCGATGTTATTCGCAGAATATTTGCGGAATTTACAGGTGGCAAGACTATCAATCAAATTGCAAACGGTTTAAAAGAAGATATGGTGCTTATACCTACTGCTTATAAACAACAGAATGGACTTATCAACATTCAAGAACTTCCGTTAGAAAAATGTTATAATTGGACTTCTACAACTATAAGAGGCATACTTGACAATCCCTCTTATATAGGAACGGTTGTTAATTTCAAAAGTTATGCGCCTTCTTTCAAAAATAAAAAACGTATTCCTAACAGTATTGAAGATTGTGTAACGTTTGAAAATGCTCACGAGCCTATCATTGACTCTGATACTTGGGGAGTGGCACAGAAGTTAAGAAACGGAAAACGGCGAAATCCTCGTATCGGAGGAATTGCACTATTTTCCGGGTATGTTTTTTGCGCTGACTGCGGTAAAAAATTATATCTAATTCGTATTAGCAATGACAGAAGCAAAGACCATTACAATTGTTCCACATATAGGAAAAAATCAAAATGCTGTTCTGCTCACTACATTAAAGAACAAGTGCTCAAAGAAATTATATTAAGTGAGCTTAAAGAAATAACATCTTTTGCAAAAGCTTATGAAAATGATTTCATTGAAATGTTGCAGAATGGCTCTCAAAATGAAACTGAACGTCTTAGGAAATCCTTGAATAAAGATATGGCTTTAGCGAAGAAACGCTTACAAGAGCTTGATACTATTACAGCAAGATTGTATGAAGATAACATTACAGGAAAAATTACTCTGGATGTGTTTAATAGACTTTCATCAATTTATGTATCTGAACAAGCAGAGCTACAAAAAACGATAACAGCTCAAACAGCCAAGCTTACAAAACTTTCTGAGAAACAAGCTAATATTAACGGATTTTTGAGTGTGGTAAAAAAATACACCGAGATTACAGAACTTACTCCTGCAATACTCGGTGAGTTTGTGGACAAGATTGTTGTTCACGAAAGAAACAAAAGCAATAAGACACAGAAAATTGATATTTACTACAAGGGTGTAGGAACTATCAATTTAAATCATACTGTCGGCTCGGACATTTCCGCATAGCAGAAAATTCAAGCCGCCAAAAATTATCCCTATGGATACTAAGCATTACATTCCCTTTTATGCTATAGGTTGAATTCCGCCTGCCTTTTCAGCCTTTCGATAATAAGATTTCTGAAATGCTCCGGCTCTGTCACCTCTACCATAGGACCAAAGCCGAGTATTCTTATAACCAGCTCCGTTTCATCA
>JAGAJY010000327.1 GCA_017848125.1 Oscillospiraceae bacterium
AAAGGACGGTAATGGGAAAATGCTGAATTTATATTACGGCGCAACGGGAACAGGCAAATCCGCCGCTATGATGGACAGGATAAGGGAAGAAGCGGAGCTTATAAGAGCCTCGGGCGAAAGCCGAGGTATCTGCGTTATCGTGCCCGACCAGTTCACCTTTGAATACGAGCGTATGCTGTACAATTCAATGGGCTGTGCGCTGTTCAACAGCGGAAATACCGAGGTATGGTCATTTTCCCGACTTGTAAAGGATATTTTCTCGAAAACACGCTCCCCCGAAAATGCTCCTGCCGATTCTACGGTAAAGACAGCCGTAATGTACAGGGAGATAAAAAATGCCCTTAATAACGAGGGGCTTATGTATTTCAGAAAGCAGGCATCGCACCCTCAGTTTACAGCCGCCGCTCTGACTATGATAAGCGAGCTTATCCACAGCGGCATCACTCCCGAAATAATGGGAGAGCTTGCAGGAAAAGCTCCCGAAAATATGCGTGAAAAGCTGACTGATATATTTATCATCTATTCACGATATTCCAAGGCTCTTGAAGCTCTGGGAATGAGAGATTCCAAGCTTGACCTGAGAGCCACCGCAGAATATGCAAGGGAGTTCGGATATTTTAAGGGAATGACCCTTTTTATGGACGAATTCAAAAGCTTTACGGGCGACCAGTACGGTATGATAGAAGCTATGCTTTCCGACTGTGCAGGGCTTACGGTCTGCCTTACCGCCGACAGGCTCGACGCTTCGGGCTATTCTCCCTTTACCGCCGTAAGCAAGACTGCCGCAAGGCTTATGACAATTGCGAAAAAATGCTGTGTAAAAACGGATACAAAGCAGTTTACCGAAAATAACCGTTTCAAATCGGAGGGGCTGTTTTTTCTTTCACGAAATCTCATGCACGTCCGCAGTGAAGCAAACGCTGTTTCGGGAGAGGCTGTGACTGCTGCATATTCACCGGATTTTTACGGAGAATGTGACTATGTATGCGCCGAAATAAAGCGGCTCATTTCCGAGGACAGCTCTCTGCGCTACAGAGACATTGCCGTGCTTGACAGAAGCATGAACGAGGATATTTCCATTCTTGCGCCTTATTTTGAGCGCTACTCTATCCCCTATTATTCCGACAAGAAGCAGTCTGCGGCGCACAAGCGGCTTATGATAATGATAAATGCCGCTCTGGAGCTTGCCGCTTCACGGAAAATATCCACCGAGGCTCTGCTCAGATATGCAAAGACAGGGCTTGTAAAGCCGCCTGCGGAGGAATCGGGCGAGCCTGTTTACACTCTTGAGCCTGACAGCGAGATAATGCGCCTTGAAAACTACTGCTACACATGGGATATTGACGGCGAGCTGTGGGAAAAGCCATTCCCCGAGACCTGCGAGGCTGACAAGGGAATAGACGATATAAGAATAAGACTGCTGACTCCCTTGCTTGAGCTTAGAAAGAACTGCCGTGACAAAACAGGCACGGAGATATGCGCCGCTGTACGCAGCTTTATGGCGGCGATTCCCGCAGAGGATAATCTGCTGAATTTCACTCTGACGGGAAAGGGCGGCAGCATTTCGCAGGATTTTGACGAGAAGCTTGAAAAGCGTGAAAATGAACGTCTGCTCAGTCAGCTTGACAACATTCTCACAGGGCTTGAAACTGCGCTTACGGATAAGATCTCTCTGACGGAATTTCGTGAGATATTTACCCTCAGCGCCTCGGAGATAACGCTCTCGAAGCCCCCCGAAGCACTTGACGCAGTTTCCGCACAGCAGTCTGACCTTGCAAGGCTTTCAAATCCGAGAATAGTTTTTGTAATGCACGCAAACGACGGCACATTCCCCTATGTCACAAGCGAAAGCGTTACCTTCTCGGAAAGAGAAAGAGAGTTTTTCAGGCACAATGACCACGACCTTTCGGGTGACATAAAAAACAGAATAGATGAAGAGCGCTTCAATGCCTACAAGGCTCTGTGCAGTCCCTCGGAAAGGCTTTATATAACCTGCTCGTCCTATTCGTCAAACGGCTCGCCTCTTTATCCCTCCTCCCTTATCCGTGAGATACACGGGCTTCTTGACAGGGTGAATACTGTAAATATATCCGACCTTGATATGCTTTTCTTCTGCCGTACAAAGGAATCCGCATACACTGCCGCAGTATCGGGCTTTGATGTGAAAAGCCCCGATTTTGCCGCTGTACGCAGAGAGCTTTCAAAGGACCCCGTTTACAAAAGCAGATTTGAATACATAGACTCGGTTGACACAGGCACAGAGCACAGGATAAATGATAAGGAGCTTACCTCGTCGCTGTACGGTGCATATCCGAAAATATCCCCCTCACGCTTTGAGGATTTCAGCAAATGCCCCTTTATGTTCTTCTGCAAAAAGGGTCTGGGAATATATCCGCTTAAAAAGAACGACCTTAATCCTATGATACGAGGAAATCTTATCCACAAATGTATGCAGGATATTTTTACGTCAAACAGCAAGGAGCGTTTTATCAGGCTGTCGGAAATTGAGATCAGAGAAAGCTTTGACCGCTCTGCCGAGGAATTTATTCAAACGGAGCTTGGCGGCGGCTTTGCCAAAAAAAGCAGCTTTGATTTCTATCTGGACATTGCCCGTGAGCTGATAATAAAGGTCATACTCCACATTCAGAAGGAGCTTTCCCTGTCGGAATTTACCCCTGCCGCCTATGAGCTTCCCATAAAGATCTCCCTGAGAAATAATGACGATGCACCATTCACAAAGGCTGATTTTATCAAAGACACGAACGGAAATATTTCCGAAATGCTTATGAGCCGCTCGGAATCGGTGATTCGAACAAACGGCGGCTCGGACGTGGATTTCATCGGCACGGCAGACCGTGTTGACTTCTATATTGATGAATCGGGAAAAATCTATCTGAGAATAATCGACTACAAAACAGGCGCAAAGGAGTTCAAACGAGGACAGCTTGACCTTGGTATAAATATGCAGATGTTCTTCTATCTCTGGGCGCTGACCCGTGCCGAATCGGGAGACGAAGCCGCACCCTTGCCGGCAGGCGTTCTGTATATGCCTATGAAAGCCCCTAAGCTGTCGCAGAAAAAGCGTGATGACAGCTCTGACGGAGCTCAGGCTGAAATGGACTCCTTCCGTATGAAGGGCGAGATCCTTGGAGAAGAAAAGCTTCTAAGTGCAATGCAGACCAATCTTTCCGAATGTGAATCCGACAAGGAGCTTTACATTCCCGCAAAGCTTAAATCCAAGGACGGAGAGCAGAGCTTTTCCGAAGTATATTCCGCCGAGGAGCTTTATGAGGATATTTCCAAGGCAGAGACTATGCTCTGCGGACTTGCCGCCGCACTGACCGAGGGAAAAATTCCTGCAAGCCCTCTGGAAAACAAGAAGCTGAAATGCTCTCTCCCCTGTGACTTCTGTGATTACAGGGAAATATGCGGCAATTATCCGTCGCCTAAGACACGAAGCGGCTCAATACTTAACAATGACCCTAATTCCAACGAAAAGGAGCTGACTGACAATGGCACCTAACTGGACTGCCGAACAGCAGAATGCAATAGATGTAAAAAACAGGGCGGCTGTAGTCTCGGCTGCGGCAGGAAGCGGAAAAACCGCCGTGCTTGTGGAAAAGCTTCTGAGGATACTTTCAGACAGGGAAAACCCTGTTTCCGCAGACAGGATAGTTGTTGTTACCTTTACAAACGACGCCGCCGCACAGATGAAGCAGCGCCTTTGCTCAAAGCTTTCCGAGGCGGCTCAGCTCGACCCCGAAAACGACTGGCTGTTATCCCAGCAGTCACTTGTTCCCTCCGCAAAGATCTCCACGATACATTCCTTCTGCTTTGAGCTTATCAGAGGAAATTCTGCGCTGACAGAGACCGATCCGAGCTTTCGTGTGCTTGACCAGTCAGAGGACGACTCTGTTTCCGCACAGGCGGCGGCAAATGTACTCGACAGATGGTTTAAATTGCGTGTTGAGGATATAAAAAAGCTGACGGATTTTTTCTGTCCCAATTCGGGAAATGAGGACAGTCTTGCGGCTCTCATACCGCCGCTGAGAAAAAAGCTTCTTGCGCTCCCCTTCCCCGAAAATCATATGGACTTTATTACCGAAAGCTACGGAAAAACTGCGGATATTCTTGAAAAAATATGCCGTGAGGGAATGAACGAAGAGCTTGCCCGTGAGCTTACCGATGACGCTCTTATTTCCTATTATCTGGAATACTCCGCCGAAAAGCTTAAAAAGGCTGTTGACAGCGTTATCCTTGCCGATGACGCACTTGCCTCGGAATACGGCAGCATTTTATCCGAAATAAGCAAAGCCTCCGCCGAAAATACAGCGAACAAGCCCTATGCGGACACCCTCGCATCGATTGAAAAAGCCGAGAAGCTTGTTTCATTCCTTGAAAACGAGCTTGATTCGGTAATGCAGCTGAAAAAACGGACGACTGCCGACAGATTCTTCCCCTTTTCGGGAGAAAAGCTTTCCGTGCAGAAGCTTACTCTGTCAAAGTCATTCAAATATAAGGTCAAGCCCGCAGGCAGTACAAAGGCAGAAGCAAGAAAAGCCGAGCCTGACGCACAGCGTCTTGAAAAATACAAGACAATGCGAAAATCCGGTCTTGACGCTATAGCAACGCTTTCGAGAAAATACACATTCAGCGACCTGCTGACGGATTACGCAAAGCACAGAGAAATGTGCGGTCTGCTTTTTACTCTGCTCAAAGATATTCTTAATGAAGAAAAGAATATCAAAAGCGAAAAAAATGCTCTCAGCTTTTCCGATGCGGAGCAGCTTGCAGTCTCGCTTCTTTGCAGCCGTGACTGCACGGGAAATATTGAGCCTACTCCTCTTGCAAGGGAGCTTTCGGAATATTTCAGCATTGTTATGATAGATGAGTTTCAGGACTCCACAGCTGTTCAGGAGCTTATTTTCAGAATGCTGTCAAAGGGCGGAAACGCAGACTGCCCCGGAACGAACTTCTTTGCGGTAGGCGATGTAAAGCAGTCAATTTACCGCTTCCGCTGCTCAGACCCTACAATATTTCTTGCAAATATCAGAGAAAGCACTGATTACGCAGATGACAATAGCACAGAGCGGACAAGGATATATCTTAACCGTAATTTCCGCAGCTCTCACGGCGTTGTTGAATTTGTAAACGCAGTTTTCAGGGCTGTAATGTCAGAAGAAAACGGCAGCGTTTTGTATGACGACACGGCAATGCTTATAGAAGGCGCAGGAATCGGCGACAAATACGGTCCTACGGAAATAATCACCCTCCCCTGTTCGATAACTCCCGAAGAAGCAGAGGACACGGAGGAAGCATATGACAGCGATGATGAATCCGAGGAGGAAAACGGCGCACTTGATCCTATTGACATTATAGAAGCAAAGTGCACGGCTATGAGGATAAAGGAGCTTCTGCAAAATGAGCAGATAGAGGAAAACGGCGAAATGCGGTCTGTACGTCCCTCGGATATTTGCATCCTTATGCGAGGCGTAAAGAAGGCAGGTATATACGTCAGCTGTCTTGAAGAACTGGGAATAAGCGTTCAGGGTCCTGCGGAGGAAAGCTTTCTCAGTTCGAGAGAAATTTCCGTTCTGATAAACCTTCTAAGAGCCATTGACAACTGTACTCTTGATATTCCTCTGACCTCGGTGCTTATGTCTCCTATGTTTATGTTTACCGCCGAGGATATGGCAAGACTCAGAACAAGGAAAAGCGTTTCTGTTTACAATGACCTTATTTCAGCGGCTCAGGGATTAAAAAAAGTTCCCGATGCCCTGCAGTCAAAATGCCGCAGCTTTCTTGAAATTTTCGGCAGGCTGAGAGAGTTTGCCGCTGTTAAAACAGCCGCAGAGCTTATCGAATTTATTTACAATAAAACCGATTTTATGTCCGTTATCTCAGTTTACAAGGACAGTGCAAAGAAAAAAGCAAATCTCCGCCTGCTTCCCATTTATGCGGAAAGCTTTGAAAAAAACGGTGCAGGCGGTTTAAGCAGCTTCCTGCGGTTCATTGATTCAATGCAGAGAAACAAAAAGGATTTCCAGTCAGCTTCGGCTGTAACATCGGTAACAGATAGCGTTTCCATAAAGACAATCCATAAATCCAAGGGTCTGGAATACCCCTTTGTATTCCTTTGCAGAAGCTTTGTAAAATTTAATCTCAAGGACGCTAACAAGCATATTGTATTTTCTTCCTTCCCTGACGGCGGCGGCAGCAGCGTAGGCTTCAGAATGACAGACAGCTCAAAGTACGCAGTCTATGAATCCTTCCCCAGAGAAGTGCTTGCGTCAATGCTGAGAAAAAGCCAGCGTGACGAGGAAATGATGCTTCTCTACGTTGCCCTGACCCGTGCAAAGTACAGGCTGTTTATTACAAGGCGTAACGACAGCGAGCCTGTAAGCTCAAAGGCTACTGTCAGCGACAAGCGTGCGGAGCTTGCTTCTCTTATCGAAAACGGTGACTGCACAGCGGCAGTTTCAGCAGGAATGAATATGGAAAGCTGGCTGGATATTGCCCTGTCCCTTTTCGGTGAAACAGGCAATGAGAATGTCAAGGCTCTGGGTGACTGCTATGTCAGATTTACCGAAGGCAGACTCACCGATGATGATTCCCAAAGCGAAACACAAGCTGAAGGATCCGAAGCTGTGCCCGATGAGGAAAAGGCAAGAATATTCAACGAAAACATTTCTGACAGCTATGATTATACTCAGTCTGTGACCGCTTCAAAGCTTACCGTAAGCGAAATTGCAAAGAAGCACGAGCCGAAGCTGTACAAGGTGTTTGCCCAAAAGCCTGAGGCGAAAAAGGCTTCCGGAAAGAAAGCTCCCCTTTCAGCCGCTGAAAGAGGTACGGCTGTTCACGCATTTATGCAGCTGTGCGATTTGAAAAAGCTCTGCGCTGTATCTCCCGAAAGCCGCAGTGAGGCTGTAGCGGCAGAGGCTCAGAGGCTTGTGAGGTGCGGTCATATCACAGAAATACAGTCACGCTGTGCAGACCCCGAAATTATCGGAAAGTTCCTTGACAGCGAGCTTTGCGGAAGAATTATCCGCTCGGATAATGTTATGAAGGAAAAGAAATTTCTGATAAAAATTTCCGATTTATGTATTGATAAAGAAATTCTTGACAATTCGTGTCTGAAAGATTATAATAATACTGAGGGAATGCTACAGGGCGTTGCTGACCTTGTATTTGAGGAAAAGGGCAGTCTTGTTCTGGTTGACTATAAGACCGACAGGAACATTACTCCCGACCTGCTCAGAGAGCGGTACAGCTTCCAGCTGTATCTGTATGCAAGGGCGGTTTCGCTTATCTTCGGAAAACCCGTCAGTCAGGCGTATCTTTATTCCTTCGACTTGGGAGAGGTAATTGAAACAAGCCTTTCTCCCGAAGATGTTACCTTGTAAATTTATCGGGGGAATATTTCCCCCGACAATATACAACTGAAAGGAATGTTTGGATCATGGAAAACAGAACAAGCGGCAATCGTAAATCATCAAGACCTATCCCTGCGGCAGCTACGCTCCTTTCCTCGGTTATACTCGGAGTGAGCATAATAATTGCGGGTGCTTCGGTTGGAGGCTCTGTCAAAAAGCTTACCGCCGCCGTTGAAGCACAGACCTTTGCTTCAAGCTATTCCGCACCCTCTAACATCACCGTTAACGGCAGTGCTCCCAAAACCTATTTCACCGAAACAGAGGCGGCTGCTTACCTTAATATGACTGTTGACGAGATCAAGGCGGCTATAACCAAAAAGGAAATAAACGAATACGTCAAGACCTCCGCAGGCTACTCCATTTCCAAGGACGTGCTTGATGACTTCTTCGAGCAGAGAGCTTATGACACGCTTAATTCCTCAAATGCTGATTCCGCTGAGGGCTAAGCTGTGATAAAAAGGGGCTGACTGATATGAAGGACAGCTTTGGTGTAAAGATAAATCATCAATTCATAAATGTTGATGAGGTCTTTTTTTGTACTCATGCTTTATTCTGTGTCTCAGCTTTTATCATGATTTTTACGTTCACACAAAACCTGCTGCCTATTGAAATATCAATGATTATTATGTATATCTGCTTAGGTATTCTGTTTATAGAGTTTGTGCCGCTGTTGATCCTGACGTACATTGAGGAAAAAAGGCGCATCATGCTTAAAGCTGACAACGAAGCAATATGGCTGGACAGGCATGAAAGAAAAAAAATCAGATTTTCTGATATCAATGAGTTTTACTACACAACATCTGTTTCTGCCAACAAGGTGGGCTATAGAGTGCGTCTTAAGCTTTGTATCGTTACAGCCGATAATAAAAAACACTGCTTCAATGACTTTCTGAAAGGCTGCACCGACCACAAGGAAACGTCAATAATTGATGATTCGGCTGCACTTGTGTGTATGTACCGATTTCTTGAAGAAAGGCTGCCCGACAAAGCCAAGGGGTATATGGAATAAAAAAGGAGCTGACTGATATGAAGGACAGACTTCGTGTAAAGATAAACCATCACCTTTTCAGCTATAACGGCATAGCTCTGTTTCTCGGGCTTATGCCTATCCTGTTTCTTCCTGTGCTGGCTGTATTCAATATATACAAACCCGTTATTTTTGTCCTGTTTATTTTTCAGGCAATTATCCCGATACCTTTGAGTACATTTGTAAGCAGCATAAACGGCTGGCTCACTGCCGACAATGAAAAGCTTCATCTGAGGTATGTAAAGTTTGAAAAAACGGTATATCTGTCGGATATAAAGGAGCTGAGCTACGGGCTTTACACAGAATACGCAGGTCGGTTAAGTACAAAACGTATGCGGCTTTATATAACCACTCTCGACGGAGAGGTACACACGTTCAGCGACAGAGTTGATTTGGAAAAGCTTGCCTGCGCACTTGACGCTCCTATGGATACGGATATTCCCATTATAAAGATATACCGCTTTCTTGAAGCACGGCTTCCCGACAAAGCCAAGGGGTATGTAAGCAAAAAAGACGAATTCTTATTTTTTTAAGGGGTAAAAACAATGATATTTTTTTACAAACATTCTTCCGTTCATAATAATCGCCGCTTCATGGATAAGCCACTGCGTTATGGGTATGATATGGAAAAAGCGGGATAAGAAATTCATAGCCTTTCTCACCGAAAATGCTCATACCATACTCAGCGGCGGCAGCTGTGAATTTGAAGGCTTTGAATACCGCAGAGAAACCCGTGTGACACGGTTTTACTGCTGTATGTCTGTGATATTCCTTACATACTACGAGCAGAGCGGCTTTGTTCCAACAGACAGATCGGCAGGGACAAAAGCACTGTGCATAATTCTCGCTTTCACAGGCGGCTGGTGGGGTATCCCTTGGGGTCCGATACGCACTGTGCAGACTTTTTCCCAAATTGCCAAAGCAACGGAGATCACTTTGTATGATGCTTATACCCGAGGAGTGATATGACCGAGATAAGCTAAGGGGTATGTTAAACCCGACAGCTTTGAACAGTCTATGAAAACATAATATCAAAACACCGCATAAATTGTAAATTAAGGCGCAATAATTAACTTGTCTCATATACAGGTTTATGGTATCATTTACTTAACAGCAGAAAATGCTAAAGCACGGGTCACAAACCGACTGTATTTCTATTGAAAGGTGAATGATAACTATGAAAAAAGTATTGCGTACAGGTGCGGCTTTATGTTTATCCGCCGCTGCTCTTACCGCTGTTGCTGCAAGCGCATATGCAGAAGCAATTGATTTCGAGGACGGCAACTACTCCTTTGTATCCGTAAAGACAGACGACGGCGGAGATCTTTCCGTTCTTTCCGTTGAGGAGTTCAATGGCTCAATGCAACTCAAGGTAGACGTTCAGGACTGCTCACTCCTTCCCAAGATCCTTTTCAGTATGAACGATATCGTTGGTACCGAAAACCTCTCCAATGTTGACAAGATCTATATGGACATTACATTTGCTTCCAAGGACGGCGTAACAGCTCCCGGCTGGATAGGCGGCTGCTTAGGAACTTCAGGCGCAGACGATACTCCTGCATGGGATCAGACCGATTTTGAGGGCGGCGAATACGAGAACCCCGTTTCCGAGCCTATGACAATTGAAAGAAAATTCCTTCTCCCTTCAAAGAAGTTTGTAAGCGGCACCGAAGGCTCTAATGCACAGCTTATGAGATGGGGTACCGAAGTACCTTACTATATGTACGTTGACAATATCAGAATTCTCGACGCAGACGGCAACGAAATGCCCCTCATAATTTCCGCTGCTCCTGCTGAGGAAGCAGTTGAAGAAGCACCTGCTGAGGCAACTGCCGAAACACCTGCTTCCGACGGAAACACAACATCCTCCAAAACAGGAAACACAGCAGCCGCTTCCGTTGCAGCAATAGCTGTATGTGCAGCAGGACTTGCTGTTATCAGCCGCAGAAAGTAATTCCAATATATTGTCTCATAAAGTGCAGAATGAACTTCTCTCATTCTGCACTTTAAATTCTGATATGCAAATTTAGTGCATTTAAACACACCTTAACCTTTTAAAGCCAAGATATTTGTAAATTCATACATATTTTTATTTTCCTATTGACATAACCACACATACATGATATAATACTTGAGTACGAAAAATAAAGCAGAGCTTTCCGCTCTCACCCTGCTGCAAAGGCACGCAGTGGTCAATAATTTTTAAATGCACTTACTGTTCCGATAATATGATCGGGATAATAGGGTCATTACGGAAATTATTCGGCGGAGCTTTGGTTCTGCCGATTTTATATTTCACATTCATTTATGGTTAATTTGAATTTTTGGGGGTGCTCGCCATAGCTAACAAGGATAGCAAGGAGCTTCAGATCAATGAAGAAATCCGTGACAAGGAGATCAGAGTAATAGGTCCCGACGGTGCACAGCTTGGTCTTATGTCATCAAAGGACGCACAGAAGCTTGCAGCAGAAAAGGATCTCGATCTTGTAAAGATCGCACCTCAGGCTACTCCGCCTGTGTGCAAGATCATGGACTACGGAAAGTATTTGTTTGAACAGGCTAAACGTGAAAAGGAAGCAAGAAAGAATCAGAAGGTAGTTGAAATAAAGGAGATAAGAATGTTCTCCACCATCGACACCCACGATTTTGAAACAAAGGCGGCTCAGGCTGTCAAGTTCCTCAAGGGCGGAGATAAGATAAAGGTTTCCGTTCGTTTCCGTAAGCGTGCCATCGCTCATCCTCAGCTTGGAGAAGAGCTGCTTGAAAAATTCAAGGACGCCTGCTCTGAGGCGGGAGTTGTTGAAAAGCCTGCAAAGATGGAAGGAAGAGCACTTGTAATGTTCGTTTCTCCTAAGGCTTCAAAGTAACTTCGTTTTTCAAAATAACTGTAAAAATAAAAGGGAGGATATTTCCATGCCAAAGCAGAAGACACATTCCGGCGCTAAGAAGCGTTTCAAGCTCACCAAGAGCGGTCTTGTTAAGTATCAGAAGACCAACAAGAGACACAGACTTACTCAGAAGGATCACAAGCGTAAGAGAATTGCCCGCAATATGGGTATTGCAGGCTCAGCTAACGCTGCTACACTCAGGGAGCTTATGCCTTACAAGTAATCGGCGTGCTTCATCGTAAAAGAGAACTATAATTCATATTTGGAGGTAAAATACTATGGCTCGTGTTAAGGGAGCAATGGCTACTCGTAAGAGAAGAAATAAAACTTTAAAGCTCGCCAAGGGTTACTGGGGCGCTAAGAGCAAGCATTTCAAGATGGCTAAGGAAGCCGTAATGAAATCAGGCAACTATGCATACATCAGCAGACGTCTCAAGAAGCGTGACTTCAGAAAGCTCTGGATCACAAGAATTTCCGCTGCTTGCAAGATGAACGGTATGAACTATTCTACATTTATGAACGGTCTTAAGAAGGCAGGCATCACTCTTAACAGAAAGATGCTCTCTGAGATCGCAATCAGCGACGCAGCAGGTTTTACAGCACTTACCGAAAAGGCTAAGGCTGCTCTTTAATTCAAGGCAATCAGGCTGTATCACAAGGCGTTGTCCGTTGTGATACAGCTTTTTTCCGTAAATCCCATTAAAGGAGAGCGCTATGACCGTATATAACAGCATCACATCACCAGACAACGAAAAAATCAGGCTTTACAGACGTCTTTCCGAGGATAAGAAGGCAAGAAAAAAAGAAGGAAAATTCATCATTGAGGGTGCAAGGCTGGTTTCTGACGCCGCCGCCGAGGCTATAGAGCTGCACAGTGTTTTTTTCACCGCATCTGCACAGGAAAAATACGGCGAAGCTCTGGAGCTTCTTTTTAAAAGCTATCCTGCGAAAATTTTCAGCATAATATCCGATGAGCTTGCCAAAGCCCTTTCTGAAACGAAAATGCCCCAAGGAATATTTGCGATTTGCTCAATGCCCGCTATTGACAAATCTGCGGTTTATGATAAAATAAAGAACGGAAGCACTGTTCTTGTGCTTGATAATATCCAGGACCCCGGGAATATGGGCACAATGCTCAGAACTGCCGACGCCTGCGGTATAGACTGCGTTATTGCCTGCAATTGCTGTGATATCTACAACCCCAAAACTGTCCGCTCGGCTATGGGAAGCCTTATGAGAGTGCCCATTGTGACGGATAATATCGCAAATGCGGTAAATGAGCTGAAAAGCAGAGGTATCCCCGTTTTTGCGGCAGTCATTTCGGATAAAGCAAGGTCACTTACGGAATGTGATTTTTCACAGGGCGGTGCTGTCATAATCGGAAACGAGGGCAATGGTCTGTCCGAGGAGGACGCCGCTCTTGCCGATACGCTTCTTACAATAAAAATGCACGGAACTATAAACTCCCTCAATGCTGCTATGGCGGCAGGAATAATTATGTGGGAGCTTTCAAAAAACAAATGACACTTTAAAATATCATTCTGAAAGGAAATCGGTAAATGAATAAAGATGACGGCGCATATTACCGCAGACTTTACAGATTATGGGCTGCTGCCGCTTTCGGTCCCGCATCAAAGACACTTTGCGAGCTGAATGAGAATTTTGACGACCCCGAAAGCCTTTTTTCCGCTGTCAGAGAGGACGGCGAGCTGAGAAGCCGAATGAGTCCCGAGGCTCTGCGCAGCGTTGACGGAGTTTCACTTTCTGCGGCTGAAAGCATTATGGAGCTGTGTGAAAAGAAGAATATGAAAATCGTCACTATTGATGAAGATGCATACCCGTCTCTTCTCAGGCACATTTACAATCCCCCTGCCCTGCTGTTTTACAAGGGCGATATTTCGGGGCTGAACGAAAAGCTGAATATCGGCATCGTGGGTACAAGAAAACCTTCTCAGTACAGCCGAAAAACCGCCGCAGCTATCGTACATACTCTCTCATCTCACGGCTTTGAGATAGTCAGCGGATTCGCTGAGGGCATTGACATCTGCGCTCATCTTGAATGTCTGAAAAGCGGCGGACGCACCTATGCGGTCATCGGCTCGGGAATTGATTATCCTTATCCCAGAGCAAACCTGAATTATGCAAGTCTTATCGAGGAAAACGGTGCGTTCATATCCGAGTTTCTCCCCGGTACACAGCCATATCCGGGAAATTTCCTGCTGAGAAACCGTATCCTTGCAGGAATCTCCATGGGTGTCGCTGTGATAGAAGCAGGCGCACAAAGCGGCTCGCTCAACAGCGCAGGTCACGCAATAAATCAGGGAAAGCCTGTGTTTGCTGTTCCTCCCTGTGATATTTTCGATACACGCTACAAAGGCAATGCGTCCCTTCTCCGTGACGGTGCGATCCCCCTTATGGGCGCTCGTGATATTTACGGAGAATACTGTATAAATTCGCCGCATATAATAATCGAAAATGAACGAACGGCTGAGCGGCTTGAGATCATCAGAAAAATATCCGAGGAATCGGAACGGGCTGAAATCGAAAAGGAGATCTCCGATAAAGTCAAGGCTAAATCGGCAAAGAAATCAGCTGCAAAAGCCGTTCAAGAAAAAGCTGAGAACACTGAAAAGGAAGCTCCGCTATCCCCTGTTCAGAAAAAGCTTGGCGAAGCAGAGCTTGCTCAGTTTACCGACCCCGTTCAGAATAAAATAGTCAGACAGCTTTCCGAAAAAGGAAAGCTCCGTGCAGACGAGCTTTCAGCACTGCTTGACACCGAAATAGACCAGATACTTTCCGCTCTCACAGAGCTTGAAATTATGGGAAATGTTCAGTCAGCAGGCGGCAGCTACAGTCTCAGCTGAAATAATGCAAATAATATTACCTGCTTTTTTACGCAGGATTTAAGATAAAGTCAGGCAGTCAGACTGTCAGACCAAGGACTTATGCGGCTCAAAGACATATTGCCGCAAACATAAGCCCTCTTGAAAGGAAGATAAAGCTATATGTCAAATCTTGTAATCGTGGAGTCGCCCTCAAAGGCGAAAACCGTTCAGAAATATCTGGGTGCAGGCTATGAGGTAGCCGCATCTATGGGTCATGTCAGAGATCTGCCCAAATCAAAATTAAGCGTTGATGTGGATAATGATTTCGAACCTGTCTATGTGCCTATGAAGGACAAGGAGGAGGTTATTTCCTCACTGAAAAAAGCCGCAAAGAAGGCTGACAAGATATATCTTGCAGGAGACCCTGACCGAGAGGGAGAGGCTATTTCATGGCATCTGGCACAGCTTCTGGATATTGATATGAACGAGCCTGTCCGTGTTACCTTTAACGAAATTACAAAGACAGGCGTTCAGAACGGTATGGCAAATCCCCGTTCCATCGACCTTGATCTGGTAAACGCTCAGCAGGCAAGAAGAATACTTGACAGGATCGTGGGCTACAAGCTGTCACCCTTCCTCTGGAAAAAGGTAAGGAGAGGTCTTTCCGCAGGACGAGTTCAGTCCGCCGCTGTAAAGATGATAGCTGACAGGGAAAAGGAGATAAACGCTTTTAAGCCCGAGGAATACTGGTCAATTGACGCTAAAATGACTGCTCCCTCGTCTAAGAAGCAGTTTGCCGCTTCATTCGTTGGTATGGACGGAGCAAAGACCGAGCTTCATTCTGAAAGCGAAACAAACGCTGTTCTTGCAAGGATAGAGGGCGCTCAGTTTGTTGTTTCGGGAGTAAAGAAATCCGTCAGAAGAAAATCCCCTGCCGCACCCTTTACCACATCTACCATGCAGCAGGAGGCAGCCAAAAAGCTTGGTTTCCAGACTGCTAAGACTATGAGAGCCGCACAGCAGCTTTACGAGGGTGTTGAAATTGAAGGTATGGGCGCTGTGGGTCTTATCACATATATGAGAACAGACAGCCTGAGAGTTTCCGACGAGGCAAGAGCGGCGGCGTACAAGTATATCGAGGAGAAGTACGGAAAGAACTACCTGCCTGCCTCCCCCAAGGTTTACAAGACCAAGGCAGGCGCTCAGGACGCTCACGAAGCTATCCGCCCCTCAACCCCAGAGATAACCCCCGAAAGAGTAAAGGACAGCCTTACTCCCGAGCAGTACAAGCTTTACAAGCTTATCTGGGAAAGATTTATTGCAAGCCAGATGGCTAATGCTCTGATGGACACGGTTTCCGTTGATATTGACGCAAACGGCTGTATGTTCAAGGCTACGGGCTATTCCGTAAAATTTGAGGGCTTCACCGTTCTTTACGAGGAATCCAAGGACGACGAGGAAAACAAGGTCCTTCCCGAAATAAATACAGGTGATGTATTAAAGCTAAAAAATATCGAGGGCAAGCAGCATTTTACCCAGCCCCCGGCAAGATACACCGAAGGCTCATTCATCAAGGCAATGGAGGAAAACGGTATCGGCAGACCATCTACCTATGCTTCCACCATTTCCACCATCATCAACCGCTTTTACGTTGAGAGGGACGGAAAGCAGCTGAAGCCTACAGGGCTTGGCGAGGTAACAACAGACCTGCTGAAAGCTCATTTCAAGCAGATAGTTGATACCAAGTTCACCGCTCAGATGGAAAACAGCCTTGACAAGGTTGAAATAGGCGAAAGAGACTGGGTTGAAACTCTCAGGGAGTTTTACGGCGATTTTGCCGAAACTCTCACCAAGGCGGAAACTGCCATGGAGGGAAAGAGGGTAAAAGTTCCCGATGAGGAAACAGACGAGGTTTGCGAGGTCTGCGGTAAGCCTATGGTCATAAAAATAGGCCGTTTCGGCAGATTCCTTGCCTGCACAGGCTTCCCCGAGTGTACCAATACAAAGAAGATAGTCAAGCCCACAGGCGGCATATGCCCTCTGTGCGGCAAGAAGATACTTTCAAAGAAATCCAAGAAGGGCAAGAAGTATTTCGGCTGTGAGGACAATCCCAACTGCGCATTTATGACATGGGACACTCCCGTTTCTGATAAATGCCCCAAGTGCAACAACGGCACAACGCTTTTCAAAAAAGGCGGAAAGATGTTCTGCCTTAAAGAGGGCTGCGGCTACGAGGTTGCCATTAAAAAGGAAAAATAATCTATGGAAAAGAAAATAACCGTTATCGGCGGCGGACTTGCAGGCTGTGAGGCTGCATGGTCGGCGGCTCAGGCAGGGGCGCAGGTCACGCTTATTGAAATGAAGCCCCTGAAATTTTCCCCTGCCCACAAATACGGCGGATTTGCGGAGCTTGTATGCTCAAACTCTCTGAAGGCCTCCCGTGTCAATTCGGCGGCAGGACTTCTCAAAGAGGAAATGCGGCGTTTAGGCTCGGTAACTGTTCCCTGTGCGGAGGAAAACGCTGTTGCGGCAGGAGGAGCTCTTGCCGTTGACAGGGAAAAATTCTCGGACAGCGTTACGAAAAAAATACGCTCCCACCCGAATATTACCGTAAAAAACGAGATATGCCAGGAGATACCCGAGGGCTGCTGTATTATTGCAAGCGGTCCTCTCACCGAAGGCAGACTTGCCGAAAGCATAGGCAGGCTGTGCGGAAACAGACTCAGCTTTTTTGACGCCGCCGCTCCCATTGTCACATTTGATTCCGTGAATATGGACAAGGCTTTCTTTGCCGCACGCTACGGCAGAGGGGGCGACGACTACATAAACTGCCCCTTTACAAAGGAAGAATATCTTGCATTTCACAGCGAGCTTGTAAATGCGCAGTCTGCTCCCGTTCACGATTTTGACCGCCCTGAAAATTCACGGGACGATTTTACCGTTTATGAGGGCTGTATGCCTATAGAGGTGCTTGCAAAAAGAGGCGAGGACGCCGCAAGATACGGCGCTATGAAGCCTGTGGGTCTGACAGACAGCAGAACGGGTATAAAGCCCTATGCAGTCGTTCAGCTAAGACGTGAAAACGCCGAGGGAACGCTTTTTAACCTTGTGGGCTTTCAGACAAATCTGAAATTCCCCGAACAGAAGCGTGTTTTCTCGATGATACCGGGGCTTGAAAATGCTGAATTCGTGCGGTACGGCGTAATGCACAGAAATTCCTTTATTGATTCCCCCAGACTTCTGAACGGCGATTTCTCAATGAGAAATTCTCCCGAAATATTCTTTGCCGGGCAGATAACAGGCGTTGAGGGCTATATGGAATCCGCCGCTTCGGGTATCCTTGCGGGAATAAACGCTGTAAGACGGCTTGATGGCAAAGCCCCCCTTATTCTCCCCCGTGAAACTATGACAGGTGCGCTGTCGAGATATATTTCCGATGAAACGGTTGAGAATTTCCAGCCTATGGGCGCAAATATGGGTATCCTCCCCGATATAGGGGTCAGGATAAAGGACAAGCAGGAACGCTATCAGGCTGTGGCTGACAGGGCGCTGGCGGCGTTTGAGGAATATATGGAGGGTATTTCAGATGAGCGATAAGGTTCGAAACATATTAAAATGCATAACTATGCTTTTATGCATAGCCCTTGCAGTTATCTATATCATCGACAAAAGCTATATCATAGCGGCTGTATGGGGTGCGGCAGGTATTCTTCACATAATCGCATATATCCTTGATTCAAAAAAATCCGAATAAATGCGGAAGGAGCGGCAATGGCTATGGACGGTACGGTTTACGAGTTCGATTCAAAAATAAAATACCGAAAGCTGAATCCGAAGCGGTTTACGGTTCTGTGCATTCTTGGAATGGTGATACCGATTCCGAGCGTGACGGCGTCTATATTGCCGTTTGTATTCGCAAATCATTTTTTTGATAAATTAAACGCTGTTCAGATAATAATCTGTCTGATTATTCTGCTTGTAAATCTTGCTGTCATGACAGCTTCTGTCTATCATTTCCGCTCCGAAGCAAGAATATATTTCTCCTTTTTCAGCAATGCCTTCAATGCAAGGATAGGAATGAACGATTACCGTGTTCCATATGAAAGCATTACCCATATCCGCTGTACAAGCACCTGCTGGCACTTTTACACAAGCAGCAACAAATACATAAACACATGCTACATTCTTGCAAGGGATTCTCTGGGTGATGTGAGCGTTGAGGAATTCAACGAGTTTATCAAAAATCACATTCAGGGAAAATTCATTGACGTAAGCCATATACAATAACGGCTGAAAAGGACGGTGTTTAATACGGACGATATAAAAGCAGGCAGATTCATAAGCCTTGTTCTCAGACACAGCCCCGAAGCCGCAGGGGTGACCCTTGACGAAAAGGGCTATGCCGATACGGACAGTCTTATCCGTGGTGTGGCAAGGAAATTCAAGGGCTTTTCTGCAGATGACCTTGACAGGATAGTTGCGGAAAACAACAAGCAGAGATATTCCTACAATGAGGATAAATCAAAGATACGGGCAAATCAGGGTCATTCCCTTTCCTATGTTAATATTGACCTTGAACTCAAAAGCCCTCCTGCCATTCTTTTTCACGGAACGGCTGAATCTTCCGTTGAAAGCATTATGAATGAGGGACTTAAACCTATGTCAAGGCAGTATGTTCATCTGTCTCCTGACAGAGAAACGGCTATCGCTGTAGGAAAACGGCACGGAAAGCCTGTTATTTTTAAAATAGACTGCGAACAGATGGAAAAGGACGGATATGAGTTTTTCATATCCAAAAACGGCGTATGGCTCACAAAATCTGTTCCCGTAAAATACATTGAAAAGGACGGTACATAACTATGAATATAATCGTTGACGCTTTCGGCGGAGATAACGCTCCTCTCGAGGTTATAAAAGGCGTTTCACAGGCTGTTAAGGATTTTGATGTGGATATTACCCTCACGGGAAATGAAAAAATAATCAGGGAAACTGCCGAGAAAAACGGTATAAGCCTTGACAGAATATCCATAATACATACGGAGTCGGTCATCGACATTCACGAAGAGCCTACGGAGATAGTTAAAAGCCGCAAGGACTGCTCTATGGCGGTGGGACTTCAGGCTCTGGCTGATGACAAGGGCGATGCATTTGTAAGCGCAGGAAGCACAGGCGCTCTTGTGGTAGGCTCAACTTTTATCGCCAAAAGGCTTAAAGGCGTTAAGCGCCCTGCTCTTGCTCCAATTCTTCCCACAGCAAATGGTCATCTTATACTCATGGACGGCGGCGCAAACGTTGACTGCCGCCCCGAAATGCTTATGCAGTTCGGAATTATGGGCAGCTGCTATATGGAGAAGGTAATGGGTGTGAAATCCCCCAAGGTAGGACTTCTGAACGTTGGTGCGGAGGACACCAAGGGCAGAGAGCTTGAAAAGGAAGCATACAAGCTTTTGCAAAATGCTCCTGTTGATTTCTACGGAAATCTTGAAGCAAGAGAAATGCCCAAGGGCGTTTGTCAGGTTGCTGTTTCGGACGGCTTTACGGGAAACATTGCCCTGAAGCTTTATGAGGGTATGGGCTCATTCTTTGCAGGCGAGCTTAAGGGTATGCTCACAGACGGCATAACAGGAAAGCTTGCGGCACTGCTTATTATGAAAAAGGTCAAGGCTTTCAAGAAAAAGCTTGACTACAAGGAAGTGGGCGGCGCTGTGCTTATGGGCATTTCCAAGCCTGTTATAAAGGCGCACGGCAGCTCGGACGCAAAAGCGTTCTACAATGCGGTAAGACAGGCAAAACGCTGTGTTGACGGTGATTTCATCGGCGAAATATCAAGAGCTCTGGAAAGCTGCAAGGCAAAGAGCGATAACTAAATTCGCACAAGTGTTTCGAGATTTACAATTTATCTATTGACTTATTTAGAACGATTGTGCTATAATATTTGAAAGGAATCATTCCCGAAATGAATGAAAAGGATCTCTCAAAAAGGCTGAATGCCTTTGAGGAAAAAATCGGATACAGCTTTAAAAATAAAAATCTGCTTCACGAAGCTTTGTCACATTCGTCATATGCAAACGAGTGCAAAAAAGGACGAAGCTCCAACGAAAGACTGGAATTTTTAGGTGACAGCGTTCTGTCGATAGTCATATCCGAGCATCTGTTCAAGAATTTCAGACATCTCCCCGAGGGCGACCTGACAAAGATAAGAGCCTCTCTTGTCTGCGAAAAGGCTCTGTTTGAGTTTTCAAAGCAGATATCGCTGGGTGACTATATCCTTCTCGGAAAGGGCGAGGAAAACACGGGAGGAAGAAACCGTCCTTCTATCGTTTCCGACGCATTTGAGGCTGTCATTGCCGCTGTATTCCTTGATGGCGGTATGGAAACCGCAAGGGAATACGTTCTCGGCTTTATCCCCAAGGATCTTGACAAAAATTCCGCAAAGAAGCTGCAGGATTACAAGACTATTCTTCAGGAGATAATTCAGAGAAATCCCGAGGAAAAGGTGGAATATGTTCTCAGAAGCCAGTCGGGTCCCGACCACGACAGACATTTTGTTGTGGAAGTCTGCCTTAACACCAATGTTATCGGTCACGGCGAGGGTCACAGCAAAAAGCAGGCTGAACAGCAGGCTGCAAAGGAAGCCCTTACCTTAATGGGCTGTGAGGTCTGATATGGCTCACGCTAACATATCGGTCTTTATTCCTCACAAGGGCTGCCCCAACGCCTGCTCCTTCTGCGACCAGAGAACTATCAGCAGGACTGCCCACGCTCCCACTCCCGACGAGGCTGAGGAAATAATCAGAGGAGCGTATGAGCATATCACCGAGCCCTGCCGCAGAGCAGAAACAGAAATTGCTTTTTTCGGCGGCAGCTTCACCGCAATTGACAGGGATTATATGACTGCCCTGCTTATGCGTGCAAAAAAATACACAGGAAACGGCGGCTTTTGCGGCATAAGAATTTCGACTCGTCCCGACTGCATTGACGAGGAAATTCTTATGCTGCTCAAAGGCTTCGGAGTTACGGCAATTGAG
>JAGAJY010000023.1 GCA_017848125.1 Oscillospiraceae bacterium
GGTCTTGACTGGTCTTCTGTAAGAGATTCTCTTGCTGATGCAGCTACAGTTCTTATCGACGAATTCAACAAATCAATGGAAAGCGTTGAATAATTCTAATCTGACTATTGACAAATGCATAGATTTATGCTAAAATAATTTCAGAGTCCACTTGCATAATGCAGGCGCACGAAGGGGGACACCACCACGGGTGTCTTCTTTGGTGCGCCTTTTTATTTTTACCTTATTAGAAAGGAAGTATCACAAATGGCTAAAATCAATGGAAAAATTGTCTCCTCTGCTGATGAAATGACACTTTCGGAATTTATTGAACGTGAAGGGTACGGCAAAAGAATAGCTGTTGAGTATAACGGCGAAATTCTGCCTAAATCCGAATATGACAGCAGAATCATACTGCTCGACGATGAAATCGAAATTGTGGAATTTATGGGTGGCGGCTGATATCAGAACTATTTATTATATTATTATAATGATGAAAGGAAGTAAATACATATGGAAGACAAGCTTATTTTAGGCGGACGTGAGTTCACATCACGATTTATTCTCGGCTCGGGAAAATACTCTCTCGATCTTATCAAAGCGGCTGTTGAAAATGCAGGCGCTCAGATAATAACTCTCGCTCTCAGACGGGCAAACAATGGAGGAGCGGCAAATATTCTCGATTATATTCCCGAGGGAGTTACGCTTCTGCCCAATACTTCTGGGGCAAGAAACGCCGAGGAAGCGGTCAGGATAGCACGACTTTCGAGAGAGCTTGGCTGCGGTGATTTTGTAAAAATCGAGGTAATAAGAGATTCAAAATATCTTCTGCCCGACAATTACGAAACAGTAAAGGCTACTGAAATTCTTGCAAAGGAAGGCTTTATTGTTCTTCCTTATATGTATCCCGACCTTAATATTGCAAGAGATCTGGCAAATGCAGGCGCATCGGCAGTAATGCCCCTTGCCGCACCTATCGGCAGCAACCGTGGTCTTTGCACAAGAGATTTCATCAAAATCCTTATTGATGAGATAGACCTGCCTGTTATAGTTGACGCAGGCATAGGCAAGCCCTCTCAGGCATGCGAGGTTATGGAAATGGGTGCTGCTGCTGTTATGGCAAACACCGCTATAGCCACAGCAGGTAATATTCCCGAAATGGCTTCGGCGTTCAGATTGGCAATAGAAGCAGGCAGAAAGGCTTTTCTTTCGGGAACAGGCAAGGTAAGAGAAACAGCCAGCGCTTCATCACCGCTGACAGGATTTCTTCACGACTAAATCAATGCAAGGTAGGAAACTAATATGTCTATGATAAATCATCTTGAATATATGGACGGAATGGAAAATATCGGTTCGGATATTCAGGACAAGGTAATTTCTCAGATGAAAAGCTATATCCCCGAAAGCTATTCGGCGGAAGATGTAACTTCGGCTATTGAAAGCCCCATATGCACAGAGGAGGATTTCAAGGCTCTTCTCTCCCCTGCCGCAGAGCCTTTTCTGGAGGATATAGCACAAAAAGCCATGAGAGAGAGGAATAAGCATTTCGGAAACTCTGTTTATATGTTTACCCCTCTTTACATATCAAATTATTGTGAAAATCAGTGTGTTTACTGTGGATTCAACTGTAAAAACACCATAAGGCGAGCAAAACTTAATGCAGAGGAAATTGAACAGGAAATGAAAGCAATCGCCGAAACAGGATTGCAGGAGATACTTATTCTCACAGGCGAAAGCAGAAAATATTCAGATATAAAATATATCGGCGAAGCCTGCAAAACAGCAAGGAAATATTTTCGTGTTATCGGTCTCGAAGTATATCCTGTGAATACCGATGAATACCGTTATCTTCACGAATGCGGCGCTGACTTTGTTACCGTATTTCAGGAAACCTATGATTCTGACAGCTATGCTCAGCTTCATCTCGGCGGACACAAAAGAGTATTCCCCTATCGCTTCAATGCACAGGAAAGAGCATTGATAGGCGGAATGAGAGGAGTGGGCTTTGCATCCCTTTCGGGGCTTTCGGATTTCCGTAAAGACGCATTCGCCGCAGGACTTCACGCACATCTGATACAGAAAAAATACCCCCACGCCGAAATAGCTATGTCCTGCCCAAGACTGCGCCCATCAAAATCCCCCTTGCCTGTAAATACGGTAAACGTTACGGAAAGACAGCTTTTGCAGATAATCTGTGCATATCGCATTTTTCTTCCTTATGCAAGCATAACCATATCGACCAGAGAATGTGAACGATTCAGAAACAACGCTGTAAAAATAGCCGCCACAAAAATTTCTGCAGGAGTTAATGTGGGGATCGGCGAGCACAGCGATTCGGCAGACAAGGGCGACGAGCAGTTTGAAATATCAGACCCCAGAAGTGTTACACAGGTTTACAGCGCTGTTGAGGAGCTTGGAATGCAGCCTGTGATGCAGGAGTATATCTATGTTTAAGGTAATATGCGTTACTCAGGCAGAGCTGGCAAAGGATTTTTTCGGTCAGCTTGAAAAAATCTGCGTTTCAGGTGCAGACAGAATTATTCTCAGAGAAAAGCACCTTTCCTGCGAAGAATACAAGGCTCTAGCCCAAAAGGTCATTCCCATCTGCCGACGGCATGGCACTCCCCTGTCCCTTCACAGCTTTACCGATACAGCAATACAGCTTGGCTGTGATTCGATTCACCTTTCATATGAGGATCTTATTTCGGGAAAGGGCAAAGATTTTCGCACAGTCGGAGCTTCTGTTCATTCCGCAGAAGAAGCGGTTACCGCCGAAAAAAATGGAGCTTCTTATCTTATTGCGGGGCATATTTTTCCCACAGAATGTAAAAAAAATCTGCCCCCCAGAGGGACAGATTTTCTCAGAGAAATATGCAATAATGTAAGTATTCCTGTATTCGCAATCGGTGGTATCAATGCCGAAAACGTGCATCTCATAAGGCAGTCGGGGGCTTCGGGAGCGTGCATAATGTCAGGACTTATGAAAGCAGATGACCCCAATGAATTTATATCGGAAATAAGACGCTCTGGCGTAAAATAACGGTTATTCCTCCAATACATTACGCAGATCGTCAGCATACTGTGCCTGCTGTTTTTTCAGAAAAGCTTTCACAAATGGCTTCATAAGCAGCTTTTTGGCGGTAACGTCCTCTGTAAAGATGATTTCCGTAAAACCGTTCTTCTGATTAAATTCCCCTGTCCAATGTCCGCTGATATTTTCATTGTCAATATCAAACTCCCAGCGCCTGCAAGGTTCTTCAACGGTAATTGTAAAGTGTGTCGCAAAGCCGTCTTTTGTGTATTCGATAAACTTATTTTCACTGACCCGTTCTATTCTGTCAATGTCGGTTCGCCACGAATAATTGTCAAGAGAGGTAACTGTGTCCCATACCTTTTGTACACCGCATTTATATTCTGCCTTGATAATTGATACTGCCATATTAACCCCCTTAAATTTTACAGCCACATAATAAATGCTGTCTTGTCATTGCTGTTGTAACCTGCTTTTTTATAAAACTTTAGGGTGCTTTCGTTTTTTGAGCCTGTCAGAAGCATCATTTTGTAACAGTTTTCTTTAATCGCAAGCACCTTTGCATAATCAAGACAGGCTGTAGCATATCCCTTTCCTCTGTAATCCGAATGTGTGACAACATTTTCCACAAAAGCATAGGGACGAATTTCCCTTGTCAGATTGGGAATTATTACACATACACAGGAGGACACTATTTTACCGTCCTTCTCGCAAACGATGATATGATGATTTTCGTCTCCGCATATCTTATCCCACACGCTTCTGAGATGCTCATTCTTTTCAGGTATCCCTTTTTCGTGCAGATGTGTATAAAGCTCAAGGAGCTTATCAAGCTCGTTTTCTTTAATTTCTCTTACAAGCATTTTTTTACCTCCAACAAAAACGACAGCCAATGTTATCCGCAGGCTGTCGTTTTAAATTATCTTAAAAATGTATTGTCAAAGGTGGCTGTACCGTCAACAGCTTCGATATTTTTTTCTCCGCCTGCATAAGCAAAATTGGATTTTCCGCTCTTTTTGATCTTATACATCGCATTGTCGGCAGCTTCAAGAAGCTCGGCAGAATTTGAACCGTTTTCTCTGAAAAATGCAATTCCGATACTGCAATGGATATTGAAATGCATTTCGGTTGATTCGGATATAAATCCACTATTAAGAATACTGATAACCTCAGCAGCAGCCTTTCCCGCATCACCGATAAGGGTAAGATTTGTAAGACACATTACAAACTCATCGCCACCGAGACGTCCGCCGAAGCCTCTTTCATATGTAACTTCCTTGATAGTATCTGCAACAAACTGCAACACCTCATCACCGCACTTGTGACCGTATTCATCATTGAAATGCTTGAAATCATCAAGGTCAATGAACATAAGTGCATCAAGACTTCTGCGTGAATAAGATTCCCTCATTTCCTCATCAAGCGTGCGCAGGAATGTGGGGCGGTTATAAAGCTGCGTGAGAGCGTCAAAGCTTGCTTTCTGAACAAGCGTAATGGCATTTTTCTTTTCTCGGTCAATATCCATAAGCATACCGATTATCTTGGAAGGAGCGCCTGTTCGGTCAAAGAACTTCTTTCCTTTTACTTTTATCCATGAAAAATCACCGTATGCGTTTCTTATACGGTATTCGCCCTCCCATTCTTCCCCCTGAGCGGAAACAACGGAATCAACATCTTCCTTGTATCGCTTCATATCGTCCTTGAAAACCTTTATCTTGTACAAAAAGCTTTCACCGATGGAGTCGTCCTTGGCACGATAGCTGAATTTCTGATTGAAATTATCCGAAACATATACCTTGAAGGTTTTAAGGTTTATCTCAAAAACCACATTATCCATCATAGAAACGACAGTGCGGTAACGCTGCTCACTCTCGAAAATGCTGTCAAACATTGCATTGAATTCGGTACTTATCTGCCCGTATTCATCATTAGTGTCAAATTCGAGCCGCACCTGCATATCGCCCTTGTTTTTCTTGGAAATGACCTTGATAAGCTTGTTTATAGGCTCTGTGAAAAAGTAGCAGACTGTTATCACGGCAGCGCAGGCAAGCACAAGCAGAATTATAAGCACAACTCTTGCGCCCGAAACAGTAGCCTTTGCAGTTTTATGCGCCTCGGCGCTTTCAAACATGCTCACCACGCTCCAGCCGCCGTTTTTAACGGGAGTTCCGAAAATGTGGTAGCCCTCAGCGTCTTTTTTTACAGTATCATTGACTCTTGTTTCGCCGTAAAAAGGGATCGCTTCGGGAACATTTTCTGCAATAAGCCTGAACTCAACAACATCTTCAAGCTTTCGGGGGGTGCTGACGCTGTTGGATATGTATTTTCCGTTTGAATCAACAATAAGAGAAACCGCAAAATTGCTGTAGCCCTCAATTTTTAGCATATCGGCAACCGTTTCAATGCTTATCTTCTGAACAGCAACACCTATCTTTTTGTTATTGGGAGCATATACTCTGCGGCAGGCATAGAAATGACATTTATCAGAGGCGGTAGGCGGAAAAATGCCAGATATTCCGCTGTTCATACCTGCATAATCAATAAAATCATGATACTTTTCTTCATAAAGACCTATTTTATCCTTATTGTATGCAGCTATTATATTACCATTTTCACTGATTATATACATATCTGTAACGGATTCGTTACGTCTAACAGTGGTCCTTATGAGGTCATTCACATAATCGAAATTATCGTTTTCTACATCACCGTAAAATGCAGATTCGGAAAAATCACGAACCTTACTGTCAGATGTAAAGGACTTTTGAGAGGTAATAATATTTCCGAGAAATTCATTCAGATAAGCGGCTCTGTCGCCGTTGATTATTTCCAGCGAGCTTGTCTGACTCTCAGTTATAGCGGAAGCACATTTCGAGGCATAGACAACCGACACAATTATCATAGGAACAATAAGTATGATAAGCATAAGCCCTGCAAGCTTAAATCTTATCTTCATTGCGCCGTTCATTCCTTTCAAGACAGATGAATAAACTTAAGAAATATACATCTGCACATCATTATTTATAGTATAATATTACCACAAAAACGTTTAAATGTAAATAAGTTTTTTATCATTATAAATATAAAAAAGTGTTTTTTGTCATTTTAAACAATTTAACTGACTGATTTTTTATATTTGACACAAACAGGAAATTTCCGCTTTTTCCCTCAGACTATTGATTTTAAAAAAACAATGTGATATAATTTAATATATAAAACAGACTTATTAACAAACTGAATCTATATTCTGTACATCAATCAAGAGAAAGGAGAAATATGATTTTTAATCATATTATCTGAAATTATGGCAAATGAAATTATACTTAAAGCTCAGAATCTTGTAAAAACCTACGGCAGCGGCGAAACCGCCGTAAATGCACTTAATGATGTAAGCCTGGAGGTTGCAAAATCCGAATTTGTTGCTGTTGTAGGTCAGAGCGGCAGCGGAAAATCCACTCTGCTTCACCTTCTCGGCGCAATGGACTCTCCGACCTCGGGAAACCTTACTGTTGACGGTGAGGACGTTTTTTCCCTTAAAGGCGAAAAGCTTGCTGAATACCGCAGAAGAAAGGTTGGATTCGTATTCCAGTTCTTCAATCTCCTTCCCGTTATGACAGCAAAGGAGAATATCCTTGTTCCCCTGTCACTTGACGGCAGGGCAGCGGATAATGACTATCTGAACGAAATTGCAGAAGTAATGGGTATCACAGAACGCCTCAATCATTATCCCCATCAGCTTTCAGGCGGACAGCAGCAGCGTGTGGCAATTGCCAGAGCAATGATAACAAAGCCCTCGGTAATTCTTGCCGACGAGCCTACAGGCAACCTTGATTCCGCTTCGGGAAAGGAGATACTCTCTCTGCTCAAAAGCACAATAAAGAAATATAATCAGACGCTGATACTTATCACTCACGATAATGCTGTTGCCGCAGAGGCAGACAGAATAATAACCATAAAAGACGGCAGGATAGTTTGATATATTGTTTATAATAATGCTTATGTATCATAACATACGCAATCTTTTGTGAAAACTGCCCAAAAACTTGTAACCGTTTTGTCATTATATTTTTAAAAAACAATTGACAACATAATAAAAGTGTGTTATAATATAACTAAATTATTAAGTTGTGCCAATTCTGGCAAAAATTTGAATTTATATAATGAATGGAGTTATGATCAATGAGCAGCCAGTCCAGCGTTTACAGTGAAAAGAAGATCGCAGCATATGAGTCTTTGTTTAAAGAGTCCAACTTTGCAAAGCCCCAGGAGGTGTATCTCACTATAACTGTGGCTCACGTTTTCGGACAGGCATATATTCTCGAACAGGAGGGCACTAAAGAAGGCGATCCTGTTTATTCGAGATTTGTATGCCCTCTTGAGGAGATCACCAAGGTTTATGTAAATGACAAGATCAAAAAGCCATGGCCTCTCTTTATCCAGTGTGATACTAATGTAAAGGGCGTTATTCACCGCAAGAGAATTGTTATTCCCTGCCTTGAAAATCCCAATGCAATTGCGCAGCAGATAAATGAAGTTAAGGCTGTTCATATGGAAAAGTACGAAGCAGCTATTGAGCGAGAAAATCAGAAGAAGCGCTCTGAGCTTGAAAATGCCCGTTTAAAGGAGCAGTCTCAGCACGAGTCAAAGTCAAATCTGCCCCCCCTGCCTTCAGTGGAAAAGCTTCCCGATCCTGTGCCTGTACCCGAAAAAGCGCCTGCTACCAAGAAGTCTGCCGCTTCACTTTCAGCGCTTAACAGCGAGCTCGCCGATTCCTTCAAGGCTCTCGAAAACTTTGAAACACCAAAGAAGGACATCAAGCCCCTTCCCAAAAAACCTAAGTTCGACCTTGACGAATTTGATGATATCCCCATACCTGCCCCCAAGGCTTCCAAGCCTGAAGAAAATCCTGCATCTGAGAAGCCAAAAGCAAAGAATATTTTAGAACTTGAGGATATTGACAGCATTATTTCTTCAATGCCTGTTCCGAAGGCACCTGCTCCCGCACCCAAGGCTTCCGAGCCTGTCAAGGAAGAAATAAAGCCCATTGAAAAGATTGAGACGCCGATTATTCCTGAGCCTGTTATTTCTGAGGAAATACCCGAAATAAATCCAGAGCCTGTTCCTGCAGCTGAGGATATAAAGCCTGCTGCAGAGGAAATTGCTCCCATTATTGAAGAGGTCGAGCCTGTTATTGATGAGCCTGCTCCCGTTATTGAAGAAGTAAAGCCCATTGAAGCAAAGCCTGAGCCTGTTAAGGAAGTGCCTAAGCCTGCTCCCGCACCCATAATGGTAAACCCCAACGGAAAAGCCGCAGAGCTTTCGGATTTTGAATCGGCTGTTATTGCTCTCAAGGCAAAGCTTGACAGCGGCGAGATTACTGCAGAAGAATTTTCTGCCGAAAAGAAGAAGCTTATTTCCACACTTTATTGATTACATAACACATCAAACGGCTGTCCTGAATATAAAAGGACAGCCGTTTTTCATTATTTCTCTGCAGAAAGCTCCTCGGTTTTCATAAAGAAGTCATACACGGGTGCGATAGCCGCAAAATCGGAAGCTATTTTTTCCGCAAGCTTGTCGGAAAACAGCATATCCCAGTCTGTGCTGTGTGCTGAAAGTCCGATAGTCTTGCGGTTGAGCCAGTTCTGCTTTTCGGGACTTTCATCGGGGTAGCGGTTTCTCTTGTACATATCGCCGTAAAGCGTAAATGTGTCCTGATTCTCAAAGGCGTCAAGGGCGGCTGTAAAATACGGGCTGTCACTAAGGATAAGCTCCCTCATATCGTTCATTGTATCGGCAGAAGCAACGTAATATCCGCAGCCGTATTCAAAGCCGTTTCCCGATACATCAAAATAAAAGGCAGGCAGAGATTTATATAGGTCACGTCCCCTGCTGAACGTACACCACATATTATCTCTGAAAACCGATTTTCCCTTTGCGTACCGTGCGTCTCGGTATATCCGTGAAATTTTGATATAGCTTATAAGCTCGTCTATTTCCTTTACGGCAGGAGTGACAGCCTCGGTAAACTCTTTAAAGGGCTTTGCCACAAATTCGTTGTATTCGTCCTTGTGTTCATTGAACCATACACGGCTGTCATTTAATCTGTTTTCAAAAAGGAAATCAAGTGTTCGGGGTGAAAAAGGCATTGCAATTCCTCCAAAAATGTTTATGTGCTTTCATTTTATCATCTTTTAATAAAAAATGCAAATACATTTTCAATGTAATATTTGACTTATTTGCAAATATGTGCTAAAATATATAAGGATTACTATCGGAAGGATTGATTATAATGCAGTCAATAACAAAAAAGCTGACGGAAATTGTTTCCGCAGCCTTTGAAAAATGCGGCTATGACCCTAAAATGGGTACAGTTACCGCTTCTGACAGACTTGATTTGTGCCAGTTTCAGTGCAACGGCGCATTTGCGGGAGCAAAAATATACCGCAAAGCTCCCTTTATGATAGCCGAGGACGTTGCGGCTGTTCTCAGAAATGAAAGCATTTTCAGCAAGGCGGAGGTTGTAAAGCCCGGCTTTCTCAATCTGACTCTGACTGACGAATATATGCTGAGCCTTGCCTGTGAAATTGATTCTGACAGCTTCTGCGGTGTTCCTCAGGCTGAAAAGCCCGAAACCATCATCATTGATTACGGCGGACCAAACGTTGCCAAGCCTCTGCATATCGGTCATCTGCGTTCTGCCATAATCGGAGAGGCGCTCAAGCGTCTTGCCCGTGCCTGCGGAAACAAGGTTTACGGCGACGTTCATCTGGGCGACTGGGGCTTGCAGATAGGTCTTGTTATCACCGAGCTTTCTGAGCGTTACCCCGAAGAAAGATGCTTTGCCGAGGATTTTGACCCCGATAAGGACAATGTTTTCCCCCTCAATGCTGAAATGCTCTGCGAGATATATCCCACAGCCAGCAAAAAAAGCAAGGAGGACGACGTTTTCAAGGACAAGGCTCATACCGCTACCTTTGAGCTTCAGAGCGGCAGACCCGGATATATTGCTCTCTGGAAAGAGATTCTCCGTGTTTCAATTGAAGACCTTAAGGATAATTATACCAAGCTGGGTGTTGATTTTGACTACTGGTACGGCGAAAGCGACGCTGACAAGTTTATACCCGAGCTGATGAACATTCTGGAGGAAAAGAAGCTTTCCTATGAAAGCGACGGTGCTCTGGTAGTCGATGTTGCCAAGGAGGACGACAAAGCTCCCATGCCCCCTGTTATCGTCCGCAAATCAGACAATTCCAGCATCTACGCAACTACCGACCTTGCAACCATTATCCAGAGAAACAAGGACTTCTCCCCCGACAAGATATGGTATGTTGTAGATAACCGTCAGGAGCTTCATTTTACACAGGTATTCCGCTGTGCAAGGTGTGCCGAGCTTGTTCCCGAAAATACTGCTCTGGAATTTCTGGGCTTCGGCACTATGAACGGTCAGGACGGAAAGCCCTATAAGACAAGAGACGGCGGAGTTATGCGCCTTTCCGACCTTATCAGCACCGTTACCTCCGCTTCGCTTGAAAGGCTTGAGGGCTCTCAGCTTGTTTCCGAGGAGGACAAGGCTGATTATGCAAGAAAGCTTGGTATGGCGGCTATAAAGTTCGGCGACCTTATCAATCACCGCTCCAAGGATTATGTTTTCGACCTTGACAAGTTTATGTCCGCAGAGGGAAAAACGGGAATATATCTGCTTTACACCGTTTCCCGAATCAACTCAATTATGAAGAAGGCAGGCGATTTCAAGGCTGAGCTTTCGGGCGTTTATACCGAAAGCGAGCGTGACCTTATGCTGAAAATGCTTATGACAGGTGATGTATTCGAGCGTGCAATGAACGAAAAAGCCCCCAACTACATCTGTGAAAACGCATATCAGCTTGCGGTGTCCTTCTCGGGCTTCTACCACGAAAACCACATTATAAACGAAACTGACGAAAAGAAGAAGTCAAGCTGGCTTGCCCTTGCGGCTCTTACAAGAAAAATGATAATCAAGCATCTTGACATTCTCGGAATCGAGACTGTTGAAAATATGTAATATAATATTACAGCAAACCGCCTGAGAGAATTTTTGTTCTCTCAGGCGGTTTTTATGTTTATGTTTGATATTATTCTCAAATTGTTATAATGTGTAATATATTAGTAATCCCATTTAAATGCTAATGAGTCACGATCCCCCTCTTCTTTTATATATATACCGTCACCATAATGCAATGATTTTTCGTGTGTTGTATAATATGTTTTTGACTCAGTTGTTACGATGTTGTTGTACATTTCTGGATTTAAATAGTATATAGCCACATACCTTTTATTGATGACTCCTTTTTCGTATTCTTGTTTTAATATGTTGATAATTCTCTGCGAGGTTTGTTCTTTATCATCTCCGTCTGAATTGATAAATATTTTTAATCTGTAATTACAGGATTGTAAATACTGTTGAGCCGTTAGTGAAACAGCATATTCTTCCTGTCCGATAGATGGGGGGCACGCTACCTTAAACTCATCTTTTATTGCATCAGATAGTTTATCATGCATGATTTTTTCTGCTTCGGGTTGAACAAGATGACAACCGTAGTCGTCTGTAATTTCTCCGAAACAACTTCTAACATAGAAATAATGGTCGGGATAATTGTTTGTTTTCACTACTATTCCATTGCATTCATTAGCAAATCTATTTGGTGACGAATGAAACCGATCCTCACTAAATTCTGCATCTTCAAAAAATTCTTCATTAGTAATTTGTTGAAACTCGCACCCATATTTATCTTCCATATAAGAAATCATTTTTCTTGCAGGAGGCTTTGCATGCCACGCTTCTCCGCCAGGTAACCACAGAGAAAAACCGCCGTTTGATGAAAAAAAGCTGAATATCAGAAACAAAGCAGCAATTATAACTAATACTATCAAGGAAACAAAACCTCTGAGTTTATAAACCTGTTTCATTCATATGCCTCCCGAATATATGTGATTTCTAAATTTATTATACAGTATTTTTACAGCCATTTCAATAAAATCACAAAAAAAATCAGAATTTTTTTCAAAAAGGACTTGACAGGTGTGAATGTCTGTGATATACTGTGTATATACCGATATACACAGTATATCACAGACAGGAGATGATAATATCATAAACATACTTCTAA
>JAGAJY010000328.1 GCA_017848125.1 Oscillospiraceae bacterium
ACCCCTTGCTCCGTTATTTCACGGAAATAAGGGGATTTCGCCCTCTGCGGAGGGCGACGGGGGCTCTGCCCCTCGACCCCGCAAGCCTTTGAAAAGGCTTGACCGAAACTTTTACCTTGTGTTTATTTGTGCAACTTTTTTTATTTGTTAACTTTATCGACAGACTGGCTCGCAGAGAGATTTCTCTGCGAGCTTTTTTATTTCTATTTATTGACAGGCAACTGCGTGTGTGGTAAAATTATAGTATAAAGGTTTTATTAAAAAGGCGGTGAGCGGAAATGGATATGAAGGACTGTCCTGCGTACATTAGGGAATATATTTTTTATCTCAGAGTGATAAAGAATCGGTCGGAAAAAACCATCAGCTCCTATTATATCGACCTGCGGCTGTTTCTCAGGTATATCAAGGAGAATATAATGAACGCAAAGGGCGATGATATTGATGTTATTGCCGATGTGCCTTTTTCGGTGGTTTCGGGCATCACTCTCGCAGATGTTTACGAATATCTGAACTACTCCGCCGAGGAACGGGGCAACAACGACAAGACAAGAGCAAGAAAAATTTCCGCTATCAAGGGTTTTTACAAGGCGGTGTGCAATAATAAGCTTACAAGCTTTCATCTGGAGGTAAATCCTGTTGAGCAGCTCGATGTGCCGTCTCCCAAAAAAGCTCAGCCTAAATATTTGGGGCTTGATGAAAGCAGACGGCTTCTCGAAAATATCAGTCCTGCCGATGATTTTTATGAGCGTGATTTCTGTATCCTTATGCTGTTTCTTAACTGCGGTATGCGTCTTTCCGAGCTGGTGGGGATAAATATTCAGGATATTGATCTGGACGACCGCACCCTTAGACTGCTGGGAAAGGGCAATAAGGAGAGGATAGTTCATATCAACAACGGCTGTGCCGAGGCTATAAGGCAGTATCTTGCCGCAAGACCCGAAGCTCCCACGGAAGCACTGTTTCTCTCAAAGCGTAAAACAAGGATAAGCAACAGGCGTGTTCAGCAGATAGTTACGGCGGCTATAGAGCGGATAGGTATGGGCAACAGGGGGCTTTCCACTCATAAGCTCAGGCACACTGCCGCTACGCTTATGTATCAGTACGGAAATGTTGACCCTATGGTGCTAAAAGAAATTCTCGGTCATGCAAGCGTTTCCACTACGGAGATATACACACATCTCACAAATGAGAATGTAAGAAACGCTATTGAATCAAATCCCCTTTCAGACGAGGGATTAAGACGAAAAAAACACGGAGAATAAATCTCTGTTTCACGAAAGGACGGTCGTTTATGAACTATATAAAATCACAGCATTCCTTTACAAGCTCAAACAAGGTGGACAAAATATCCTATTACATCTACACTCCCGTGAACGGCAAGGCTAAGGCGCTGGTGCAGATAGTACACGGTATGTGCGAGTATGCGGAGAGGTATGAGCATTTTATTGATTTCCTTTGCAAAAACGGCTATGCGGTTATCAGCCACGACCATCTGGGTCACGGAAATTCGGCGGCGGAGCACCCCGATTTAGGCTATTTTGCTCCCGACAAGGGCTGGATATGCCTTATTAAGGATGTGCGTCACGTTATGCTTATCGGCAGGCAGATGTTCGGCAGGATTCCACGTTTTATTATGGGTCATTCCATGGGCTCGCTGGTAACACGCTGTCTCCTTGCGAAATACAGCTCGGATACTGACGGAGCGGTTATTATGGGCACGGCAGGAAGAAATCCCGCAATAGATATGGCGATCATGATAGCTGACGCTGAAATTATGCGACACGGTGTAAAGAGCCGTTCCTATACGCTCAACAATCTGCTTTTCGGAATGTCCAATGCCCGTGTGGAGGAAAAAAGGACGGAATTTGACTGGCTTACAAGGGACGAACAGGTGGTTGCACGGTACTGCGGCGACAGGAGATGCAATTTCGTATTCACCGCTTCGGGCTTTAGGGATCTGTTTATGCTGGCAGGCTATGCCAATTCAAACAGCTGGTTCGGCAAGGTAAGAAAAGACCTGCCTATGCTTGTAACAAGCGGTACGGCTGACCCTGTGGGCAGCTACGGAAAGGGCGTTACAGAATTCTTTAAAAGGCTTGACGCAAAGGGCTTTTCCGATGTTACTCTGAAGCTTTGGGACGGCGCTCGTCACGAAATTCTCAACGAAACAAACAGGCTTGAGGTTTATGATGACATTCTTCTGTGGCTCGATGGACTTACGGAAAAATGCTCCCGAAAGGACAACGGCTGATTATGTTTGCTAAAATCAACAGTATGGGTCTGCTGGGGCTTAATGCCTTTCAGGTTCAGGCTGAAACGGAAATAAGCAAGGGCACTCCCTGCTTTGATATCGTGGGGCTTGGCGATACGGCGGTGAAGGAAAGCCGTGAGAGGATAAGGGCGGCTTTCCGAAGTGCAGGTCTTACCTTTCCTCTGGCAAGGGTCATCGTGAATCTTGCTCCTGCGGACACAAGAAAGACAGGCAGCGTTCACGACCTTGCGATCTTCGCCGCACTGCTTAAAATTATGGGGCACATTGAGGATAATCTTGACAAGACCGTGTTTATCGGAGAGGTTTCCTTAAACGGCGATGTGAGACGTGTGAACGGTGTTCTCCCTATGGTGATAAAGGCGCAGGAATACGGCTTTGAGGAGGTTTTTGTTCCTGCTGAGAACAGCTTTGAGGCAAGCGTTGTTGACGGCATTACCGTTTACGGGGTGGAAAATGTCAGAGATGTGCTTGGACATTTCTCCCGTGAATCGGTCATAATGCCTGTGAAAAAATACGAGGTGCTTCCCGAGGAGCGCTTTGACACGGTGGATTTTGCCGATGTGAAGGGTCAGCAGACGGTTAAGAAGGCTATGGAATATGCGGCGGCGGGGGGACACAATCTGCTGATGATAGGTCCTCCAGGCAGCGGAAAATCCATGCTTGCAAAAAGACTTCCCACTATCCTTCCTGCGATGACCTTCCGTGAGTCGCTGGAAATCACAAATGTATGCTCGGTATGCGGCGAGGTTTCAAAGGATTCGCCCCTTGTGGTGAAGCGTCCTTTCAGAACGCCTCATCACACCATTTCCACAAGCGGTCTTGCGGGCGGCGGAAGTATTCCCCGTCCGGGCGAAATTTCTATGGCGCACAACGGTGTGCTGTTTCTTGATGAGCTGCCTGAGTTTTCACGTCAGGCGCTTGAAATTCTCCGTCAGCCCCTTGAAGAAAAGCAGGTGACTATTTCCAGAGCGTCGGGGTCTGTTACATATCCCTGCTCATTTATGCTGGTGGCGGCGATGAATCCCTGTCCCTGCGGTTATTTCGGACACCCTACGAGGGAATGTATCTGCGGTCAGAAAAAGGCAAAGGCGTACATCAACCGCATTTCGGGTCCTCTCCTTGACAGGTTTGACATTCAGGTGGAGGTCGCTCCTGTGGAGTTTGAGCACCTTTCGTCAAATACTAAGGAGGAATCCTCGGCGGCGGTGAGAGAGCGTGTTCAGAGGGCAAGGGAGATTCAGCTGGAGAGATTCAAGGGCACGGATATTACCTGCAATGCAGGCATCACCTCTGCGGTGATAAGGGAGGTATGCCCTGTGACGGATTCGGGCAGGGAGCTTCTGAAAGGCGTGTTCGAGCGTATGGGGCATTCAGCTCGTGCATATGACAGGATAATCAAGGTTTCGAGAACTGCTGCGGATATGGACGGCAGCGAAATGATTGACCGTCAGCATATTGCTAAGGCTGTGCAGTTTAGGTCGCTGGACAGGAAGTATTGGAATGGGTGAAGGAGTGTGGAAATATGCTTGGAAAGCCTGAACACGGGTGGACCTGTTTCAGCATTGACGGCGAAGGGGGATATGACCTCAGCTATCTTACGGATATTCCCTTTGTATGGCTTGAACAGGCGATATCGGGGCTGGAGAATATGCGTCCGTTCTGCGTTTGCGGATATCTTGAACCGGGACGGTGCATATGCACGGTAAGCTTCTTCGGTTGTTATGTTGTTATTGAGGACGAGGATAACCGTCCGCTGAATGATGAGGATATTGTTCATAAGCATTATAATATAGGTATGCTTGATTTCTGCAGGCGGCTTTATGATGATATAAGCGCTGATTTGGACGGCTGGGCTTCCTTTGACGGCTATGCTTCGTTTCAGAATGATGAATACTTTGAAGAAAAAAAGCAGAGACTTATTGAGCTGCTTGACAGACTTAAAAATTTGACAGATGAAAAGGCTCACTTTCTTACTCAGGCTTTGATATACTGATATTTTAAATCCGCAGGGGAGACCTGCGGATTTTTTGGTATAACGGCATAAACTATCATTTATTTTCTCCTGCTCTTTCTTGCGGCAGCGATCTCGGCGTTGATCTCGTCAAGGCTCATTTCGGGAACATCGGCTGCCTGAGCTCTTAACGCTTCAAATGCCGCAAGACCTTCGGACTTTGTAACGGCAGTTTCGGGAAGCGTTGTTTCAAAGGGAATGCCACGCACCATTTTGCTTCGTACCATAAACATTCTGAAA
>JAGAJY010000329.1 GCA_017848125.1 Oscillospiraceae bacterium
GGTACAATATCTCATTACGTTTTCATAATCCTGCGGAAGCTCCTGCTCTGTGTTCATCAGAAACTTTTTGATGATGCTTTCGTCAATGTCCTCGTGAAACTTGTTCATAAGAGCATTGCGGATCTCTATCACGCACTTTTCAACTCCCAGCTTTTCGGTACGGCAGCTGTCGGTGATGACCTTGTGGTCGATGACTTTCATAATGTTCATTGTTCCGTTTCCGATATCGGCTATCATATTCACTCCGTTCATATCCTTGAGCCTGTCATACACAGCACAATATCCCTGCGGATAAACCGAAACGCCCTCAATATGAATGCTGTACTGCTTGTTATTGTAGATGAAATTGACATTTTCGTTCTGCAACATATACTCGGAAAATCTGTCACGCTGCTCCGAATACCACATGAGCGGAAGTCCGACAGCGAGATGAACATTCGCTTCTGTGATTCCCGCAAGTGACAATTCCTTTGCGATTCCATAAAGCGTAAGATAGTAGTTATCCATATCTGTGGTCTTGTCTGCTGTGAAGGACTTGTGATTCTCTCCGATACAGATGAACTTTCCTTCAAATTCAAGAAGCTCCTTCTTGAATGGCGGCTCAATGTCATGCACCTTTACTCCCGATGCGGTAACCGTATTGGCGGTTTTGAGATTTCCATAACCGTGGTCGATGCCGATTATGTGTGCGTCGTTAAATCTGATCATCGTGTTCCTCCTTTTTGGTCTGCTGTGCCTTCTTTGTGACCTTTTTGGAGAATGTCTTAAAATCCATTCCCTCGGGAATGCTTTCCAATACATACATAAGGTCACTGAGCGTCCAGTTTCTCTCCTTGCACATATTCAAGAGCCTTGTTCTCTCAATTTCCTTGATTTTTTCGTTGAGAGCAGCAATACGCTTATCCAACGACTTTTCCTGTGCCTTTACATCTGCCAACCTCTTCAAGAGCTTGTCACGCTTTGCATACAACTCATGAAACTTATCCTCATCGGTACGCTTCGGCTTTGTGGATTCGGTCTGCTGTTCGGCAGGAATATCATCTACTGCCGGAACATTATTCTTTTCTGTCATCTGTTGTTCCTCCTGTCATTATCATCAAGCTCGCTTTTCTCTTTGCTGTCCAGCCAAGCAAAAAATTTGTCACGCTGAACGAACTTCCTGCTTCCGATCTTAACTACGGGAACTTCTTCGGAACTGAGGATTTTGTAAACCATAGTCCTCGTGAAGCCCATTGCCTGAATATCGTTTGCCGATAACATCATCGGCAGATTCTCTCTGCTGTTCATTAGCAGCACCTCCATTTTCTTTTGTTCAACTCTCAGATTTTCCCTGAGCCTGCTCCCATTATACCTCACATTTTCGCAAATGTCTTAAAATCGTGTGTCATTCTCAAAGTGAATGGTACAATTCGAATGTCATAGCTCTAACCATTCGCATAAAATCCTTTGATATTCAGCGGTTTTTCTTGACTTGCGAATGGTTTTGAGTTATAATAAGAATTAAAGATAAATATTTATGTCATTCTGATATATGAAAGTAACTAATACCCATAGGGACGGAAGGAGACAATAGAAAATATGAAAGCAGAGATTATGATCCCCGAATCACTGACTACTGCTTCGATAGCCTTTGTGCTTGATGTGCGGAGTGAACGTGAAACTATAATTATCGGCAGCTACGAGAACATACACGATTATCTGACAAAGGGCAGGAACAGCAATGATATTCAGGTGTCCTCACGCAAGTTGGGTACACTTGCAGAGGAAATGAATGAGCTTGCTATGGCCGATAACCGTATGGAGGAGATAATAGAAGCATCAAACGGCTTGTACAACAACATTTCCGAAGCACAGGGAAACAAAAATGCCGAACAGTACATTTCTGCACTGAACGGCATTTACAGCAGAGCACCGAGAGCGAATATGCTCCGCAACTACATTATTTTCTTTATTTTTACAAACTATATGCGTATCCACAAGGAACAGAGCGGTGAACATCACATTTTTTCTTCCGAAACCAGAAAGAGTGCCGAAAAATTCTCCGCCGAGTACAATCAGATAATAAAGGATATGCTGACCTCATACAGAAATCTGCCTAAAATTGAGGAAACCGATGTTCACTATTGGGATATGTTCCGTTCCATTGGCAGCGACAGCACCGATTATGATGCTCATATATGCCACTACAACGCTAACGGGGAAAGCAAGGTTGCATATATAACCGATGACAGCTTTATTGGGCTTATACAGATATATTCGGATATTCTTAACCAATGCAACAAAAAAGTCCGAAACTGTCGTGTCTGCCACAAGCTGATAATCGTTGAGCGTGAGAATGACAAGTGCCTGTGCGGTAATCCCGATTGTGAAAAGAAATACTCCTCCGACAGAAACAAAGTGGCACAAAAAAAGTGCCGTTCCAATACCATTAACGAGATTTACAACAGATTCAGCAACAACAGTGCTAATTTTAGGAGAAATTTTCCTAACCACCCGGAATTTCGACAGCGGATCGACGATGCTCTCAAAGCTGAACGCAAAGTACTGCTTGACGAAAAGAAACACTTATCCGAAAGCAGTCCGCAAGATAAAATCGACGAATTTCAGAATAATTGCAATGAGGCTTATTACAGGTTGCAGGCTTTGAATGAGAAGTTGATGGAGAAGAGATGATTTTTTCATTTTCACCGTTTTTGTGAACATTTCTATAAAATATTCAATGTCATATCTTAAAACTATGACTAACCATAAAAAATAAGTGTTACCCTATCAAAAATTACTGTGATATAATTATAATATCAACCAAATCATAAAATGAAAGGATAACACATATGAAAACATCAATAATCGGCTACCCAAGAATCGGTTCTCTCCGTGAGCTGAAATTTGCTTCCGAAAAATATTTCAGAAACGAGATTACTGCTGACAGTCTGCTTGCAACGGCAAAAAGTATTCGCCTTGAAAATTGGATTGTCCAGAAGTCAAACGGCATTGACTTTATTCCCTCAAATGATTTTTCCTTCTATGACAATATGCTTGATACCGCTGTTCTGCTTAATGCCGTTCCGGAAAGGTACAAGGCTCTTGATCTGTCTGCACTCGATACATACTTTGCAATGGCGAGGGGTTATCAGGGCAAAAACGGCGATGTTAAGGCTCTGGCGATGAAAAAGTGGTTCAACACGAATTATCACTATATGGTTCCCGAAATTGACGATAACACGGAGATAAAGCTGACAGGGAAAAAGCCCTTTGACGAATTTCTTGAAGCACAAAAGAACGGCATAAAAACAAAGCCCGTTATCATCGGAGCGTTCACATTCCTTAAACTTGCACGCTTTACGGGAAATAAGACCGCCACTGACTTTGTTGACAGCGTTTCAGCGGCATACTGTGAATATCTTGAGATATTTAACGCTCTCGGTGCAGAGTGGGCAGAGTTTGACGAGCCGTTTTTGGTAACAGATCTGTCGGCGGAGGATATTTCACTTTTTGTATCACTGTATAAAAAAATTTTATCCACAAAGGGCAACGTAAAAATTTTGCTTCAGACATATTTCGGAGATGTTCGTGATTGTTTTAACGAGATATGCGGACTTGACTTTGACGGTATTGGATTTGACTTTGTTGAGGGCAAAAAATCCCTTGAACTTGTGACGGAAAACGGATTTCCCAAGAGTAAGATGCTTTTTGCAGGCGTTGTCAACGGCAAAAATATCTGGCACAATCATTACGGAAAGACACTAATAACTGTATCGGAACTGAAAAAGCACTGCGGAGAGATTGTGCTGAACACTTCCTGCTCACTGCTCCACGTTCCCTATACTCTGAAAAATGAGAGCAAGCTGCCCGATAGTGTTAAAAAGCATTTTGCATATGCGGAGGAAAAGCTGTCCGAGCTTGCGAAGTTAAAGAAAATACTGTCCTCTGAGCAGTCCCTTGAAACTGCAGAATACATTGCAAATTCTGCTCTTTGCAGCGAGCAGAGAAGCGGTCTGAACGGAGTTGTCCGTGAAAATGTTGAAAAGCTTTCCGAAAAGGATTTTGTCCGTCTGCCCGAATTTGCAGAGCGTGAAAAGGTACAGAAAAATCGCTTCAATTTGCCGCTCCTGCCCACAACAACTATTGGTTCATTTCCTCAGACATCGGAGATAAGAGCCAACCGTGCAGCTTTCCGAAAGGGTGAAATTTCCGAAGCGCAGTACGAAGATTTCAACAAAAAGCAGATTGCTGACTGCGTGGCATTGCAGGAGAAGATCGGGCTTGATGTGCTTGTTCATGGTGAATTTGAGCGTAATGATATGGTCGAATATTTCGGCGAATGCCTTGACGGATATATCTTCACCGAAAAAGCGTGGGTGCAGTCCTACGGCACACGCTGCGTTAAGCCGCCTGTTGTGTGGGGAGATATTTCCCGTGCAAAGCCAATGACGGTGAAGTGGTCGAAGTATGCGCAGAGTCTTACCGACAAGCCTATGAAGGGTATGCTTACGGGACCTGTGACTATACTTAACTGGTCGTTTCCCCGTGAGGATATTTCACTGAAAGAAAGCGCATTTCAGATAGCTCTTGCAATTCGTGAGGAAGTGCTTGACCTTGAAGCAAACGGAATAAACATAATTCAGGTGGACGAAGCCGCTCTCCGTGAAAAGCTGCCCCTTAGAAAGTCCGATTGGAAAAGCGATTATCTTGATTGGGCAATACCTGCGTTCCGCCTTGTTCACAGCGGTGTAAAGCCCGAAACTCAGATACACACTCATATGTGTTACAGCGAATTTGCGGACATTATCAAGGAGATCGACGATATGGACGCAGACGTTATCACCTTTGAAGCAAGCCGCTCCGACCTGACAATTCTTGATGTGCTGAAAGAAAACAATTTCCGCACCGAGGTCGGTTCGGGAGTGTATGACATCCATTCTCCGAGAGTGCCTACAGTAGATGAGATAAAGTCTGCGCTTCACAAAATGCTTGACCGTATCCCGAAAGAAAAGCTGTGGGTAAATCCCGACTGCGGACTGAAAACAAGAGGAAATGCGGAAACCATTCCCAGCCTTGAAAATCTTGTCCGTGCGGCAGACGAGGTACGCAATGAAATTAAATAAGCTTTTCAAAGATAAAACTGTAATGTCCTTTGAGATATTTCCACCCAAGACCTCAGACAGCGAATGTACGATTTATGAAACTCTTTACGGACTGAAAAATCTGCACCCCGATTTTATCAGCGTGACCTACGGTGCAGGCGGCGGTGCGAACTGCTCAAAAACCTTGCAGATAGCGTCCGATGTGAAGAATAAGTATGGTCTTGAAAGTGCGGCGCATCTGCCCTGTATCAATCTTACAAAGGAAAATGTGATCAGAATTCTGGACGGCTTCAAGGCAAACGGCATTGAAAATATCCTTGCATTGAGAGGGGATATTTCTCCCGATATTACGCCCTGCGGAGATTTTCGCCATGCAAACGAGCTGATAGAATTTATCCGTGAAAACGGCGACTTCAATATTATCGCCGCCTGCTATCCCGAGGGACATACCGAAAGTGCAAGTCTGATTGAGGACATTTGCTACACAAAACAGAAAGTGGATTCGGGGGCAAATCACCTCATAACTCAGCTTTTTCTTGACAACAGTTATTTTTATGATTTCCGTGAGCGTGCGGCACTTGCAGGGATAAACGTGCCTGTTGAAGCAGGGATAATGCCCGTCACGAATAAGACACAGATAGAACGTATGGTAAAGCTGTGCGGAGTAAGCCTGCCGAAAAAGTTTGAGCGTATGTTCGAAAAATACGGCAACAATCCCACGGCAATGCGTGACGCAGGCATTGCCTACGCCATAGATCAGATAGTTGACCTTATTTCACAGGGAGTTGACGGAATTCATCTTTACACAATGAACAAGCCATATGTGGCGCAGAAAATATGCGAGGCAGTGGCAAGGCTGCTGGCGGCATAAATTATTCCCCGGACGTTTTCTGTGAACGTTCGGGGATTTTACTTTAATACTCTGAAATAAGCCTTTGCAGTTCATCAATATAAGCAATGGCAAAGCTGCTGAAAAATGCCTGCTCATGGCGGATATATCCCACGTTTATTTTTTCCTCGGTTTTCAGCGGCACGGAGATGATGTTGTCCCCGTTGAGATTGCTGTTGAGCACACCTGTGCATATCGTGTAACCGTTAAGTCCGATAAGCAGATTGAAAAGAGTGGCACGGTCGCTGACGTGGATAATTTTCTTGTGGGGAGCGGTACTTAGTATCTCCTCGGAAAAATAAAATGAGTTGAACTCACCCTGCTCAAAGGCAAGACAAGGATAATTTTCCAAATCGTCAAGAGTGATAAAATCTTTTTCTGCAAGAGGGTGAGCACTGCTTATAAAAACGTGTGGTTCCGCTGTGAAAAGGGGAGTGAATATCAGATGATTTTCTTTCAGCAGCTTCGTTATGACCTTTTCGTTAAATCCGCTGAGATAAAGGATACCCAGCTCACTTCGGAAGCTTTTCACGTCCTCGATAATTTCGTATGTTCTTGTTTCTCTGAGAGTAAATTCATACTCGTCGTTGTCAAGCCGAGAAATTACATTCACAAAAGCATTTACAGCAAAGGCATAATGCTGTGTGGAAACGGAGCATATCTTTTTTGACGGCTTCTTGTTCAGATAGCGCTGTTCCATAAGCTCCGCCTGTTCCACCACCTGCCTTGCATATGAGAGAAATTCCGAGCCATCTATGGTCAGAGAAATACCCTTTGCAGAGCGTTGAAA
>JAGAJY010000330.1 GCA_017848125.1 Oscillospiraceae bacterium
CGGAAATAAGGGGATTTCGCCCTCTGCGGAGGGCGACGGGGGCTCTGCCCCTCGACCCCGCAAGCCTTTGAAAAGGCTTGACCGAAACTTTTACCTTGTGTTTATTTGTGCAACTTTTTTCATAAATACACTTTATCGACACGCTGAAATGCTTTCACACTTGTTTTGGGTGTGAAAGCATTTTTTGTTACTGCATATTTTGATTTTCCGTGAAATCTCCCGATTCTCTGATTTTTGTTATCTCCTCTCTCATTTCAAGAAAGGCTTCTGCTACGGCAGGGTCAAAATCTCTGCCGCTGCCCTCGGCAATTATCTCAAAGCACTTTGAGATGGGCATTGCGTCTCGGTAGCACCGCTTTTCCGATACGGCGTCGAACACGTCTGCCACTGCCATTATTCTTGCACAGAGAGGAATATCCTCTCCCGAAAGCTTGTCGGGATAGCCTCTGCCGTTCCATTTTTCGTGATGGAAACGGGCAACCTCGTATGCCATTTCCCTATAGCTTTCATCAGCAATATGTGCAAAGGTTTCACGGATTATCTCGCCGCCCTTTGCGGAGTGGGAGCGCATAATGTCAAATTCCTCGTCGGTAAGCTTTCCCGGCTTGCACAGAACGCTGTCGGGTATGGATATCTTTCCTACGTCGTGCAGAGGAGCTACCATTCCCAGACATTCTATGTATTCCTCGGTTATTATATCGCTGTACAGCCCTTTTTCCTTTAGCTTTCGTGCTAACATTCTGCTGTAGATGCTTGTACGCTTGATATGTCCGCCTGTGTTTTCGTCACGGTTTTCCACAAGGGTCGCAAAGCCGAATATCATATCACGGCTGTAGATAAGCTGTTTTTCGTAGTTCTCTGCGTCCTCGCTGAGAAGCTTTGAGGTACGAACTGTCAGAAGCTCCAGAAGGGCGGCAAAGGCGATAAGGGTCAATGCACGGGGAAGTATGCTGAAAATCACGGTTCTGTATAATGATGGGAAGTTTTCGTCAATACACCATTTTACAAAGTAGCTTGTTAGCTGTCCGAGGCTTGTTACTGCAAGGGTTATTACCGAAGCGAATCGGGTCATTCGCTTGGAAAAATACATTCCTGCTATGGCTATGGGGTATGCATATACTACTACAACGTGATGGGACAGGGTAACTGTCACGATAAATATAAACAGCGCCGAAAATACCACATATGCGTATTTCAGCCATTTGGCGGACGGTGTGCACACACGGTTGAGAATCTTCGGAAGCAGCAGAAGCACGGCGCTTATGCAGTAAGCTGTCGCCATTGCGTGCATTTTTACTATGAATATGCCCAGAATATTAAGGATAAACACAGCTGTGAATATCCCGAAGGTTATAAGCATTACGTTGGCAACGGTTTTGTTGGCGTCTTCTTCGTTTTTTGCTATTATTCGGGTAAGCGTTGAATTGCTCATATTTTAACGTCCTCCTTTGTTGTCAATTTTTATGTATTATATCATATTCCGACGTTTTTTTCAAGGAAAAACTTGGGAATATATAATGAAATTTATTTAATAAAAAGCGGTTTTTGACTCATCAAAGCCAAAAACCGCTGTTATGCAGATATAAAACTAATCAGCCTCTTCTTCTGGAGGTGTTTCTTCTCTTGCTGTCCATATTCTTGCGGATATCGCCCATTCTTTCGTCAGAGCTTGCCTTGAAGCGATTGAGCATATCCTCAAATGCGGATTCGGGAGTCTGAGGCTCCTTGGGAGCTTGTTTGTCCTGACGGGGCTTGCCTGCTCCGCCCTGTTTGCCGCCCTCTCTGGGACCCTTGAATTCCTTCTTGGGCGGAGGGGGGAGAGCCTTCTTTATAGAAAGGGAGATCTTGCCTTCCTCGGATACGGAAAGCACCTTGACCTTGACCTGCTGACCCTCTGTAAGATGATCCTTGATCTCGTTGACAAATGTGTTGGCAACCTCGGAAATATGTACCATTCCCGTTACCCCGGGTTCAATTTCGACAAATGCTCCGAACTTTGTAATGCCTGTTACCTTGCCCTCATAAATTTTTCCTACATCTGCTTGCATAAATCAGTAATTACCCTTCCTTAGTTATTGAATGAATATCCCGCATCAGTTACGGGTGGTGTCATAGAAGCGGCGCTCGTCGGGATATGCATAGCCCAGCTTTTCTATGGCAAGGCGCTCCATATATGTACGCTCGTCCTCCTCGCTGAGAATGCTTTCGTATTCTGCGTTCTCCGCTTCCAGCTGAACGGCTTTGAGCTTCAGCGCCTCAAGCTCCTCCTGCTTTTCGTTGTATTCGAGCATATCGCTGAAAATAGACGCACCGCAGGCTGCAATAAGCAGCACCGACAGCACTGCTCCCGCAAACTGAGCCAGAGCGTGACCGCCTGTACGGTTCTTTTTACGATATGCTTTTTTCAGTGCAGCCCTTGCCGCCCTGCGTTCTTTAGAGCTTCTCTCAGCATTCATAAAATATCACCGCCTCCGAAAATATACTCTTATCCATCTTAGCTGTTTTATTATACACTATTTAACCTGTTCTTTCAAGTGTTTTTTCAAACTTTTGCCTTTTGACAGGCTTTTTTTGGCGTTTATAACAAATTTGCTCTTTGTTTTTGCACCAATTTTTCGGAATAGGGCGGCGATTTTTCCGAGAAAACCGTAAACCGCTCCGAAGAAACGCCGTATCAGTCCGATCATGAGATTTCCTGCGGTCAGAAGATAGAGGACTGCCCCTATTGCCGCACCCAGACAGTAATATCCCCTGACCATACCGTCTCCCGTCCACACGGAAAATGCGTACAGCCCCAGTCCGCACAGAACGAGCCATACTATGTCGCATACCGCTGTGGGCAATGTCTTTCCAGCAGGCGGAAATGCGGCTCTCAGCGCTCTGAAAACGTCAAGGAGGATACCCATTGCCGCCCCCAGAGGCACTGACAGCAGAAACAGCTCCGCCTGACGTGATACGGTCATAAAGGTTTCGGGGTCTATCCTTGCTGTAAGTCCGTTTATTGCAGACAAGTCAAGCATTATCATTTCATAAGCCTTCCCATAAAGCTGAGAGGGGATCTTACCTGACTGTCGCCGTAGATAAGAGCGGAAATTTCGCCCTCTATCTCCATATCCCCCGATTCCACCGATAGAAGCGTTACCCTGAGATTCCTGCCCTTAACGGTAAGCTCACCCATATCCGTATAAAGCAGAACGGAATTTTCCGTGAATTTATCCGTGTCAGTAACTCCCGATATGACTGCCTTGCTGCGGCTTTCAAGGGATATGCTGTGAATACGGCGGTTTTTGTTTTCGGACGAGTCTTTTTTTGCGTTCATTCTTTCACCTCGAATTGCTGTTTCGTTAATATATATGAATCTGACCCCAAAAAAATAACCCGTTAGCATACATTCCTCCAAAATACAATTAGATTTATAATCGTTCATAATTTGTTATGGAATTTAGGGTTGATTTGTGATATAATAAACTGTATCTGAACTTTCTTGCAAACAACGATATGAACAAAATTTTGATAAATTTAAAATGAATCGGGAGATGATTATGTTGATCAGCGGAAAAATGCTGAAGGACGCTCTTGTTTCGGCGTCCCTTACCCTGACGGATATGAAAAAGCAGGTAGATGAGCTGAATGTATATCCCGTTCCCGACGGCGATACGGGCACAAATATGTCCCTTACCCTTACAAACGCTATGAACGCTCTTGCAACCGTTCCCGACAATGCAGATGTATGCGATGTGGCTTCTGCGGCGGCTTCGGCAATGCTCAGAGGTGCACGAGGAAATTCGGGCGTTATTACATCTCTGCTTTTCCGTGGCTTCTCCAAGGGGCTTGCAGGCAAAAAGGAAGCAAACTGCGACGATATTGCCGCCGCTCTTGAAATAGGCGTTGAAGCGGCGTACAAGTCTGTTATGAAGCCTGTTGAGGGCACTATTCTTACTGTTGCCAGAGTTGCCGCAGAAAAGGCAAGGGACAGCTCCTTTTCCACAAACGACCCCGTTTCTCTGTGGAGCGACGTATGCGCCTGTGCGGAGGAGGCTCTTGAAAAGACTCCCGAGCAGCTGCCTATCCTTAAAAAGGCAGGCGTTGTTGACGCAGGCGGAAAGGGTCTTGTTATAATATTCAATGAAATGCTCCGTGCGTTCAGAGGCGAGCCCAGAACAGTTTCCTCCGAGCCTAAGATAATTTCCGAGGGCAGATTCTCATTTACCGTTGAGGACGATGAGAATATGGAGATAACCTTCGGCTACTGCACGGAATTTATCGTAAACGTTACAGACACGGCAAAGAAGCCTGCGGAGCTGAGAAGCTATCTTGAATCCATAGGTGACTGCGTTGTTGTGGTCGACGACGACGACATTATAAAGGTACACGTTCACACCGACCACCCCGGTCTTGCTTTTGAAAAGGGGCTTGAATACGGCTCTCTCTGCAATATGAAGGTTGATAATATGCGCCTTCAGCGTGAGAAAAAGACCGTTAAAGCCGCTGCGGAAAAGCCTGTGCCTGCCGCTGCCGAAAAGAAGTACGGCTTTGTATCCGTTGCAAACGGAAGCGGTGTGGAGGATATGTTCACTGACCTTGGCGCAGACGCTATCGTAAGAGGCGGTCAGACGATGAACCCCTCCGCTGAGGATATTCTCAGGGCGGTTTACAGCGTTCCTGCTGAAATCGTGTTCATTCTGCCCAACAACAAGAATATAATTATGGCGGCGGAACAGGCGATGAAGCTTTCCGAAAAGACCATATGCGTTCTCAGAACAAGCTCCGTTCCTCAGGGAATGTCCGCTATGATGAGCTTCGACCCCGACGCAGACCTTGACACCAACCGTATGAATATGACCCTTGCCGCAGAAAAGGTTCAGTCGGGACTTGTTACCTTTGCCGCAAGAGACAGCAGCTTCAGCGGTCACGATATCAAGACGGGGGATATCCTCGCTCTTGAAAACGGCAGGCTTTCCTTTATTGACAGGGACATTACCCGTGCCGCATACAAGCTTACAAGAAAGCTTATGAAGAATCTGAAAAAGAACACAGGCTTTGTAACGGTTATGTACGGTGCTGATGTTTCCGAGGAAAAGGCGGCTGAGCTTGAAAAGATCATGCAGGCAAAGTTCAGCTCGATAGATGTGAATTTTGTAAGAGGCGGACAGCCTGTTTACTACTACATCATATCCGTTGAACCGAACTGAGAGGCGAGGCTCTGATATGAAGAAAATAACAGTGATTGCAGGGCATTACGGCAGCGGCAAATCCACATTTGCGGCAAA
>JAGAJY010000331.1 GCA_017848125.1 Oscillospiraceae bacterium
ACAGCCTATGCGGAAATCGCCGCTTGGATAGGCGCTCTTTCAGTTAACCTTGCGGCATTTGTGTATCATATCAAAAAGGAAACTGCGGCTTGCGGCGAACAGTCCTCTGAGATATATCAGTACACTGCCTGCAAGGGAAAGCTTGAGAATAATGCGTAATTCGTAATGCTTAATGCGTAATTATTTGCACCAACAGTTCTGATATACATTAAGATATAACAGGAAAAACAGCTTCGCTGACAATTCATATCAGCGAAGCTGTTTCATTATAATTATTCATTGCAGATTCCAAATTTTAATTGCGCATTACGAATTACGCATTGCGAATTAAATCCAATCATACTCTGCACTTAAACTCCTCAGCCTTTTCCTCCATATACACCCTAAGTCTGCAATGCTCGCAGTCGGGGTTTCTGGCGGTGCAGGTGTCTCTCCCGAAAAGCACAAGACGATGGCAGAAATCGGAACTTTTTTCGGGGGGGATAATTTTTTTCAGGTCGGCTTCTACCTTTTTTGGGTCTGCGGAATCGGTAAGCCTGAAACGCCCTGTTATCCGTATGCAGTGGGTGTCGGCTACAATGGCGGGCTTTCCGTGAATATCTCCCATTATGAGATTGGCGGTCTTTCGCCCTATTCCCGAAAGCTTTGTAAGCTCCTCTATGGACTGCGGTATAACGCCGTCAAGCTTGTAGTGAAGCGTGTTTGTCATTTCTGCAATGCTTCTGGCTTTGGTTTTGTAAAGTCCGCAGGGACGGATAATTTCCGCAATTTCGTCAGGGTCTGCGTCGGCAAAGCTTTTCAGAGTGGGGTACTTCTTAAAAAGCTCCTTTGTGACGATATTCACCCTTGCGTCTGTGCATTGGGCTGACAGCCTGCCTGCTATCATCAGCTCGTAGGGGTGGGTGTAGTCAAGGGAGCATTTTGCTTCGGGGTATATTTCTTCAAGCCCTTTTACAATATGCTCGGCAATTTCTTTTTTGGGGGGCATAGTATCTCCTCTTATTTCTTATCGTGACGGGGGAGCTTCTTTCTGGCTATAACCATTCTGATAAGAGCCATAAGCACCTCCTGCTCACGTTCAAGCTTTATTTCCTGCGCCCTTTTCAGGTCGGCTTCGGTACGCACCTTGATTATTACGGGCTTTACAGCGTCATATGCATCTACCGTTGCTTCTGCGGAGCATCGGCTGCAGTTGCATACATTGAATCTCTTTATTACAAGAGGAAGCCACTGGGAAATAAGCTCGGAGGTGATGTTTATCTCTGTGCCGCCGTCAGCGGAGGGCACGGGCTTCACCGGACGGGGGTTGCTTCTGGATTCGATTATTTCTTCCTTGAAATGCTCGTCTATTATGGGGTTTGATACTCTTGAGCCGCCTGTCAGCAGCCTGAGAAGCTGGGGGGTCTTATGGGATATTACCGAGGACATAATGCGGCTCCTTTCTGTAATTTTATCCGTTAATCATAAAGCGGCTCGGTAAGCTCGGGATAAAGTTCTCTTGCAAGGCGTGTATATTCCTTTGCGGCTCTGCATCTGGGAGAATAGTCCACAAGCGCCTGCTGATGGGCAGGGGCTTCTGCGGCGGCTATGCAGGAGGATATCCTTGTGGAAAAAATCTGTGTTCCAAGCTGGTCTGCGATTATTTCAGCCATTTCCGCAACTTCCTCGCTGAGAAGGTATTTGGAGCTGTACCTTGTAAGCAGTATTCCTCTTACGCAGAGCTTTTTGTTGTAGAACTTCTTCACCGCAAGAATGGTATCCTTGACCTGCGCTATACCTTGGAGCGACAGCACCTCGGGAGTCATGGGGATAATAAGGTCGTCTGCGGCGGTGTATGCATTTATGGTGAGTATGGACAGGGCAGGGGGAGTGTCGATTATAACAGCGTCGTACTGATCTTCTGCCTGTGCCAGAGCTTTTTTCAGAACAAATTCACGGTCGGAGCTTTTCAGTTCAAGCTCTGTTCCCGAAAGCAGAATGTTTGATGTGATAACATCGCATATCTCAGTACGCTTGGTTGCCTGTCTGAGAGTGCAGTCACCCTTCATGACATCGTGAATGGTATAGCCCGAATCCTCAGCTCCCAGCGAAAAGGACAGGTTTCCCTGAGGGTCAAGGTCTATTGCCAGCACCTTTTTTCCGTATTTTCTGAAAATGCCCGCAAAGGCGGCACAGGTGGTTGTCTTACCTACGCCGCCCTTCTGATTTGTTACAACTATGACCTTGCTCATCTGACTTCCTTTCAGTCTTATCTCAATTAGTTTCTGCGGCGTTCTCTTTCGGAAAGCTGGCAGTCGAATATGTATCGTGCGATCTTTTCCTCCTGTGAGGGAGTGACGTTCAGGAAACGGCAGCCGTAGCCTTCAAGACTTCCCTCGGCGCTGCGCTGGAGACGGATTATCTCCGCATGGATCTCAATGGGGTCGTCAAGCATAATGAGAACAGCAATATCTCCCGGGCGAAGCTCAGGCTCGCAGTGCATAAGTATTCCCGTAAGATTTATGTTTATTATGGAAGCCGCCATAGGCTCGTCAAGCTCTGTTACATCGTCCTCGCCACGCTCTATGCGGATTATCTTTGCAAAGGCGTTGGGGGTGTTTACCTTGAATGAACCTCTGCGTTCTTCAAGAACGATGCCCTCATCAACGTGGAAATTCATCTGCTGAGGGGTGCTTATGTCTATCTTTGTGTCGCACTGGATACGGGTGCCGTTGAAATATTCAAATATAACGGTTATCTTTTCGCTTCTTGAAAGCACAGGCAGACTATTTGCCTTTACGGAAACAAGCTCCAGACCCTTTAGCTTGAAGAAATCTCTGGGAAATGTGAATGCCTTGGTGGATAATATCCTTTTTCCGCTTTCATTATAAATATCCAGCCTTTGTATTTTATCTTTATTTAACATTTTAGGCTCTGCTCCTTTATTGCGCAGTGGATAACCCCGCTGATTTGATTGACATATTACTGCATATATATTTTAATTATAACAGAAAAAACGTTATTGTGCAATAGCAATGATATAAATTTATTGTTTCGCTCCGACAAAATTATTCATAGTATATTGGGGAAAATGACAAGCGGATATATGCATAGTCTGCATATCGTTCATAAAAAGTTAATCAGATAAATTTGCTGTAAACCCTTGACAAATTTATAGTGTGTGGTATAATGTAAAAGTAATAACTTTACAGCAGATTATGAGGTGTATGTATTGAGCTTCGGAAAGAATCTTGAAATTTCTGTTCTGCTGGATTTTTATTCGGCTTTGCTTAACGATAAGCAAAGGGATTTTATTGATCTTTACTATAACGAGGATCTGTCGCTTGCCGAGATCGCCGAGCACGAAAGCATCACAAGGCAGGGCGTCAGAGATTGCATAAAAAGAGGAGAGCAGATACTGCTTGACGCCGAGAACGCTCTCGGGCTTGCGGAAAAAACACGCAGGCTGGAGGAGATCGCCGACAGGCTCAGCAGGAATGCGGATTCTCTTACCGCCGACGAGATAAGGGCGGCGGCAAAGGAAATAATTGACACTATCTGAATCAAACAGGAGGGATCGGCGTGGCATTCGAGGGACTTTCCGAAAAGCTTAATGCAGTTTTCAAAAAGCTCAAGGGCAGAGGCATACTTACGGAAGATGATGTAAAGGAAGCTATGCGTGAGGTCAAAATGGCTCTCCTTGAAGCGGACGTAAGCTATAAAGTCGTAAAGGACTTTATCGGCAAGGTTACGGAAAGAGCTGTGGGTACAGACGTGCTTGCAAGCCTTACTCCCGCTCAGCAGGTTATCAAGATCGTTAACGATGAGCTTATAGCTCTTATGGGCAATGAAAATGCCCGTATAGAATACCCCTCAAAGGGTCCCTGCATTATTATGATGGTGGGCTTGCAGGGTTCGGGTAAGACTACCCATGCCGCAAAGCTTGCAAAGCATTTCAAGGAGCAGGGAAAAAGACCCTTGCTTGCCGCTTGCGACGTTTACCGTCCTGCTGCTATAAATCAGCTTCAGGTCGTTGGAAACAAGGCAGGAGTAAAGGTTTTTGAAATGGGGCAGATAAACCCTGTTGTCATCGCAAAGGAAGCGGTGAAGCACGCAAGGGAACACGGCAACGAGGTGGTTATCCTCGATACCGCAGGCCGTCTCCACATTGATGAGGAGCTTATGGACGAGCTTAAAAACATCAAGTCGGAAACAGAGCCTAATGAAATTATGCTTGTAGTCGATGCTATGACAGGTCAGGACGCAGTAAATGTGGCAAAGGCGTTTGACGACGCTCTGGGTATCACAGGCGTTCTTATGTCAAAGCTCGATTCGGATACAAGAGGCGGTGCGGCGCTGTCCGTTCTCGCTGTTACGGGTAAGCCTATCAAGTTTGTGGGAACAGGTGAAAAGCTTGACGATTTCGAGCCTTTCCACCCCGAAAGAATGGCTTCGAGAATCCTGGGAATGGGCGATATGCTCACACTTATCGAGCGTGCTCAGAGCACAATCGACGAGCAGGAGGCTATGAAGCTTGCCAACAAGATTAAAGAGGAGCAGACCTTTGATCTCAATGACCTTCTTGACCAGATGAAGCAGATCAAGAAAATGGGTCCTTTGAAGCAGATAATGGGTATGCTTCCCGGAGTGGGCGACAAGATAAAGGACGTTGACATTGATGACAGACAGCTTCTCAGAATTGAAGCTATGATAACATCAATGACTCCTGCAGAGAGAGCAAAGCCCTCCATCATCAACCCCAACCGCAAGAAGCGTATTGCCGCAGGAAGCGGAAACACGGTTGCGGACGTGAACAGGCTGCTCAGACAGTTTGAGGAAATGCAGAAGATGATGAAGAAATTCGGCGTTATGGGCAAGAATCAGAAGGGAAAGAAGAACAAGCTTCGTATTCCCGGAATGAGATTCTGACGGTAATCACGGAAATTCATGCATTCATTGTGCTAAAGCACTTTGATATATATTTAATAAAAGATTTTAAGAGGTGACTAAAATGGCAGTAAAAATCAGACTCAGAAGAATGGGCGCTAAGAAGAACCCCTTCTACAGAATCGTTGTTGCTGACTCCAGATATCCCAGAGACGGCAGATTCATCGAGGAGATCGGTTACTATGACCCCACAACAGAGCCCAGCACCGTTAAGGTTGACGATGAGAAGGCTAAGAAGTGGATGGCAAACGGCGCACAGCCTACCGACACTGTAAAGAAGCTCTTCGACAAGACAGGCGTTACAAAGTAATCTGTCTTTCGGGCAATCAGATAATCGTGACACCTCCGGCGAGGTGTCCGAGGAGCTGATTTATTTACGGATAATTCTCTGCATTTCGCAGAATACTATAGAGGGGTTATCCCCGAAAAGCTTTCAGAAAGGCGGCAGTTTATGGAAAAGCTTCTTATTACCATTGCTTCGGGTCTTGTTGAAAACAAGGAAGCGGTTACGGTTGACCGTGACGAGCCTAACGAGGAAGGCGTTGTAGTTTATCATCTTCACGTTGCTTCCGAGGATATGGGCAGAGTTATCGGAAAGCAGGGAAGAATTGCCAAGGCTATCAGAACTGTTATGCGTGCAGGCGCAGGCAGAATTAACGAGAAAATAATGGTTGAGATCGACTGATACGCTTTTTAAGTGCAATTCTGAAAACATAGCGTTCTCAGACGGAGGATCGCCGATGCGATTCTCACGGGAAAGGAATGAACAAGTATGGTTCTTACTGTTCTTTCGCACATAACTGCAGTTCGGATAATGTTTGCTATCGGCATTGCTGTTACAGCCCTGCCGATATTTTTATATAAAACGAGCAAAACAAAGGGTGACGGACTGAGGAAGCTGCGAAATTATGCCGCCGTGCTCGGCATTGCAATGTGCCTGCCGATGGTTTATTACGTTTATGCGGATATCCGCTATGATTTAGGCGATTTTTCTATGAATGACAAGCTGTATCTTGCAGCTGAGAATAAAAATCTCGGTGCGGCAAAGCAGTTTCTGGAGGACGGCTCTGTTCCCGACGGCGACAATCGTTACGGAAAGACTGCAATTGCCCGTGCGGTGGAGCTTGATGATGTTAAAATGACCCGTCTTTTCCTTGAATGGGGTGCTGACCCCAATTCACCCTGCGGTGAGGAGAAAACGCTTCTGGGTGAGGCTGCGGGTAATCTCTGTGCGGAAAATGTGGAGCTGCTTCTTTCTATGGGAGCGTCCCCCGATTACCGTACTGACCTGTATATTCCTGCTATCCACTTTGCGGCGGTGAACGACAAGGAGTATTCAGCCGATATTATCGAAATGCTTGTAAAGGGCGGTGCTGACCCTGCCTCAAAGGCTGTGGTGAATGGAAAGGTTATGCTTCCCTATCGCTATTATCACGATGTTCACAAGGACGATCACGACATTACCGAGGAAGAGGAGGAGCGCTTTCAGCGGATAAGCGATATGCTGTATCGTCCGTATATTGAATGGCTCAACGAAAAAATGACCTCGGGAAATGAATCGGCTGTGACTGAATAAAAGGCAGGTGCTTACAATGAAAAAATATCTTGAAATAGGAAAGATTGTTGCTGTTCAGGGACTTAAAGGCGAGGTCAGGGTAGAGCCATGGTGTGACAGCGCCGAGTTTCTCTGCGAATTTGACAGGCTGTACTTCTCAAAGGGGGAGACTCCCGTTGACGTAGTGCGCTCCCGTCCCCATAAAAATATAGTTCTTATGAAGCTTGATGGAGTTGATACCCCCGAGGACGCTCAGAAGCTCAGAGGAAAGATACTTTATATGGACAGAGACGATGTTGAGCTTGAGGAGGGCTGCTATTTCGTTCAGGACCTTATCGGTCTTGAGGTGGTTGACGCTGATGACGGAACG
>JAGAJY010000332.1 GCA_017848125.1 Oscillospiraceae bacterium
AAATAATAATCGGACACTCCGCTGTTATCCGAACGGGGTATTTCGATATTATTCTCCCAGTCGCTTATATTAAAGGGGGTCATTGTGAAATACTGAGCGGCTGAGTTTGCCGCCGCCCAGCAGGCATAGCCGAAATAAAGCGGATTATTTTCATTTATCTCCTCATAGTCCGCCACAAGCCTCGGAACATTATGCTCGAATTTCAGAGTCTTGATTTTAACACGGCTTTCCATAGGACGGGGATTCCCCTCATCATCATATAGTGAGCTTTCGTCAACGGTTATCTCGTAGATGAATTTATCAGGCTCGCTGTGGTAAAGCTGGGTACGGTCAAGGTATTCGTGGACCGTTTCCTCGGGCTCGCCGTCCCCGTCGGTATCCTCACGGGTTATCATATTTATTTCTCTCAGCCCGCCGTCACGGTCAATGGTGAACATTCTGCTGACCGCAGGCAGAGGATTATCTGCCCCGACCGCTGTGCTGTTAAAGGTAAACTGCATTATATCAGGGATATATGTATCGTCAATATCGTTTGAGATAAGCTTTACGGCACTGTATGCCCTGCTCTGCTCATAGGGAAGCTTGGGCGCAAAGCCTGTAGGAGCGGTTATTACAAAGCTTTTTGTGCTGTAGGTGTTATCCTCCACGCAAAGGGCTATTTCATCAGGGTGCTCACCCTGACTGACGGTAACGATGTAATTCTCCGCAGTTCCCTTAAATTCAAAGGTATAGCCCGAAAAAGGCTCTGAGGATTCCTCTGCCGACTCACTTACAGCTGTAATGCCGCTCTCCTTTGAAACGTTTCCCGATTCGGCAGGGAGAGGTTCTTCAGCCTTTGTACAGCCGCTGAACAAAACCGCAGATATTATTATATATTTTAAAAGCCTTTTCATAGACCGATTCCTTTCAGCTTTCACGATTATTGGGGTAGATTTTTACTGTTATCACAGTAAATTATATCAGAAATCTGCCTTTTTTTCAATTACAAATAAGTTACATAACAATGTATATCATTTTATACCAAAATTTCTGCCGCTATTCTGTGTAATATTCAGTATGTTAGTATAAAGTTAAAAAATATATTCAAATTTACTGATGATTTCTCTTGAAAATATGGTATAATTGTAGTAAATGTGGGGGTATGCAAAATTTCTGCAAACCCGTAAATTCCGAATCGGAAAGGGGAATTTATATGAAAACCGTACTTGTAACAGGCGCTGCAGGGCTTATAGGCAAGGCTGTTACCGAAATGCTTCTGTCCAAGGGCTATAATGTTATCGCTACGGATAAGGCTCCCGACCCTTTCGGCGGTGCTGACAATCTCAGCTATATCCAGTGCTCTGTCACCGACAAGGATAAGATATCAAACACTCTCAGCGGCAGCAAGGTTGACGCTCTTATCCATCTGGCTTGTACTGTGGATAACGATTTCCCTGATGTGCTGTCCTCCGAGGAGGAAAAGACAAGCGCCGTTGTTGACAAATATCTTTACAAGGCTGCTGTTTCGGCAGGCGTAAAGGACATTATGCTTATAAGCACTCACCAGATATACGCTCCTCAGAAAACAAGAGAGCCTATCAGAGAAACTATGAACGAAAAGCCTTCGTCAATATATGCAAAGCTTAAATACGAAGCGGAAAAGGCTCTTGCAAACGCAGTGAAAAAGACTGATGTCAAGGCTGTTATCATGCGTGTATGCCCCGTTTACACAAAAGACTATGTAGAAAATCTCAAGGCTAAGGTGTATGACCCCAAGGACGGCTGTGCTTTTGTTTACGGCTACGGCGACTATGGCTACACCTTCACCTGTGTTTATAATATCGTTGATTTTGTCAATGGTATCCTCAACTGCCCTCAGGGTATAACATATCACGGTGTTTACAATGTGTGCGACTCAAAGCCTATTGTTGCAAAGGATATCGTCGAGGCTCTCAGAAACGACCACAAGATAGGTGCTGTTATGTCCAGAAACTACGGCACTGACGCTGTTAAGGGTGCGGCTGTTCTGTTCGGCTCAAAGGCTTCAAAGACTGAGTACAGATACAACGACCTGAGCATTGCCTGCAGCAACATTTCCTATGACAACACCAAGGCTCAGAGAATTTCCACATTCAGATGGAAGTTTACAAATACAAAGTAAGTTTTATGAGGGACTGCACAGTTTGTTTGTGCAGTCCTAATTTTTTTCTGTGGGCGAGCAGCCGAAATGCTTTGTATATGCCCTGTAAAACGAGGAATAGTCACCGAAGCCGCAGCTTTCTGCCGCTTGTTGAGCGGAAAAGCCCCTGCGGAGTTTTTCTTTTGCGGCGGTAAGCCGCTTTTTTGTTATATATTCCCAAGGGGCGGCACCTGTTGCCTGTCTGAAAAGCCTGCCGAACTGCGAGGGGCTAAGATAAAAATGCTTTGCAAGCTCCGGCACGGATATATCATCAAAAAGGCGGCTGTTAACGTACAGAACTATCCTTTCCCCATTGCTTCGGGGGATATTCTCTGTCTGATTTCTCAGCTTATATGAACGGCTTATCATATCAAGCAGGGTTATAAGATGTGTTTTTACGGAAAGCTGCCTTTCGTAATCGCTGCCGATACTGCACATTTCCGCAAAAAGCTTTTCCGCCAGCGGCATATCAAGCTCATCTGCGGAAAACATATTGCTTTTTCCCAGCTGACGCTGTGTAAATGCCGATGTAAGCTGTCCTTCGGGATCAATAAAATCCGCAAAGGACAGAGGGAAATTCAGAGCATAGCGCTCATACCTCCCGTTTCCTATTATCCTTGCCTTGTGAGCCTCGGCAGGGCGCATTATCAGCAGGCTTTTTTCGCTGAGGGGATATACCGAACCTTCCACAAGGTATTCCGCATTGCCGGAAACAAAAAAATATATCTCGCATTGCTCGTGAATGTGCATTGTAAAATCCCTGTCGTCGGGGTGTTCGTCAACTGCGTGCCTTATGTAGATATCATCAAAGTAATATTCATCAAGCATAATCCGCTCCTCCTTTTTATGCTGATTATATTATACATCATTATGCGTGGATTTGCAATATAATATGCTTAAATTAACAATTGAAATGCAAATCCATTCGTGATATTATTATTACAACAAAAAACATCACGGAGGTATGGCTATGAAATTCAGATTAGCGGCATTTGCCGATGAGGCTGACGGGAGAATTGACGGACAGATAAAGGCTATGACGGAAAACGGCATAGAGCTTCTTGAAATAAGAGGAGTTGACGGGGAAAACATCTCCGACATCTCAAAGGAAAAGGCAAAAGAGGTCCGCAGAAAGCTGGACGCTTCGGGTATAGGCGTATGGTCTGTAGGCTCACCCTACGGAAAAATCGGGATAACAGAGGATTTTTCCGCTCACCTTGACCGTTTTAAAGCAGGGCTGGAGCTTGCGGATATTCTCGGCGCAGGGCATATGCGCATATTCAGCTTCTATGTGCCCTCAGATGATGCGGAGAGTTACAGGGACGAGGTTATGAGCCGCCTTGAAAAGCTTATCCTTGCGGCAAAGGACAGCGGCGTTATCCTCTGCCACGAAAACGAAAAGGGTATCTACGGCGATATGGCAAAGCGGTGTCTGGATATACACAGGACCTTTCCTCAGCTGAAGGCTGTATTTGACCCCGCAAACTTTGTTCAGTGCGGTCAGGATACCATAGAAGCGTGGGAAATGCTGTCGCCCTATGTGGAGTATATGCATATAAAGGACGCTCTGGCAGACGGCTCTGTAGTGCCCTCGGGCAAGGGCGAGGGAAATATCCCTTATCTGCTTGAAAGGTACAAGGGAGATGTTCTTACCCTCGAACCCCATTTATCCGTATTCGACGGCTTTGACAAGCTTGAGGGAGAGGAAAAAACAAGAATGGGATACTGCTATCCCACATCAAGAGCGGCTTTTGACGCTGCGGTCAATTCACTTAAAGAAATAACGGAGGGAATATAACTATGGAAAAGATAAAACTTGGTATCGTAGGTCTGGGCAATATGGGCAGCGGACATTTTTACAACGTTATGGGCGGCAAATGCCCCTCTGTTGAGATAGCCGCTGTATGCGACATCGTTCCCGAAAAGCTTGACAAGGCAAGAGAATACGATAATATCGCCCTTTTCACCGATTACATTGAAATGCTTGACAGCGGCAAGGTCAACGCTGTGCTTATTGCAGTTCCCCATTACGACCACCCGACAGTTGCTGTTGAATGCTTCAAGCGGAAGATCCACGTTCTTACGGAAAAGCCCGCAGGCGTTTACACAAGGCAGGTCCGTGAAATGAATGAAGCGGCTGACAGGGCAGGAGTAAAATTCGGCATAATGTTCAATCAGCGTACAAACCCCGTATATGCAAAGGCTCGTGAAATCGTGCAGAGCGGTGAGCTTGGCGAGCTGAAACGTATGGTATGGATAATCACAAACTGGTACAGAACTCAGGCTTACTACGATTCGGGCAGCTGGAGAGCCACATGGAGCGGCGAGGGCGGCGGCGTACTGCTTAATCAGGCACCTCACAACCTTGACCTGTGGCAATGGATATTCGGTATGCCAAAAAGAGTGAGAGCATTCTGCAGCTTCGGCAAATACCACAAAATCGACGTTGAGGACGATGTGACCATTTTCGGTGAATACGAAAACGGCGCAACAGCAACGTTTATCACAACTACAGGCGAAGCTCCGGGAACAAACCGCCTTGAAATATCAGGCGACAGAGGCAAGCTTGTTATTGAGCACGGTATGCTCAAATGGTGGAAGCTTGCCGTTCCCGAGCGTGAATTCTGCTTTACCGCAACAGAGGGCTTTGTCACTCCCGAATGTACCTACGAGGAATTTACCGCACCCGAGCCTGAAGGTCACCCTCAGGTGCTTGAAGCCTTTGCGCAGTCTGTTCTGAACGGCTCTGATATGATAGCTGACGGCAGAGAGGGACTTAATTCCCTTTCTATTTCAAATGCGGCATATCTCTCCTCGCTTACAGACAGCTGGGCTGATATACCCGTTGACGAGGCAGAGTTTGAAAAGCGCCTTGATGAGCTTTGCAGAAACGAGAAGCGCTCAAAAAAATAAATACCGCTCACGCAGAAAGCCTTGACGTACTTCGTGAGCGGTGGAAGGTCAGATGGTAATGAATGTAACTGTTTTAATGCTTGCTGTGACGGCTTGCTTCACTGTAAGCTCCCTCAGCGATAAGTATGCCGTTTCCGAAGCAGGCTTTTCGAGAAATGAGTTTACCTTTCTGATGTGTTCGTCAATGTCGGTTTTTCTGGGGCTTACTCTGCCCTTTCAGAATATCAGCTTTACGCTGTCGTGGCAGAGCATTGCGGCAATTCTGCTCATAGCCCTGTGCAAGCTGACGGAATTTCAGATGAGTGCGGCGGTTTTAAAGGAGCTGTCCGCATTCGAGCTGAAAGCGTGGCTTGGAGTTACCCTTTTCGTATCGTACATAACAGATGTGCTGTACGGCGCAGAGCTTAGTCTTATTAAACTTCTGTGCATAGGGCTGACTGCTGTGGGGCTGGTCATGATAGCCCGTTCGGGAAAAGAGGGAAAGATAAACTACAGAAAGATAGCTGTTCCACTTATGTTGTATCTTGGGGCAAAATACGGCTACGGGCTTGTGATAAAGGCTTTTACTCCTTATATTTCCCCCTCGCTCCAGCTGCTTTCGGCGCTTATCCTCATATCTGCGGCAATGCTCTTTTTCATAAAGCCCTCAGAGCTTATGAAAAAGAATAAATCGGGCGCATTGAAGGTGATCCTTGCAAGAATACCCAATACAGCAGGTATGCTTCTTGAAAATGCTGTAATAGCTGTAAGCCTTGCAAATTACTCCTTTATCCAGCCTATGATATTGGTTACCCTGTTTTTTATCAGCCTTATCCGAAAGGAACGCTGTTCGGGACTGAATCTTGCAGGCAGTATCATATGCGTTGCAGGAGTGGTTATGTTCAGGCTCGTATGAATGTCAGTTTTTCAGCGGCACAGAGGACATTTCGCACCATGCAGGCACATAGCCGCACTTAGCCGCAAGCCTTTGAGAAGCGATATTTCCGCTCCATGTTCCGTAATAGGGAATATACCCCATTCCCAGAAGCTCCGCCGTGCAGGCGGTCACAAGCGCCGCACCTACGCCCATTCCACGAAAGCCGGGGAGCACGTCTATACCTATCTGAGCCATGGTTGGGCTGTCGTTTGAAGCTCCCGCAATGCCCATTATCCGCAGTCCGTTGAATGCGCAGACTGCAAGAATATCACGCCTTGCTCCCTCCGAACGGTAGAGCAGGGCGTTTTTAAAGCTCTCATCACGGTAAAGCTGACTGATATCCTCACCCTCGAACACCCTCAGGGTATAGCCCTCATGACGTGCATAGCTCCTATAAGGCGTTTTGGGAAGATAATACTGATTCAGATGACCTATACAGCATTTGTTTGTAAAAAGCTCCCTGTTGAGAGCCGCCACAGACGACGCTTCAAATATCTCCGCACCGCTTCTTTCTGCGGCAAGCATTGCTCCGTAGGGCTTGACCTCGTTCGCCGCACATATGACTGTGCCCATTCCCATTGTCGCCGCTCTGAAAACTGGAAGCTCATCAGTAAAAAGCCGCCTGCCCTCGTTCTTTTTCGGAACAGTCAATGTGTTTGCCGCCTTGAAGAAATCATCGGGAGAGCAGTTAAGGTCAGCCGCCAGCTGCTTTGCGGCGGCAAGCTCCATTTCGTTTCGGATAAGCATTTTCTGTATCCGCCTTTCTGTAAATAGGTTTGCATATATCCGTTAATAAGCAGAGGGACAGAAGCTGTTCTGTCCCTCTCTGTCTGCCGCTGACACCGTCTTTTCGGTAATCGGCGGCTGTCTTTCTTTTATTACAGCTTGAACTGCGAAATAAGTCCGCTGAGCATAGACGCCTGACCGCTTAGCTCCTCGCTTGAAGCCGCACCCGACTGAGCTGTGTCGGCTGTGGAATTGACCACCTCGGAAATTGCGTTAATGCCTGTGAATATGTTATCCATAAGCTCTCTCTGTTCCCTTGCGGCATCGGAAATCCTGCCGATATTCTCATCTACCTGAACGGTATCAGCAACCGCCTCGGAAAGAGACTTTGCTGTGGAATCAGCAAGCACCGCACCCGAAGCAACAGCGTCTGTGGTCTGTCTGATAAGCACGGAGGTACGGTTTGCAGCCTCTGCGGATTTTCCCGCAAGGTTTCTTACCTCGTCGGCAACGACTGTAAAGCCCTTGCCTGCCGCTCCTGCTCTTGCCGCCTCAACGGAAGCGTTGAGGGCAAGGATATTTGTCTGGAAGGCAATATCGTCAATGGTCTTGACTATCTTTGCTGTCTCAGCGCTTATTTCGGATATTTCTCTCATGGCTTCAAGAAGCTTGTTCATCTCTGCATTGCTGTATTCAAGCTTTTCTCTTGCGCCTTCGGCAAGCTGACGCGCCTGACCTGCGTTTCTGTCGCTCTCTCTTACCTTGTCGATTATTACGGTCATATCGGAATTAAGGCGGCTGAGGTTTTCAGTCTGATTGAAAACGCCCTCGGCAAGCCTTGTGGAGGATTCTGCCACGCTTGATGCACCAAGATTTACCTGACCCGATGCGACCTCGATATTGTTAAGAGTATTTCTCATTGAGCGGATAATATTCTGCAAGGACTGCTTGATGGGAGCAAAATCGCCTATGTATTCTTCATTTATCTGCACTGTGAAATCGCCCTTTGCAAGACGGTCAAGCTTATCGGAAATATCGGAAATGTATCTTCTTGTGGTATCTGTACATTCCGCAAAACTCCTGCAAAGAACGCCTATGTCGTCATCGGAATAGTAGTCGAAGCTTGCGGAAAGATTTCCCTGCGCCATTTCCTCCGCAGCGGCGCTGAGCTTTTTCAGAGGCTTCAC
>JAGAJY010000333.1 GCA_017848125.1 Oscillospiraceae bacterium
CGGAAATAAGGGGATTTCGCCCTCTGCGGAGGGCGACGGGGGCTCTGCCCCTCGACCCCGCAAGCCTTTGAAAAGGCTTGACCGAAACTTTTACCTTGTGTTTATTTGTGCAACTTTTTTCATAAATACACTTTATCGACAATCTGCAATAATTACAAATTATTTAACAAAATCTCCTCGTATTCTTTGTTGACAAACGTGGTAAAATCCGATAATCTATCATAGTGACTATACACGAAAGGATAATTGCTATGCGTGAGCTTACATCGGGGAATCCCGCTAAAATGATACTTGCCTTTGCCGTGCCTATCGTGCTGGGAAGCCTTTTCCAGCAGCTTTACAGTATGACCGATACTGTTATCGTGGGCAGAACTATCGGCGTTGACGCAATTGCCGCCATCGGCTCAACAAGCTACATTTCAAATCTGATAATCGGCTTTATGTCGGGGCTTACAAACGGCTTTGCCATTGTCACCGCCCGTCATTTCGGCGCAGGCGACCACGTTAAAATGCGCCGCTCCGTTGCGGGAACGATAATTCTGGGACTGCTTACATCGGCTGTGTTTACCGTATTAAGCCTTGTATTTCTCCGTCCATTCCTTGCGGTGCTGAATACTCCGCCCGAAATATTTGAAACAGCCTACAGTTATATCTCCATTATACTGACTTTTATGACAGCGGCAATGCTCTATAATATGTCCGCAGGCGTTCTCAGAGCGGTGGGCGACAGCCTTACCCCCCTGCTGTTCCTTATCCTGTCCTCATTTATAAATATCGGTCTTGATATTGTTTTTATAACAAAGCTTCATATGGGCGTAGAGGGCGCAGCATATGCAACGGTCATGTCTCAGGTGGTTTCCTTTGTACTATGCTGTGTTTATATCGCAATTCGATTCCCCTATCTTATCCCGAAGAAAGAGGAATTTAAAGTAACTCTCTCCGAGCTTTCCGAGCTTATGACTATGGGACTTTCCCTTGCACTGATGTTCTCTATTGTTGAAATAGGCTCGCTTATTCTCCAGAGAGCCATAAACAATTTCGGAACTGCTACTATCGCCGCCCACACCGCCGCACGAAAGCTTTCAAGCATACTTATGCTCCCCTACAGTGCATTCGGCTCAGCCTGCGCTACCTATTGCAGTCAGAATATCGGCGCAGGAAAGCCTGAGCGTGTGGGAAAGGGCATCAAAAGCGCAGTGGTTATGTGCTGGATATGGTCAGCTATAGCTGTTATTGCAGGCTATCTCCTTGCCCCCTCCTTTATCGGTCTTATAGCAGGAAACGAGGAAACTGAAATAATTGCACTTGCCTCAAAGTATATGCGCTGGAATACTCCTTTTTACTTTATCCTCGCTGTTCTCATTGTAATGAGAAGCTCACTTCAGGGGCTTGGTAAAAAGACCGTACCTGTTGCCAGCAGCGTTATAGAAATGATAGGAAAGGCTGTTGTTTCATTTATAGCCGCTCCCGCAATGGGCTATTTCGGAGTAATGATATCCGAGCCTGTTGTATGGTTCTTTATGACTATCCTGCTTGTATGGGGCTATGCTTCCGACAGGGAGCTGGTAAAAGCAACCTTTGTTAAGGAATCACAATGATATTTGTGCAAAACTATTGCAAAATGAAAAAAAATGAGTTATAATATAGTTATACTATTATTTTATGAAAGGTGAATAACAAATGAGCTATACTGTTACCCCCGAAACTATTATAGGCGATATTCTCGATACCGATATGGACACCGCTCCCTACTTCCTTGAAATCGGTATGCACTGCCTGGGCTGTCCTGCGTCAAGAGGCGAATCCATTGCCGACGCCTGTGCTGTTCACGGTACTGACGTTAATGCCCTTATCGCAAAGCTCAACGAGCATTTTGCAAAAAAGGCATAAGTAAAACTCTCACATAAGGGAAGCGGCGGTTATTGCCGTTTCCCTGTTTTTTATATACCGAAAGGAATGAACACAAATGATTCTCAGAGACAAAAGGCTTCTCCTCTGCGCTGAGCTTGTATCGGGCGATTTTATCTGCGATATAGGCACAGACCACGGCTATCTTCCCGCCCACCTTATACTGACAGAAAAATGCCGCAGGGCAATTGCCGCCGATATAAACGAAATGCCTCTTGAAGCGGCAAAGGCAGTTTTTGCAAAGGAGGGTATTTCAGAAAAAGCAGACTTTTTCCTTTCGGACGGACTGAAAAACATTCCTCTTGACGGTGTTACGGATATTGTTATTGCAGGAATGGGCGGCGAGCTTATTTCAAGGATAATCGAAGCAGATGACCGCCTTAAAAACGTCAGCTTTGATCTTATCCTCCAGCCTATGACAAAGGCGGAGGAGCTTCGCCGCTTCCTGTCGGCAAAGGGCTATGAAATCGACTGCGAAAAAGCCGTAAAAGAGGGCAGATTTATCTATTCGGTAATAAGATGCCGATACACGGGAAATACATATAAGCTTTCCCCTTGCGAAGAATACTGCGGCAGACTTGACCCGAATATCCCCGAGGACAGGGAATATATTCTGCGGCAGGCTGACAGGCTTTCCGCCGCCGCAGAGGGCATGAAAAAAGGCTGCCCCGAAAAAGCGCAGTGCCTTACAGATACTGCGGCAGAGCTTCGCAGAATATGCGAAAGTGAATAAACCGAAAGGAATACAAAAAAAATGAAAATACGATTCCATATTCCAAATTTCCTTGATAAGTTTTCGGGAGTTATGAACATTACTCTTATAAATATGATAAAGCAGTACCCTCAGATGTTTTACGAGGGCGTTGAAATAGCCAGCGTGTTTGACTGCTTTCCCATAATCTGGAACGGCGGACGTGTCGTTGCGGGATATATGGATGTTTCTGCCGCAGACCGCCTTGTGCCGATTTATCTGCAAAGATTCAATTCTCTGGGTATTCCCTGCAGCCTTACTCTGACAAATCCCCTTATAACCGAAAATGAGCTTTCCGACCCTGTGTGCAACAGAGTTCTGGAATTAGCGGATAACGGACTTAACGAGGCGATAGTCGTTTCCCCTGTCCTTGAAGAGCATATCAGAAAAAATCACCCGAATATGAAAATAATAAGCTCCACCTGCAAGCAGATAAGAGATGTTTACGAGCTGAACGAAGAGCTTGAAAAGGACTATTCCCTTGTGGTTCTCGATTATAATTTCAATAACGATTTCCGCACGCTGTCCGAACTGCCTCACAAGAGAAAAATCGAGCTTCTTGCAAATGCGGTATGCGTTCCCAATTGCCCCAGACGGGGAGAGCATTACAGATTTATCGGTGAATATCAGCTTAACTGCTGCAATTACGAGGAGCTTAGAAAAATTCAGTCGGGCAATGCAAAAATCGATGAATGGAAATGCCCTCATATGAGCAACAACGCATTTATGAGAAGAAATTCATCTCTGCATATTTCACCCAAAGCGATTATTGAAAAATACGCTCCTATGGGTTTTGAAAATTATAAGCTGGAGGGCAGGGGAAATATATTCCCCGACCTTGCGGAGCAGTATGTTTACTATATGGCGAAGCCTGAATACCGTGACGCAGTAAGATATAATCTGCTTTGCGCCGCCGCATCGGCAGCAGGCTCGGGCAGAAGAGCATAACATATCGGAAAGGAATTTACTATGACAACCGTACAGGATATTTATAATTACATCGACAGCATAATTCCCTTTAAAACACAGGAAGGCTGGGATAACAGCGGTCTGCTTGCAGGCGACCCTGATATGACAGTTCACCGCATCATCACCGCTCTGGATATTACAAACGAGGTCATCGGCGAAGCAGTTTCCGAAAATGCTGAGCTTATTATCAGTCATCACCCTGTTATTTTTACACCTCTCAGAGCAGTCATGGCAGATTCTGTTGTGGGCAGGCTTCTTACTCATGAGATTTCCGCAATATGCACTCACACTCCCTTTGATATGTCCCCTCTGGGAATGAACAAGGGGCTTTATGAGCTTCTGAAAGAGCCTCTTGGCTTATGTGATGAGGGTACTCCTCTGGAAGAAACAGGCGAGGGTCTTTCAATCGGCAGGATATATGAGCTGAAAGCTACCCTTTCGCCCGAGGAAGCGGCAAAAAAAGCAAAGACGGCGCTTGGCTGTCAGACAGTAAGATTTTCAAGGGGCGGAGAAATACGCAAAATAGCTGTAAGCTCAGGCTCGGGAGGCAGCTTTGTTTCCCTTGCAATGAAAAAGGGAGCGGACGCTCTTATTTCGGGAGATTTCAAGCACGACGCATTTGTTGATTCGGGCAATGAGGGATTTACGATAATCGACTGCGGTCATTACCATACGGAAAGAATATTCAGCGGAATAATGGCAGAGCTTCTTTCAAAGCGGTTCCCCGAAATTAAGATCAGTGCGGCAAAAAGCTCTGTTGACCCTTCGGAATATGTACTTTAAAAGGACGTGACAAATTTGACCCACACTCTCGTTTCTCTCAGAAAGGATTACTACAACGACATTACAGCCGAGGAGATCGAATCGCTTTATTCGGTGAAAAAAGCTATGCAGAAAGCTGCGTGGAATGATACCAAAACCTACACACTTACAGTATTGCCTATGATAATCTTTTTTGGAACATTTCTGTGTTTTGCTGCAAATCTGTTTGGCTGGGAGGTACTGTTTTTCTCAGACCTTTCGGGATTGACTGGGTATATCATAGTGTACATTTTCGGCATTATTAACGTTGCTGCGATAGGAATAAAGGAGTTTTGCCGCTGGCGTGATTTCTTTTTCGGCAAGGGAAAAATAATCTCACTTGAAAGCGAGTATTTTGAGGGAAACAAGAAACGCCCCGAGGGATATTACCGCCATACC
>JAGAJY010000334.1 GCA_017848125.1 Oscillospiraceae bacterium
GAAAAGAATTACTCTCAGGCTCTCACTTGAAAATCCGACGGATAAGAAGATAGCCGACTTTCTTGCCAACATCGACAAGAATAAATATCATACGGTTAATAATGCGATAAAAACTATTTTGTTTTCGGTTATTAACGGTAATGCTATCGAAAAAAGTGAAAAGGCAGATATGAAGGAAATAATTTCCGTTATCCGCACAACTCTGGAAGCGGAAATCCCTAAACTGCTTTCTGTTTTCGGTTCAAGTAATCATACGAAAATTGAGCAGAACAATACATCCACTGAAAAAACGGCAGATACCCTTGACGATGATGATATCGACATGGATTTTATCGGAGGGTGATGATATGAAAGTAAAGGAATTGTGCAGTAATTATGATTTGAAGTTTCAGACGGTGTATAAGAAAATCTCACATCATAAGGATAAAGAGCTTGCAGGACATTTTACAAAGGCTAAGGGAGAGAGCCTTGAGCTTGATGATTTTGCTGTTGATTTTCTTCTCCCGACTCATGTAAAGGTTATGCAGGCTATTGAGGAATGTGAGGGTATTGCCCGTGAAAATGCGGAACTTCAGGACAAGCTGGAATCGGCTGAAATCATTGCCGAACAGACAGATAATCAGCTTTCAAAAGCCCTTGCAGATAATGAAAATCTGCTTGCTGAAATTGACCGTCTTAAAAGCAGCTTATCTGAAAAGGATAAGGAGATCAGCGAGTTTTCAGAACAGCTTGAAACAGAAAGACGCAAATCAAAGCAGGCTATTGAAAAACGTGACAAGCGTATCAATGAGCTGACCGAGGAAAACAGGCTTCTTACCGAAAAGTATGAGGCTGTCCCCAAGATATTCAGAAAAAATCAATAATATTTTCGCTATTCTCTGTGGGAGAAAGGATATTCGCATCGGGAGAAAAACAAGTCCTTTCAACCACAGAGAATTATGGGTAGATTTAGCAAGCATTGATTTTGTGGGAACAAAATCCAAAATTGAAAGGAGATTTATGAATAGAGATAACTTTATAAAAATAAGGGTGTCGGCAGATGAAATGTCGGCTATAAAGCAGAGGGCGGAAGCTGCCAACATGAGTATCAGCAGTTTTCTCCGAGATCTGGCGCTGAACGGCAAAATCATTCTGTATGACACAGAAAATATTTACCGCTTCAACCAGCTTATGCGCTCCATTGGAACAAACATCAACCAGATCGCAATGGTGGTGAATTCAGAAAAGAAAGTTTTCAAGGGTGATATAGATTCGCTTCGTCGGGAGGTTGAAAAAATCTCTAATGAATTTCACAGCTATATATCTCCGCTGAAAAGTCAGGAGGTGTAGTTTGGCTTACATAAAGCACACAGCGATCCACACCACACCGATGAAACATCTGAAATACATTCTTAACCCCGGCAAAAACGAAGATATGAAATACAGCACCGCTATTTGCTGTACCAATGATTATGCCGCTGTCTGCGAGGATTTCAAGGAAATTTATGAAGCGTTTGCCAAGGACAAGTTTGATAACCGCACCAAGGGAAAAAAAGAAAGTGTTCGTATTCACTCCTACATTCAGTCCTTTGATGAGTCCGTTTCTCCCGAAATGGCTCATCAGATCGGGGTGGAGTGGGCTAAGGCAATGTTTGGTGAAGATCGTCCGGTTATTGTTTCAACGCATACCAACACCGGGCATTGCCACAATCACATAGCCGTCTGCGCTTATGATGTTAAGGGCAATCGTTGGTTCGGAGATCAGTACACATATAATCTTGCGAAAGAGGTTTCCGACAGGATTTGCCTTGAACATGGATTGAGCATTATCAAAAATCCGAAAAAGCACAGCTCCATAAACTACAAAGAATGGGACGCAAGGAAAAATGGATATTCATGGAAAGTGAAAATGGCAGATGTTATCGACAAGCTGATTATTGCTCCCGAAGTTACAGATATAAATTCGCTTATGGAAAAAATGCGTGAGTGCGGTTATGTTTTCACCAATGAAAAGCGTATGATTGCAAAACCTGCAAATGTGAAATATGGCTGCTCTGTTGCAAAGCTCGGTTATGGCTATTCTCTCGAAATGCTTCAAATCAGAATTGCAAATAAGCAGAACGAATTTGCAGGAATGAAGATCAGTGCATATCTTGGCGTTCAGGTCGAATATGCAGTTACCATTCGTGAAAAGCAGATTGAACTTTATAGGTCACGTCCTAATACATCAAAAGTTACTTATGCCGAGGTAAGAAGGACAGCTGAACTGCTGTGTTACATACACAATAATCATATTCATTCCGTTGATGATTTGAAAACTATTGTCGGCAATGCGGAAGAAAAAGTAGATACGCTTTCTCGGAAATATGCTTTCCTTGAAAGACAGGAAAAGCTGCTTGAACTTCTGAATGAGTATGGAGAAGAATATGACCGTTTGCTTAATCACACCAACAGAAATGAGTTTCAGCAGAAACGGCTTGAGGAATTATACGGAAAGCTTCTTCATGGTGGCTTGTGCGGATATGATACACATTCTCCAGATTGGCTGCCGAAATTTAAAAATTATCTGAAGCAACAGATCATGGGTAAAAAGGATGCACGTGCTCAGCTGAAAAGGGCATCGAATGAGTTTAGTCGTGTTAAAGGTTATCTGTATGATTTGGAAAGAACTCTAAATACAGATTTTGACCGAATCCGCAAGCAAGAGCATTTGCGTGAACAGATCGAAATGTATCATCAGGGTTATGAGCTGCAGGAGGACGGGACATATGTTAAGGATCCCGAAGCTGCTGCTGAAAGAAACGCCGAACTTGATTACCTTGCAAGGCTTGAAGAAGAAAAGGAGCGTCAAGCCGAAATGGAGTATCTTCTTGAATTGGAAAAGCAGGAAGAACGTGAAAGGCAGGAACGTGCAAGACGAAGGAGTTATGGTCATTCAAGATAATTTGTTTCCCATTTTTTGGGGTATTCGTGTCCGTATTTCTGCATCTGTTGTGCTGCCGCAATTTTCCTTGCGGTAAGTTCCTCAGTACAGCCGAGGGCGGAGTATTCCGCAAATGCAAGATTGTATTTCTTTACCGCCAGCGGATAATTTCCTGACAGAATGTATGCGGCTCCAAGGTCAAAAAGCAATGCTGCGTGATTATTGGAGCTGCAGCCTTCTGTGGCAAATTCACATTCAGTCAAGACTTCCAAAGCCTTATTTACTCTTTCATTCTCTGAAAGGGTTACAGCGTAATTTCTTGCAATGGTGATAAAATCATCATTGTATGCACTGCACAGCTTTATGAAAAGATAGGCTTTATCCATAAATTCAAGTCCACGTTCGGTTTCCTTGTTTTCGGTATAAAGAATACCAAGGTTCATATTTATGTTGGCAAACAGCACGGGATTTGATTTTTCATCGCACATTGAAAGTGCCTTGTTCATCAAGCTGATCGAATGAGCAAGTTTTTCATTTCGGTTCATGGGCAGCATTGCCTTATTATTTAGGAGCAATGCTCTGTTATTATCAGTACCGAGTTTATCATCGTCAAGCAGTTTTTCAGTTTCGGAAATTATAATTTCCATAAAATCATATTCGTGATAATTGTCAAGGAATATGTATGCTGTTTCAAGAAAGTTCAGATATGAAATGCTGGCGGTATTGCAGAGATATTTCATCACATTTCTTATGCTTGAAATTATAATTGCAGAGTCGGGCAGCTCATAACCTATAATTTTCAGTCTGCTTTTCAGATTGGTGATTATGGTATCACAATTTTCAAATGACGGTTTCAGATCAAGCAAAAC
>JAGAJY010000335.1 GCA_017848125.1 Oscillospiraceae bacterium
CAAGCACGGTATAAAGTATTACGATTATGGAAAATCGTAAACTTTATACGGCTTGTTAGGGGAAATTTCCCCTAAGACCCCTGAGAGGTCGGCACAGCCGACCGAGATACAGAAAGGAGACACAATGTCAATATTCAAAAAATCAGGCGAGGGTTTCCTTGCAAAGCTGTTCAAGCATAAGCAAGTCGAGGAGCTTGCGGAGGAACTTGCCCACACTTATGCGGAGGAAATGCAGGAAGATTTGCAGTCCGAAAGTGACGAGCCGACCGCCACAGAGGACACCGCTGCCGAGCCTGTTCCAATGCTTGAAGTCACAGAATCGGGCGAAGTGGATTTCACAGAACCGCCCGAAACCACCGAGGGCGAATCACCACCGCAGGACACTGAGCCGAGCGAAGTCCGCAAGCACCTCATTACATTCCGAGTGAACGACATGGAGCTTGAAGCGATCAACCGCAGATACGCTGAAACATCGTTCAGAAGTAGGGGCGATTTTTGCAGATATTCTGCACTCACCGTTATGAATGTTGAGGAAGATACCGAGGACATAAAACAGATAGCGAGGTATATTTCCTCAATATCAAATTCATTCAATCAGGTAGCCCATAGAGTGAATAAAGGCGGCAAACTTTATGATGAAGATATTGCCGATATGAAAGCGAGGTTAGAAGAAGTTTGGCAGTTACTCGTATCCATACGATCCACACGGGAACATACGGCGCAATTGCTTATATCTGCAACCCAGACAAAACCGCAGACGGCAAATATGTTGTTAGCAACTTGTGCGTATCTACTCCATGTGGAGCATCAGAACAGTTTAGGAACATCAGGCAGTCAGTCGGCACGGGGCGAAGCCGAAGCGAGTGCCAGCACATAATACAATCGTTCGCCCCCGGTGAGGTCACTCCCGAACGGGCTTTGCTTATCGGGCAGGAACTTTGCAAGGCTCTTTTCAATGACGAGTATCAGTATGTTTTAGCTGTGCATTGCGACCATGAGCATATCCATAATCATGTGATAGTAAACAATGTAAATTTCTACACGGGCAAGACCTTTGAAACCGAGCATAATCAAGGCAAGATACCCGACCGAGCGTGGAGCAAACTCCGCACGATTTCGGACGAACTTTGCAGAAAACATGGACTTTCTATCATCGAAAATCCGCATCTCTCAAAGGGTAAGAGCCATTGGGAGTGGGAGCTTGACAAGCAGAATCTGTCGTGGAAAGAACAGCTAAAAAGAACTATCGACGAGGTTATCAAGGTCAGCGAGGACTTTGAGGATTTCCTTGCAAAGTGTGCGGATTTCGGGATATTGGTTGACTACAATCCCGACCACAAAATCGACCTAAAATTTATGCTTGCGGAGCAGAAAGAGCGGAATCCGAGAGCGAAGATGACGAGAGCGAAAACGCTGGGCTACTTCTACGAGAGCCAGCAGATCAGAAAGCGTATCGAGAGTTACAAGTACCAAATGTCGCACCGCCCAACAGCAAGAATTATCCGCACCACAGCCGAGAAATTTCAGCAGTCTCAGGGCTTGACGAATTGGGCAGACCGTGAGAATATGAAAGCGGCGAGCAAGGCGCTGAATGAAATGACGGCGAGCAACTCCACCCTTGAAGAATTGGAGAGTGCAGCTCATAGGGCTTTTGCTGAATTTATGGTCATGTCAACACCGCAGTTTGAATTGAGCGACCGTATCCACGCTTTGGAGGAGCAAATTCCGGCTATCGAGGAATACCGCAAGTATAAGGTCTATTACAAGAACTATTCTTCTTTGGAGGGAAAGGCTAAAAAGAAATATGGGGAGAACTGCCGTTACGAACTCGACCAGTATCATGAGTGCCGTAAAAAGCTGAAAGAACTGTTTCCCGACGGTATCATTCCCAAGATCAAGGACTTGCAGGACGAACTGAAAAAAGCCCGTGAGGATTATGCCAAGATGAGTGCGGAGCGTAAAGCCCTGAAGAAAGAAGCGGACAGGCTTTCAAGACTTGCACAGCAGAAGCGTGACAGTCAGAGGACGCTTGCCCGATATATGCAGAACGAACAAGCTACCAAGAGAAAGAAAGGTCAGCTTGAATAAAAATAACGGCAAGGAGCGTTTGGCACTCCTTGCCGTGGTGAGGTGTATAGTTACTTAGAAAAATCATAATTTATCAGCATAATCCAAAATGATTTGCTATAACATCACATACTTCTTCCCTTGTATCTTTCCCATTATCTTCTCTTACAACCGTGAAAAAGCCACTATTTGCAAATTCATCATAGTGTTTTTTGCTGTTAATAAGAGTAAGTCCACGCCTATAATTCTCCATTACTGCTTCGGGATCATCGCAGCTATCAATAACATTTAATAGAAAAAGTTTGTCAGGGTCGCTTCTGTCGAAGAAACGCTCAACACTCATAGACTGCGGTGAAAGCATAACTGCAACATGATGATAATCTGATATTTCTTTGAGCAAATCTAACGGTATATTGGTATCAACTATAACCGTTTTCTCTCTTGAAATTGAAATAAGTTCTGCTATTTCAAACTCCGCAGCTTCTCTCCCGACACTAAATATCCACCGTTCATATTCTTCCGGAGAGCGGGTTACAAAGTCTTTCCAATCAGTAAGATTGTTTATGTAACAGATATCAGGCTGTACTTCTGGTGTCGCCACAATATCAGATATTTGACTGTGATAGTTTTCACCGCAGAATATCATGTCATATCGGTCAGCAAGCATTTTTACCATCGTTGATTTTCCGGCATAAGCTGTCCCAGTTATAAAATATACATTTTTGAGATAATGCCTGAGAATGTTATTCTCAATTTTCAATAGAGATCACCTCATACAAGTTCCGATTTTTACAAGTAAGCCGTGTGCCTACCCTTATCAGTAATTATACATCATCACCGCCAATAAGTCAACCATAAATCAACAAAAAGAAAGGAAACAACAAACATGAGCAAAATAGGATATATCCGTGTTTCTACGGAACATCAGGAGACAGCAAGACAGCAGGAGATCATGTGCGACTATCAGGTTGATCGCATCTTCTCCGAGAAGATTTCGGTGAGCACGCAAAATGCTTCGCAATTTGCTAAAGACCGCCCTCAGCTAAAAGCTATGCTGGACTATGTGCGTGAGGGCGATACCCTCTATATCGAGAGTATCAGCCGTCTGGGACGCTCCACCAAAGACTTGCTGAACATCATCGACACCCTCACCGAAAAGGGAGTAACGCTCGTCAGCAATAAGGAGAACATCGACACCAATACTCCGTCAGGAAAGTTTATGCTCACCGTGTTCGCTGCACTCTCTCAGCTTGAAAGAGAACAGCTCAAACAGCGACAGCGTGAGGGCATCGAGATCGCAAAGACACAGGGTAAGTACACTGGACGGAAACCCATAGCAATCGACTGGACGAGATTCGGGCAGCTCTATGGGGAATGGAAGTCGAAGAATATCACAGGCAGGGACTTTATGCGGAGAATGGGCTTGTCTGCTAATACGTTTTACCGCCGTGTCAGGGAGTATGAAGCGGAACATGGCATTGCTGAGCCTGTTCCTGCCTGATTATGATTCTGTAAAGAAATCATATACCATACGATTGAAACCCTTACTGACATATGCTGCGTGACCCTCATTCGGGAATATATGGAACTTGCAGCCGAGTTTCTCCGCTATTCCTTTTGATCCCTCAGCAGTGGTTATTTTGTCCAGTTCTGCACCAAGAACAAGCGTCGGACATTTTATCCTGTCAAGAATATCGAAGCTGTCAAGGCTATAGATTGCCCTTGCGTGATCTGCAAAGCGCTCTATGCTCATGAATTTATAAAATCTCATCATAAGCGGTATTAGTCTGCGGTACAGTTTCATCTGCTTTTCGGTATACATCTTATCGTAACTTTTGGTGAGAACACCTTGAAGATCGTCGTTTTCCGCCATAGCGAGCCAGTCATCTACCGCACTTATCATAAGAGGATTCGTTTTTGCTGCCGTCACACCCAGCACCAGTCTTTTTACGAGTTCAGGGTGTTCTGCTGCAAGGTACTGTGCGATCATTCCGCCCTGTGACACCCCTACTACATACGCCTGATTGATGTTCAGCGTTTTCATGGCATCTGCAACGTCCTCCGCCATAGAACGAATCGTACAGCCCGGATCTCGTCCTTTTCGCCTGTCGAAAACATAGACCGTGAAGCCCTTTGTGAATTTGCGGTAGAAATATGCAAGGTTATTCGCAGTTCCGTTCATATCCACAATATTTAGTCCGGGGATCATAACTAACTGTTTGTTTCGCTTGCCGAATTTTGCATAGTACATCTCAGCTCCCGACGGGAGCATTACCGTTTTATTTTCAGCATTATACATATTGTCACCTTTTTCATTTCCTGCGTGAATAGAGACTCCGCCAGAGCTCGATCATTCTGATAAAGTCTTTTTCCATCTGATCGGGGTCTATTGTCTCGCTTTGCAGTTTTTCCCATAAATAGCCTTGTGATGCCAGAAACATATCTGTATACATCATCTCAAGGTCAAGTCCTTCAATGAATTGTTCCTTATCCAGCTTCAGCATTTCCGACTGATTTTCATACCCCGAATACTGCCCGATAAGCTGATTGATCTCCGGGCGAAGTGAGTTGTCCTTTTCGTAGTATGCTTTTAGCTGAAACAGCGAAAGATCGGGATACTGCCGCATAAGCTGTACCTTGACCTTCAGACCGCTGAGGAAAATATCAAAGAAATCTTCCTTTTCATAGCATTTTTGCCTTATCATTTCCTGCCCTGTCAGCTCTGTACTGTACCTGCAAAGAAAAAGATACAGTTCCTTTTTATTCTTGAAATAGTAAAACAGCAGTGACTTGCTGATACCTGCCTCGGCAGCTATCTCGCTCATGGGACTGTTTTTGTAGCTGTACTGCGAGAAAAACACGGAATCCTGCGCTTATGATGCTTCTCCGCTTATCTTCGGGAAGTGCGTAAAATCGTTCATTCAAGCTCTCTCACTCCTTTCTGACCGTATCGGTCAATACCATTATAACACCGCTGACCGATTTTGAGAAGACCCTTTTTTGAAATTATAAGAAAAGGTCTTATCCCCACAGTGCAAGGGGATAAGACCTTTCTCTTGTTTTGAAACTAAAAATTGTCAAATAAGTATCTGTATATTTTGGTATGTGCCATAATCACGAATCGGGCTTGTGTGGAACGGTTATTGAGTGTGCCAATAGACTACATTCTTATGGTATTATCACGTACTACCATTTTAGGGATACTGTATGATCACGCAGTAACACCAAACTTGCTGCCCGGCTCCCCAAGAAACAGCACCCTGCCACCCTTTGGCATGGGGATAACATTACCTGCGTCTTTAACGTGTGAAGTATATATCGGCTCATCGAATTTGTTGAACACGATAACTGCACTGTTTTCGGGGCTTGTCACAGTAACGGGAGTGTTGGCGATGCTGTCGGAAATGCCGTACCACGCAGCGTTGCCTATCAGCTCAACAGTCTTTACCGAAGCATCAAATTTGGGAATATCATCCGCAAAAATGTATTCCGTACCAAATGATGTTTTTATCGTCTGTATGCCGTTTTCGTCTGTGTCAAGCGTAATGTCGAGAAGATCTCTGCTCGATGAGGACGGTATCGTATTGGGCGAAACAAGATGTTTGCTGTCGGATATTTTCAGCAGGAAATCAGCACCGTTGCCATTCAGAAAAGCATAGCCTTTTATTTCGTCCACGACGCTAAACCGTGCGATACCTGAACCCTCGTAATTACTCGATGAATACTTATCACTTACAAGAAGAAACTTCTTCCCATCAAGTGCCTTAATGCTGTTCAGAACGTCCTCGCCGACATTGTTCTCCTCTATCATCTGTCCTCCGTAGGTCTTGACATCAAATGAACCAAGTTCGGGATAGTACAGTCCGCCCGATATTTTCATAAATGTTCCGTCGGTATTCTTTTCAAAGGACAGACGGCTGCTACCGCCCGCCAGCAGGCGCTTGTCAAAGCCGCTGTCCTCTACCTCATAGGCAAGCTCGGCAAAATCGCCGTCTGCGGTATAAACGTAGTCGGTGTATGTTGTCTTGCGTGAGGTGATCTTTTCCATGTGGAGATACTTGTTTTCGGGGAATGTCACTCTGCAAAGCATATTGCCCTGCCCCATGATATTCATGATATACATACCCTCATAAGCCTCGTATTCATTGGGTATTTCGTCAAGTATCGTACATTCGGGCAATTCTTCCTCTGCAACGCTGATACCCTTTTCCAGCAGGCAAACGTCCATGAGAGCCTGCGCTACAAGATCGTTATAGGTACTGCTGCCGCCGTTTGAAAGCACCGCAACGCTTATCTTCTCATCGGGGGCTGTCAGCAGAAATGCGTGATCCATAGTCACATCGCCGCCCTTGCCGACTACCTTGACTCCGCTTTGCTTGTAGCGGAGCATTTCGGCATAGTCCCAGCCAAGTCCGCAGTCATCGCTGTATTCGTTATCGTTGTGGCGGGTAGACATAGCATTTTTTGAGTTATCCGAAATAAGCGTATCATCACCCGTAAAGAACGCCGCCCCGAATTTCGCCGTATCGGAAGCCGTTGCATAGATACCGCCGTCACCGATCGTCATGCAGTAGCTTGTATCAAGCGGCAGGTTATTTGCCGAGAATGACGGCACCAGCTTTTCATTTTGGTACATATCTATCGGAGTTCCCGTGTCGGTCACGCCGATCTTGTCCGAGATATTCTCCCTTACATAGTCGGTGTAGGTCATGCCTGTTACGTTCTCAACGATCAGTTCGAGCAGAGCAAAGCCGTCATTGCAGTATGCCGCATATTTACCGGGGTCAGCTTTCAGGCGCTGACCTGCAAGGTTTCCAAGCAGATGATCGTGATTATAAGTATCGTTGTCGTCATACAGATCGCTGTTTACTCTTGTCGAACCCATTAACCCCGAGGTGTGATCCATGAGCATTCGCACGGTGATGTCCCTGTAACGCTCATCAGCCATTGTGAAACCGGGGATATATTCGGTTATCGGCGTATCAAGCCCGACCTTTCCCTCGTCTACGAGCTGCATGACGGCGGCTGTGGAGTATATCTTGCTGACAGAACCCACGCAGTAGATATATTCGCCGTCACCTGTGTTATTTTCCGCAGATACAGCCTTTGCGGCCGTGTCTGTTATTTCGGTTGTTTTATCTGCCGATATACTGCCGCACCCTGTCAGCATGAGAAGTGCCATAACTGCGGCGATATTTTTTATATGCTTCATATTATCTCCTTCTTATTCGGTCATAAGCTCTGTTACGGAAATCGCCTTGATCTTACTTGCGCTGATGTAGGTAACAGCATAGCAGAAAGCCACAAGTATCACATCTGCAATTATAGTCAGCGGTATGTTCAGCTCACCCAAAACACCAAATGCCATGAGCCAGAATGCGCTGTAAACGTATTTTGCCGCAAATGACGCTATTATTACGGAAACTACTGTGACGGGCATGGTCTTAATGGCGATTTGCTTCATCAGGTCTTTGGAGGTGTAGCCCATGCCTTTCATGATACCGAGTTTCCTGCGCTGACGCTTCACATTCGAGGATGCGATCAGCCCCAGTATAACGGCTACAACTGCGGAAAGCACGATCATTGCCCCGATAGAGCCGTATTCCGACACCGCGGAAACACTTCTAAGCTGCTGTTCCGCCAGTGTCATGAGTGAGGAAACTTCCTTGACGATAAGATGCCTGCTGTTCCCCGTGATGACCTGTCCGTCCACCACTACTGCATAGTCGATATTCGTGACACCGTACTGCGAGGTCAGAAGAGCCAGCTTTTCGTCTGCCGCCGCACGAATGCGTTCTTCAAGACTGCCTTGTGTCGAGTCTGCGCTTACGCTGTTTTTAGCAGAATTACCGTACTTTTCGTTCAGCTTCTCCTCAAACTGTTCCATTGTCACGCCGTCCTGAAGATATACCGAAATGATATTCGGGCGTGCATCGGGGCAGACACGTTGGTAGCCTTCTGAGGTCATATACAGCATTGTTCCCGTGTTCATAAGTGATGTAGTCATACCCGTAACGATGAATTTAGTTTCCGTGCCGTTGCCTTTGATAACGATACTGTCACCAATATCGGTGCCCTCATATTCTTTTCTCCGTGTCGTTATCATGATCTCATTGTCATGCTCGGGAAATCTGCCGTCTATGAGTTTTATGTTTTCAGCGTCATTATAATTATCGAATACAATTGCAGCGCCCGAATATTCCGAATCTCTGACAGAAAGCCACTTTTGCTGATAGTTCACAAGCGCTTTTCTTACTTCGGGCATTTCGGCTATCTCGTTTCTGACCGCATAAGGGTCAACGCCGTTCAGCAGCTCGACCTCTGTCACAATGTCACAGCCTGTCATTGACATGAGCCCACCGGTGCCGTGCCCGAAGAACTCCGCAATTGTCACGCAGAAAAGAATAGCCGTACCTGCCGCAATGATGCAGACCGCTGTTCCGACAGCAGACTTTATATCGCCGAGAAAGCTCTTCATGGCAAGAGTCACGTTTATATTGCCCTTTGACTTTTCGAGCGGCAGAATGTTCCTGCCGAAGTGATGTGTGCGTATGCCTTTCCGAAACGCCACAACAGGCGGATATTTCTTGACTTTTGCTGCCTTGATAAGAGCAAATACAGTTACAAGCACCACCACGATAAGCCCTGAAAGCAGTATCATTCAGCCCTCTGTTTTCACGGTCATGGGTCTGCCTATCATTCCCTGTATGCCGAGATTCATCAGAGGACTTACAAGAAATGCTCCCACAACACCCGGCACCGCACCGATGCCTGCTGTTATCACATATTCATATACATAGGACAGGGATATTTCACGGGAACGGTAGCCCAGCGCTTCGAGAACGCCTATCTGCTGCATCTGATCTTCGATGTCGTTTGTGATGCGGTGCATTATCATCAGCACTGCCGAAAGCATAGTAACGCCTGAGAAAAATGCCAGAAAATACATGAACATATTTATGAATTGCAGGGAATTCAACTTTTCATTTCGTGTGCTATTATATGTAGAATAAGAATTCAGATCCTCGCCGCTGAGCCTCTCGCAGCTTTCGATGAAAATATCTTCCTTATATCCTGTATTTGCGGAGTTGAACCACAGGGTGGTATAAGCCCCGTAAACACCGTCGTCAAGTATCAGCTTGAAAAGCTCATAGTCGTTATCGGATATGACCATTTTATAGCCGATGCCCGAATCGTTATAAAGTCCTGTCTTGTAAAAGCCTGCTATGGTAAAGGGGTAGTCCCTGCCGTTCTTGCATACCGTTAAAGTATCACCCGGCTCATAACCTTCGCCGATGCTGAAAAACATTGGCAGCCATATGGGGTGTTCGAGCTTTTCTGTCTCTTCATCTGTGAGTTTATCGGTCTTTACAAAATTCTCTATCTTTCTTTCGTTCTTCTCGGGAACAAAAACGGAAACGTAGGTGCGTTCATCACCATTGCTTGTTTTATAATCAAGTGCAAAGCCGTATACACATTCCGTTTCGGTCATATCTCTAATGCCATACTCACTATTAAGCAGATCTTTGTATTCATCACGGTATTTGTCTTTTTTTATCATAACGCAGGAGTCCTTTGACCCCGACTGTGCGAAGCTGTCATCGTAAGCCTTGTTCGCCTTTGAGATGTTCGCCATGAAGACCGCGAGCATGAGCGTTGTTATCATCGTGAGAAAGGCGATGGCGGCCGCTTCCTTTTTGTTCTTTTTCAGCTTGAAAAGCGATAAGCGAAGTATGTTCATATTCTCACCCCTTACCAGCCCATTTCTTCAAGGAACGCTGTCAGCCCCGCACGGCGTACCTGTTTGTCGTCCTCGCCGTAGGGCTTCATGCGGTAGTCGCCCACAACGCCGCCGTCACGCAGATACAGCACTCTCGTTCCGCGCAGAGCCGTTTTCAGATCATGCGTTACCATGACGATACTTTGCCCGTTTTTATGTATCTCGGTGAATATATCCAGCACGTCACGGGAAGATGCCGAGTTGAGCGCTCCTGTCGGCTCGTCGGCAAAAAGTATCTTCGGGTCGTTGATGATAGCCCTCACGATGCCCACTCTCTGCGCCTCGCCGCCCGAGAGCTGATTTGGGTACTTCTTCCGGTCCTCCTCATTCAGCCCGACTTTTTTCAGGAGCGTTTTCGCCCTGTTCACAAGCTCGGGTGAATTCTTCTGCGCGATCAGCGCACCCGTCAGCACATTGTCAAGCACCGTCTGATCGTCCAGCAGGTACACGCTCTGAAAGACAAATCCGCAGTTGCCACGTCTGAACTGTGCAAGTTGGTCGTTCGAGTAGTCCTGTATCTGTGTCTCTCCGAAATAAACCTTGCCGAGGGTGGGCTTATCCATACCCGACAGCGCATAGAGCAGTGTGGACTTTCCCGAACCTGATGAACCCATGATAACGGTGAAGTCACCCTCGGCAATGTCAAGGTCGAGGTTCTTGATAACGTGCTGCTGCGTACCTCCGTTTGAAAACGATTTGCAGAGTTTTTCTGTCCTTAAAATAGAAGAAGCCATACATAACATCCTTTCTTGCAGTCTTTTCTGCTGTTCTAAGGATATTATACATGACTTCCGAAAAATCTTCCATAAATCTTTCTTGTAAAATTCTTATATTTTTCTTAAATGCTCAGCTAAGCGGAATGATCAGCGTTATGGCAAGACCGCCATCGCTTTCGGCTGTCAGGTCACCGTTCATCTTTTTCATAAGCATTTTGGCGATGTACAGCCCCAGACCATTGCCGTCCGTACTGCTGTCAGCCCATTTTTTGCCACGATAGAATTTGTTTGTGATAAGCTCTATCTCATCTGTTGGAACGCCCTGACCGTGATCCCCGATACGCATTTCCAGAAAGCCATCAGACAGTTTGAAATCCACATTTATCGCTGTATCTGCGTATTTGTAGGAATTGGAAATGATATTCCCGATGACCTGCGCCATACGCTTACGGTCGATATGGATGATAACGGCAGGCGGCTCGCCCATGACCGCATAATGCTTATCGTCACAGCTTTTCACAAGATCGGCAAGCACGCCCGAATCCTCATCACGGCAGTTCACCGTGAATTCTCCGAGGTCGTCAAGGGTAGATGTAAACAGGTCGCTCACAAGAGCGTTTATATGTTCGGCTTTTTGAAGAATACCGTCAACACTCTCGTTCATACTCTCTATTTCATCTTTGCCGAAAGTGATATCGCTGTCGGAGTTTTCAGCCTTGACTTCAATGCGCATCTGCAAAAGCTCCGCTGCCAGCTTTATCCCCGTGACGGGAGTTTTCAGGTCATGGCTCAGCGATGCCACAAGCTCACGCTCTTTTTTCTGCAATTCCAGCTCACGCTGTTTCGAGGCAGAAAGCTCCTCACGCATGATGTCAAAGCTCTCCGAGAACGCTCCGAACAGGTTGTCTCTGTCCATTACAAGCGGTTCGTCGAACCTGCCCTCTGCGACTTTGCCTGCGAAGTCCTGCATTTTCCGAAACGGCGTGATAATGTTTCTGTTCAGATATACCCCGAAACCGACCATTCCGAGCAGAATGATAAGACCGCCGATAGCCATTCCTATGATAAAGCGATACCGGAGCATTCTGTATCCGTCCAGCCCGTCATCTATCATAATAACACAGCCCCAAATGCCGTTGCCATCTTTAAGATATTGATGGGGATAACGCTTCTGTATCGCCGTTTCCACCGTCAGCTTATCATTCATCGTAGTATTGGAGTACAGCACATTGTCGGTCATATCAAGTATGACAAAATCACTGCCGCAGCCCATATCACGGAGTGAATCAAGTTCAGAACGGTGCGCTTCTGCGGTACGGGCAATATCATTGAGTGCCGTTATCGTTTTTCGTGAGGTGTCCTGCGTGACGGTTCCCGAAGTCAGAACAGCGAACAGAATGATACCTGCAAGAAATATCACCGCTGTCAAAATGGTTATCCTGATATAGCTTTTCATGCGCCGTCACCGCATAGGAGAGCATCCTGTTCCACAACATAGCCCACGCCCCACACAGTTTTGATGATCGTAGGATTTTTGAGGTCAAGCTCGATCTTTTCTCTGATATGACGGATATGCACGGAGATCGTTCCGTCTCCTGTGTATTCGTCCTCCCACACGTTTTTTAGCAGTTCTTCCTTTGTCACGACCCTGCCGGCGTTTTCAAGCAGATAGGTAAGGAGCTTGTATTCCATAGCCCTGAATTCTTCCTGTCTGCCGTCAATTATCAGCTTGTGCATGGAGGTATCAAGGTAAACTCCCTCACGGAAATATATCCTGTCTCCGTTTGTCGGGACAGTCTTTTCGGGTGTGCCTGCCGCCGCAAGCTGTGCCGCTTCCTTTGCCTTTTCGTATCTGCCGAGTATCGCCTTGACCTTTGCAAAGAGAACGCCCAGCGTATAGGGTTTTTTGATGTAGTCATCGCCGCCAATATTCAGTGCTATGATAACATCATCATCGCTTGTGCGTGCGCTGATGAATAGTATGGGCATATCATAGTTTTCACGTATTTGCCTGCACAGGTCAAAGCCCGATCTGTCGCCGAGATTTATGTCCAGCAGTAACAGCGATATTTCATGGGTGTTCAGAAACTCCACCGCAGCATCATAGCTTGTGACATATGCAGTTTTTAGTCCTAAGATGTTGAAATATTCCGCTGTCGAGCGTGCAATCAGCTCGTCATCATCTATCATTAAAACTTTGTATTCTGTATCGTTCATATCTTCCTAACCTCCGGAATATCTGCTTGTATCTGAATCTATTCTGCATCAAGTTTTTGAAACTCGTCGATCCGCAGCTCACGTTTCAATTCTTCCTCTGTTGGCAGATAGGTGAAATACTTTGAAGCGAATATCTGATTATTGCCCTCCGGCAGAGTATACTCTAACCAATACATCAATCCTCTTTATTCTCAAGGTGTGACATAACAACTGCCAACGCTATACTCACCAATATCCACGAAAATGCTGCCATATTTTTTCGCATCACATTTTTCTTTTATAATACAAATTTACGATAATCGTTACTAATGCACTGAAAAACAGTACAGCACATAAGGTAATGCATATCTTTTCATCGAAAAAGCCCGCCGTAATAGCAGCCATAGCTATTCCTACCATTGATATCGTCGAGCCTTTTTGCGAGGATTCTTTTCCAATAGCAATGTTACGTTCATCGGTTTCATTTATGTACATTTCTTTCAGTTTTTCTCATTATGCAGAGCTGTGTACGCTGCGGCAAGGTTATATACCGTAACTAATTCCATTCCGATGAAAACCCCCATTGAAATATTCTGTGCGAAGTCACTTGCTCCTTTTGTCACGAATAATAGTGCAAAATACAATGCAAGGCTGCACAGGCAAACTGTTATATCAACCTGAAGACGCTTTTCAACCTTTTTTCTGAATTTCTCCATTATGATTCTCCTTTCAGATTTTCCTCGCCCTCAAAAATGAACAGTTCCTCAATTGTCATATCAAAAAACTGTGCTGCTTTGTGTGCGAGAGTAAGCGAAGCATTATACTTCCCATTTTCCAATGAGATAATAGTCTGCCGAGTCACACTAAGTGCATCAGCAAGTTCTTGTTGCGTGACCTTCCTTGCTTTGCGAAACTCTTGGATCTTATTTTTCAATTCTATCGACCTCCCAAATGAGGTAAAGTTAACTTTACAATAATAGTATAGCATGCTTTACATCAAATGTCAAGTATATTTTACATATTTTCAAAATTTTTTTCTCAAAAAAGGAAAGACACTCCAAAAAGATTATCTGCCTGTTTTTCTCCTGAAAGGAAATCACTGTCTACAACTTTAAGGGTGGGACAGCTCAGGGCTTAAGTCGTGGATAGTGGATAGGAAATATTCTCAGCTTAGCTTTTCAGCAATTCGCCCTTCGGCATCAGTGTAAGCGTGTGTCTGTCATATAGAAACAGCTTGCAATGATATTCTTCTTTCAGATAATGAATAAGCTGTGTTACGGCAGGCTGAATCATTCGGTATTATTATTACCGGCAATGCTGACGAAGGTTTTAACGAACCACATTATCACAACATAAAGCACAGGATCGCACAGCGCACGAAGTCCGATCGTATAAACTACCGAGCCATATATGCCTTCAAAATGCTCGTTCAGCACATTGACCTCGTGAAGTCCGAGAATATTGAATATCAGCGAGGAAATGAACAGCAGGATCATACTGATATTGAAGCGCTTCATGTTTTGCGTGGTGTTGATCTCGTTTCGTGCCGATGATAGCATTATCTTTATCAGCATTATGACTGTTACGGCGGAGGAGATGAATACAGGCATATCTTTCAAAAGCCTGAAACCAAGCAGTTCTCTGTATGTTTCCAAGGAATCTGCAAGCTCCCTCGGGAGAGTCAGCAAATCGGAGTAAAAGGGTAGCATGGCATCATACGTTTTGTAGTTTATTATCTCATATACTCTTGTGATAAGTCGCACAAGAATGAATGCCGCCGTTACCGTACCCATAAGTACGGATAATGCCTTTAAAGCTTTTGAATTTGCGGATGTATCTTTTTTCTGCACGTTAAGTGTATGCTGTCTTGTGATAAGTGCCGTCATTATGATAAGCGCAGGTATGCCGAAAAGGTGATATACCTGACAGTAGTATCTTCTGTTCTCGAATATCCCCGTGACAAACGGCTGCTCAGCATTTATGAATAATATCTGCATAGAAACCGACCATATGTTTTGTATAAGCACAGCGATGCCTGCCGTCATAAGAAATCGCCAGCCGTTGTGAGCAAAAAAGAGCCTTTTGTCAGCTTTGCGGAAAGCAATTAACATACAGATGAGCAAAAGTATCGGCGCAGAAGTTCTGACAGTGTTATCAACAATGCCCTTCATAGCTCGTCCTGCATTATTTGCGGCTTCATAGTTCCCGACAGACCCGTAATTGTTCCCGACTGTGAGCCATATGTAAAAAGTGCCGCAGTAATCGTGTCCCAGAAAATTATCAAGGGTCACTTCCGAAACGGTCTCATTGCTTCCTAATATAGCCACCCTTTCCTCATCGTCAACAACAAACATGACAAAGAGAGCCTGACTGATAAAAAACAGCACCGCTCCGACTATAAGCGCCAGAAATGCAAAATTGACAGTATGTATCCTTTTGTGTGCTTTTTCGGGGATATCATCCAATACTATGTTTTCTTTTTTCATATCATTTCTCCGTTTATTGAACTATATTTTGGATATTGGCGATGCCATTCAGCATGGTTTTCAATGCAAAATCAAATGAGTCGGTCAGCGGCACGGGGTAGTCTTTGCCAACATTTACCTCGATAGTGGAGAAGCCTTGCAGAAACGATCTTATCAATCTTACAGTATGCACCTTCTGCTCCTCCGTCAACTCATAGGAGGCGAGCGCACGGTACATCACATCGACCGCTCCCGCAGATGCCTGTTGGTGTTCCTCCGACTCATACATATTGTACCACTGCATGACTTCGTACAAGCCCTTATGTTCCGAAACAAATTTCCGATAAGCATAGCAGAGCGCAATAACAGCATCGTCCTTTGCCTTGCCGATAACGGCTTTGGTTATCTCGCCGTCCATGAGCCGCCAGCCATACAGCATAAGTTCCTTGTTCAGCTCGTCAAGACCTCCGATGAAATGCTTGTACAGAGATGGCGACTTTATCCCAAGTCTCTCTGCAAGTTCCTTGAATGTTACATCTGCAGCACCTTTTTCGTCAGCCATTTCAGCTGCGACCCTGATAATTTTTTCCTTATTCAGTCCTGTTCTCATTTTGATACTCCTTTCGACTATAAAGCTAATCGTATTAGCTATTATATCATATGATCTTTGAAATGTCAATAGGTAACCTCTAAAAACCACTATTGAAAAGAACCACAAAACATGGTATAATAGAGATATGAAAGCACGAATGAGAAGTTTCTTCGATGAAGAAAACAGAATGACAAAAATCAGTAAAATCGGCGATCCACTGGAAGCCTTAAATGCTATCATCAAATGGGAAATGTTCCGAGACATCCTCAAAAAGAATATTGTGCGCAAGGAGAACAATAAAGGAGGACGTCCACCCTTTGATATGGTGATGATGTTTAAGATTCTGGTATTGGAACGTCTGTATAATTTATCCGACGATCAGGCAGAGTTTCAAATCAATGATCGCCGCAGTTTTATGCGGTTTTTAGGACTTGAAAGCTACGATACCGTCCCTGATGCAAAAACGATTTGGAAATTCAGAGATGATCTTTCAAAGACCGATGCAATTGAGGAATGCTTTCATTTGTTCAACGAAATGCTTGCAGAAGAAGGATTGATCACGCATTCCGGCACGATTATTGACGCCACATTTGTCGATGCACCTCGTCAGCGTAATACTCGTGAGGAAAACAAAAAAATCAAGAATGGCGAAGTTCCGGAGGATTGGGAGAAGCCGGAAAATGCCGCAAAACGGGCACAAAAGGATACAGATGCACGCTGGGCAAAGAAAAACGGAGAGACACATTTTGGCTATAAAGACCATGTAAAATGCGATGCTGACAGCAAACTGATCACAAGCTACGGTGCAAGTGCAGCCTCGCTTCATGACAGTCAGATATGCACCGAATTGTTAGATGATGATGACGAAGTAATTTATGCCGATAGTGCTTATTCAAGTGCCGAAATTGCCGAAAATCTCCCTGAAAATTGTAAGAATGAGATTTGTGAAAAGGGTTACAGAGGTAATCCTCTGACCGAAGAACAGAAGAAAGAAAACAACCGCAAATCAAAGGTTCGCTGCCGAATCGAACATATTTTCGGCTTCATGACAAATTCGATGAAAGGAATCACATTGCGCTGCATTGGGTTCAAGCGTGCGTGGACACAGATCGGACTTTTGAACCTGGTCTACAATATGTGCCGGTATAAAATTTTGAAACAAGCCTGTGCCTGACACGGGATAACTGTGCCCATTTGAAGAAAATGGGCGATAAAACCACTGAAATATCACGTTTTTTAGCGATGTTTGCTCAAAGTTGTAGCGAATGTCGCTATTTCTATGCCTGCCGAGCATTTCGAGCGTATTTCTAGAGGGCTTTTAGAGGTGCCCAATATTATTTCGAGACTGAAAACAATAAAAAAGACATATCCCGTATCACAGAGATATGTCCCTATCAATAAATGTAAACTATATTATCATTCCCAAACTTCTTTCATCAAAGCTACCCCGTCCTTGAAGCCGACCTTGTATGCAGCCCTCATTTCATCGGCTGCGGTTTCGCTCACGCAGTCCAGTATCTTGTGAAACACATCGATCTGCTCCTCACTCAGCGAATCTTCAAACGGTATGCAGAGCTTGTTGAACTTGTCGGAGAACTCGGCAGAGTGGATTTCACCCTGTCTGTAATTGTACATCGCATCAATCATTTGTATCTGTCCTTTCGGTTTTATTACTGTAAAACCAACCGTCCAAACTTTACCAATTAATCGTTGATAAGGTGTTGCTTACGGCACACCTCTGAGCAATTCTATCACAGAGCTGCACACCATGATGCGTTACTTGGAGTATGACTTCCTCCGTGACCACGGCTTACAGCACTTCGACAACTGGGTTGCGGTCTTTGGCGACCAGAAAACCGATTGGGAGCTAAAGCCTGCGGGCAATGGCTTCAAGGAGCGCACCCGTATCGCTAACTATACAGGTCTGCCCGAATTGATGAGTATGTTCAAGCAGGTGGCTGACATTAGGACGGCGGATACGCTGAAACTCGATGTTCCCGACTGTGATTATCAGGTAGTTCAGGTCGAAGCTACTCCTTTTCAGCAGGAACTTGTTCAGGAACTTGCCGACAGAGCTGATGCTATCAATGCAGGAAACGTTGATCCTACGATCGACAATATGCTCAAGATTACGTCGGACGGAAGAAAGCTCGGTCTTGATCCGAGACTGATTGATCCGTCCTTTGAGGACAACCCCGATACAAAGCTGAACAGGTGCGTTGAGAACGTTGCCCGTATTCACGCTGAAACGGCTGAGGACAGGCTCACACAGATAATCTTCTGTGATTTGGGCGTTCCGCACAAGGCCGCAGAAGCAGCGGTCGAAGGCGAAGATGCAGACGATGCGAAGGATAAGAAGTCTATCGCTGAGGTCGAGTCTCTTGAAGAAGAATGCGATTTTTGCGTGTATGACGATATTCGTGATAAGCTGATTGCAAGGGGTATCCCTGCGGAGGAGATCGCATATATCCACGATGCGAAAACCGAACAGCAGAAAGCTGACCTCTTTGATAAAGTCCGCAGCGGAGAAATCCGTGTCTTGCTCGGTTCAACCGCCAAAATGGGTACGGGTACAAATGTACAGAAGAAGCTGATCGCAGTCCATGACCTCGATATTCCGTGGCGACCTGCTGATCTGGAACAGCGCGCCGGAAGAATTATCCGTCAAGGCAATGAAAACAAGCAGGTGCAGATCTTCCGTTATGTCACCAAAGGCACATTCGACGCTTATTCCTATCAGACTTTGGAGAACAAGCAGAAATTTATCTCTCAGATCATGACAAGTAAGACTCCTGCGAGAAAATGCGAAGATGTGGACCAGCAGGCACTCACTTATTCCGAGATCAAGGCTCTCTGCACAGGCGATGAGCGTATCAAGGAAAAGCTCATGCTTGAAAATGAAGTGAAGGAACTGAGGGTACTCGCTGCGGAACACCGCAACACGGTATTTGAAATGGAGGACAAGATCGCTCGTTTCCCTGAACAGGAACAGAAACTTACTGCGATTCTTGCTGACCTCCATACAGACCGTGAAGCACTCCGCAAGCTCCCGATCGATCCTGAGCGAAAACTGCCTGTATTCAAAATCACTATCGGTGATGTTGAGTACACCGACAGAAAAGAAGCAGCTAAGGCTTTGGAAGATGCGGTGCTGGCTATCAAGTATGCGGATACTCCCGTTAAAGTCGGCTCGTTCCAGGGCTTTGAGCTGAGTGTGACGGTAAACAGCAACATGATGGGCGGCGGTTTGTCCGCTTGTCTGCAAGGTGCCGCTTCACATACCACGAAGCTGATCGAGAGTTTTGCCCATAACCTGAACCGTCTTGAAGCTGCCCTCTACAACATTGACGGCAGAATCGAGAGAACGCAGGATAACCTTGCAAAACTCCGGCTTGACCACGCAGAAGCTCAGAAGATCGTTGCAGAGCCGTTTCCTCAGCAAGAGGAGCTTGATACTAAGGAGCAAAGGCTGAAAGTCGTAACTGATGAGCTGAATCAGGCGGCTATTGAAGCTAAGAAGAACGCTCCGAAGCGTGAAAAGACTTGCTACTTTGAGAGGGCTAAAATGAAGCGTGATGCCGCAAGGCTCGCCAAGAAGCCGAGAACTCCAAAGGACAAGGCTAAGGGCAGGGGTAAGCAAGGAATTGAATAAATAACTTTGAACCCAGTGGGGCTTATGAATAAAGCGGAAGTTTCATAGTAAACTTCCGCTAAAACTCTGAGCTATTTTTCTGTATCCGTGAAGTCAATAACCCTGTCACATATCTCCAGTGCCGCAGGGCGATGTGTAACGATCACAACTGTCTTATCCGTCATATTCCTGAGATTTTGCAGGAGCATTTTCTCCGTATCAGCATCGAGTGCGGAAGTTGCTTCATCAAGGAGCAGTATCGGACTTTCGGAATAGATCGCCCTTGCAATAGCGATACGCTGCATCTGCCCCTCGGACAAACCTGTTCCACGCTCACCGAGCAAAGTATCAATTCCGCCGTCAAGCTCCGCTACAAAATCATCGGCACAGGCTATTCGTAATGCCTGATGAATACGCTCATCATTCTGCATATCTGCCTTATCTGCAAAGGCAACGATCTCACGAATCGTTCCTGACATAAGTTGATTGCCCTGCGGAACGTAAGCAAACAGTCTGTGCCATTCCGCAGACAATGCTTTTTCGCCATCCTTGTCAGTGATATAACGCTTACCGCTGTCAAGCTGATAAATGCTCATGAGCAGTTTCAGCACCGTCGATTTTCCGCAGCCGCTATGCCCCGTGAACGCAACGTACTCGCCCTTGCCGATCTCAATGCTGATGTTTTTCAAAACAACAGGCTGACTATCCTTTGATAAACCCTTGATACTATCCACAGCCGGATAGTATGTGAAGTTTGCGTTTTTTATCCCGAAAGATTTGAGTTTATCCGAATAATAAGCCTTGACCGTCTGAATATCGAGTGCAGACTTCTCGCTGTCATTGCTGAATTGCTCTATCTCCATAAGTCGTTCCGCACTTGCAACCATAGCATAGAAACGAGGAAGATAGCCTGTAATATTCGCAAAAGGCGCCTGTATCTGCGAGATAAGCTGCGTGATAGCGGTCAGTGTACCATAGCTGATGCCAAACACCAGGGCAGAAAAATTCCCTCCTCGCTTACTACTACAACCGGCAGGGGGCAAAATGGCCGGGAGCGGAGCCGGACAACAAAAAAAGCAGTAAATCTTTTTCAAGACTTACTGCTTTCGCTGGCCGCGTCG
>JAGAJY010000336.1 GCA_017848125.1 Oscillospiraceae bacterium
CACAATGGTGCTCACCCTTGCAAGAGCCGACGGAAACATTGATGTTACCATCACTCTCACAGGCGAGGAGGACATCAAGCCCGAAGCAGAGGTTTCCTCAAACTGATAATTCTCTTTCTCCTTTAAAAAATATATCTCCAATTCAAATCAAAATGCCGCACATTATATGCGGCATTTTGATTTTTGTATAATATTATATTTTTATACCACTTGTAATATATCTGCTACCCGACCCATAAAACCCTTTTATTATCAATTGAAAACATATCATTATCACACAGCAAATCATATTCAATGCATCTTGAAAACCTTTTCCCGAAAAAATATGCAAGTATTGCACGTTTTTCGTCAAGTATAATATTAAAATGCATTTCAGGTTCAATGTACATACCTTTTTCGTTTACCCACATATCCTTCTTTTTGTACTGAACGCCCGTATGTATCTCATCATACAATAACAGCCACGCCATTTCAATGCTCGTCTGATATTCTGTTTTTTCGGTCAGTCCCGAATTATGCAGCAGCCATACCTTATTTGATATATCATTGCATTCCTTTTTAGCGTCTTCATATATTTTCCCACATTCAGCCACCATAAGCTGCTCAATATTTTCAATTCTGTGCCTGTTGATGGTGTACATTATATTTGGCATAAATATGCTATCAATTTTATTTATATTATCCTCTAATATCCTGTATGGACCTGACGTATATGAATTAAGCAGTTCCAAAGCGTCCTCTGCAATATCAATGTTTTTTTCTGAAATAATAAAAGTCTGCAAAAGATCTATCAGTTCATCTTCAATATCCGAAATATCCTGTCCGTAATAAGGATCCATATACCAATCAAGGCATAACAGCAGGCTTTGCTTTTTTTCTGAATCATTTCCCAGCAAAACCTCTTTGATTGCAGATATTCCCTTTTTTACCGTTTCTATTTCACTATCTGTATATGAAACATACCTGATATTATCCATATAAATCACCTCAGCAATACCGATTACGCATTAAGCATTACGAATTACGCATTAAACTAAATTTCCCCCGCACAAAGCATAATCATAGAAGTGACCGCAATAGGACAAGTCTCACAGCGAAGGATACGCTTACCCAGCCATATAGGAACAGCGCCCTTTTCACAGCATATGTCAGCTTCGCTTCTGTCAAAGCCCCCCTCAGCACCTATCATAACACCGCAGGAGCTTTTTCCCTTAAAATCAATATCCGAAAGCCGCTCGCCGCCGTTTTCATAGCATAAAAGGGATATTTCATTTTCGCAAAGCTCCCTTACAGCCTCATCAAAGCTGACAATTCTGCATATTTCGGGAATATTCCCCCTGCCCGACTGCTTTGCAGCTTCCTCTGCGATTTTTCTCCAGCGGATAAGCTTTTTTTCGGCAGATTTGCTGTCGGGACGGGAAACGCACCTTTTTGAAATAAAGAAAACTATCCTCGAAGCGCCCAGCTCCGTGCATTTCTGAATAATAAGCTCGGGCTTGTCCTGCTTGGGGAGCGCCTGAAAAACAGTAAGCTTCAGCTTCGGCTCTGAGGAGGAGGGGAGTCTCTCGGTTATTCGGCAGAAAACCTCATCGGAG
>JAGAJY010000337.1 GCA_017848125.1 Oscillospiraceae bacterium
GGTGCAGCGGTGGACTACCGTGCGCTTTTCCTCGGCTATCCGTATCTGGATTATCAGGGCTTTCTGCCCCTTTTCCTCGGTACATTCAAGAACAGCCGCCTCGTATCTGACAGCAAGACGGATAAATTCTTCCAGCTCTGCGGATCTTTCAGCCGCTTTTCTTTTAAGCATAACGGCAGATATTATCAGAGCGAGCCCCACGAGTATCAGCAGAAAAGCCATTATCATCAGTCCTCTGTTACGCTGTAGGGCTCTGCCATATACAGCACCTTTTTATCCACCAGAGCGTCAATGAGAGTTCCCTCGGCGGTATATTCCTCGGTGAATATCTTTCCGTCGGCACGGATAATATTCAGCAGAGAGCCTTTGTCATAGGGGATAAGGAATTTTCCTCTTACCGCCTGCTCGGGGAGATTTTTGCTTATACATTCAAGAAGCCTTTCAAAGCCGAATTTCTGCTTTGCTGATATTCTAACGGTTGTACTGTCCTCGGCAATGTTCTCCCAGCCGGGCAGCTTGTCGCATTTATTAAGCACGTTTATACGGGGGATACCGTCACAGCCAAGCTCGGAAAGAAGCTCATTTGTGACCACAGCCTGAGAATATCCGTCCTCGGAGCTGACATCTATCACATTCAGAATAATATCTGCGCTTGCGGCTTCTTCAAGAGTGCTTTTGAAGGCTTCAACAAGGTGGTGGGGGAGTCTTCTTATAAGACCGACGGTATCGGTGAGAAGAACGCTTCTGCCGTCGGGCAGCTCAATGGAACGTGAGGTAATGTCAAGAGTGGCAAAAAGCTTGTTTTCCGCAAGCACTCCCGCATCGGTGAGGGCGTTCAGAAGCGTGGATTTGCCTACGTTGGTATAGCCCACCACAGCGGCGGTGAGAACGCTGTCCTTTTTGCGGCGCTTTCTGATAAGCTCTCGGCGCTGACGAATTTCCTTTAAATCATCTTCAAGCAGCTCTATTCTGCGGCGGATATGTCTGCGGTCGGTTTCAAGCTTGGATTCTCCGGGGCCTCTTGTTCCGATTCCGCCGCCCAGCCTTGACATTGAAATACCCTTGCCTGCAAGGTGTGCAAGGCGGTATTTCTGCTGAGCAAGCTCTACCTGGATACGTCCCTCGGCGGATAATGCTCTCTGGGCGAAGATATCGAGGATAAGAGTAGTTCTGTCAATGGCTCTCACGTCGGTGATGCTTTCGATGTTTCTTGTCTGATTTGCGGTAAGCTCGCAGTCGAATATGAGAAGCTCTGCTTCCAGCGTTTCAAGCTCTGCGGTCAGCTCGGCAAGACGTCCCGAGCCGATATATGTTGCATTGTCGGGGGAGGGGCGCTTCTGCATTACCTGTGCCACCACCTCCGCACCTGCGGTATGGGCAAGCTCTTCAAGCTCTTTGAGGGAAACCTCTGCGTCAAATTCTCCCGTATCAACGGTGATTATTACTGCCTTGACGGGGCGTGTTTCCGCTCCTGTATCATAAAGCTCGGGCATATTGCACTTCCTTTCACACAGACACGGCTTCCTGTTCTTCCGTGCTGAGCATTTCTATACAGCTGTCGATAACAGCCTTTGTGATCTCCTTGTTTTCTGTTAGTCCCGAATCCGCAAGCCCTTCGGCAAGGCTTTCAAATGCGCCGCAAAGACCGCTTTCGGTGAGAATACAGCAGAAATTCTTTTCTTCCGTCAGGCAGGAGATGATAACACGCCTGTTAAAAAGGCAGATCACCTGCATAAATGACGGAATGGCAAAATCCGACGTAAGCATAATATAACAGTCTGCGTCCGCTTTCATTTTACGAAGTATTTCTATTCTCTCGTCAACGCTGAGGGGTTCAAGGAGCGCCCCGGGCATATTAGTCATTTTACCCGTTTTTGCAAAGGAAATCAGTCCGTCCTTTGTAAAATGATTTCTGAATTTGCTGCGGTCAAGCCTATGCTCGCCCTCTGTAAAAAAGCTTTCCCTGACCGTATTCAAAATAAACTCCCTGTCAGGCACGTTCCCAAGCCGTTTTACAAGAATATCCTCGGTGATATAGCCTGTAAGGCAGGGCTGATATTCGATTCCCGTAAGATAATTGGGGGAATTTTCCGCAAATACCCCGAACATATCAGACTGCCCCACCTGCTTTATCATAAGGGAGGAATTTGCCTTTATATGCTCGCAGTGCTTTTCAAAGCTCATTCTCAGCTCATCGTCCTTTATGAGTATAGCTGAGGAAAAATCGGCAGTCAGCAGCACTACACGCTCGGAGGTTATGAAAAAATGAGGATAGGGGGTTATGAGATAATTTTCATCGTCATGACCGATATAGTAGTAATAGGGATAATAGTCCAGAGCACGGCACATTGACAGCTTCAGCGCACCCCAGAGGGTATCAATGTTTCTGTTCTTCTCGTTATCCGAGCAGGCGTGCATATGAAAATAATGCTCCAGACGGATCGTTTTATCGGAAGCTGAAAATATCTGATTTATCATATTGTAAAGGGATTCGTTTTCAAAGGGAACGGACGAACGTATATATGGCTTTTCCTGTGTCGTTTCGGATAGAAGCACTGCACCCAGAAGATTGTTTACTGTAAGGATCCCTGTAAAGCTTCCCGAATCCTTTTCTTTGAAAAAATTGGGATCAATATTGAGATTATGACGCAGACCTGTTATGCGGTACTGGGGAAGGCTTTCGATTATGGATTTCAGACGGTTTCGGTTGTGATAAACAGCGTCGCCTGCCTTTTCACGGGAATACTTCTCTATAAGCGCATTTTTCTGCGAAATACTCATGGGCAGAGCGGCACAGAGCCTGTCAATAAAGTTCTTTGCAGGCACAAGCTTGCCTGAAAGAGTGTGCTGAATGGCTGTTCTTCCAAGCCCTGTTACTGCCGACAGCTTTTGTATGGTCATACCGCTTTTTTCTATGTATTCCGCAAGGTCTGCGGCAAAGGAATCTGCTTCATAAACGGCTTTTTTGGCTGACATTTTTTACACCCCTTTTTATAAACAGCAAAGGGCAGACGGTATTTCACGTCTGCCTCAGCACGCCGCTGATTCACCTCAAAGGCAAGAATGCGGCAGAATTAAAGTTTTTATTTTTGTGAGCGGCGGGATATTATGACTGCTTTACTGAGCAACATAAAGCTCAGGGTCGTAATATTTACCGTCTTTGCGTATCTCAAAGTGGAGGTGATTTCCTGTGGAATCGCCTGTGCTTCCAACATATCCGATAAGCTGACCCTTTTCAACAACGTCGCCGAACTCAGCCGCAAGCTCTGCCTGATGAGCATAAACCGAAACGTTGCCGTCCTCATGCTCAATGATTATGCAGTTGCCGTAACCGCCGTTCCAGCCTGTGCCTGCGTCGATTACCGTGCCTGCTTCTGCGGCATAGATGGGAGTACCGTAGGGAGCGGCAATATCAATGCCCTTATGACCTCTGCCGTCGCCCTGATGAGCGGAAATATATCCGCCGTCAACAGGCCAGAAGTAATCTCCTGTACCGCCCTCGGTGATGAACTCGGGTGCGCTGTAGTTTATCTGACCCTCGCCTGTTCCCGTACCTACTCTGATGATCTCGGATACAGGCTCGTTTACAGTCATAGTTTCAAGAGTGCGCTTTCTTACAGCTGTGCCCTCTCTGTAGGTAACAAGGGCTCTTGAACGCTGTTCGCCGTTCTGACCCTCGGTGTCGATTATAACCTGTCCCACAGGAAGCGTGGGGTCTTCGATCGTAATAGACTCATAGGGGATCTCCTTGCGGAAGGTCTGCTCCTTCTTGCATTCTACCTGAAGATAAGGAACTTCGGATTCAAGCTGGATAAGAGTTCCTACACGGAGAACCTCGTGCTCAAGGTCATCGATGACCTTTCCGTTATATGTAGCATAGCAGGAGCTTAGCTCGTCAAGAGTCATACCCTTGTCCTCTGCAATATTCCAAAGGTTGTCGCCGGGCTGCACCTCGTAGTATTCGGGAGCGGACTCAACGCCTGTGAGAGTTCTGAGTATTATGCTTTCGGAAACGATGCTGTTTTCGTCAACGTATTCCTCAAGGTCGTATTCAACGTCCTTGTCAAAGCAAATTTCCTGATATTCGCCCGAATCATAGGGCTTCTTGATGTTTTCGAGAACGTTTTCTATCTGGTCATAGCTTTCAACTGCGCCGATAAGCTCGCCGTCAACTCTGACCGCATATGCTTTTGTCTTGCCCTCGAAATCAATTATCTCCTCCTCGGGAACAGCTTCGGGAGCAGGGGGCTTTTCCTCGTATTTCTCGGAAATGATGCCCTCCATATTCTCGGCAAGAGCAGCTTCGTCGATAACTGCCGCTTCCGATGTAAGGGGAGTTATTGTAAGAGCGGCGGTAACATAGTAGTCGCTCTCCACATCATAATACTTTACTCTGTCGGCAACAACGCACTGAGCCTCGCCCAGTACCTCCTCGCCGCTTACAACGCCTACCTGAGTGCCGTCATATTCAACAGCAACGCCGTAATCGGTAGCCATTACGTTGTTTACACAGGCAACAAGGAAACAAACAGATGCCGCAGGGAAAAGGATATCCAAAGCTGAGGCAAGAGGAGAACCCTTCCTCTTTACAGCAAGCCTGTGCTCTCTCCACTGCATAACAGCGGCTTTTCTGATACCGAAGATCTTTGATCTTCTTCTGAATCTGGAGCAGTTTTCGGAAATGCTTTCCTTGCCTGTCTTTATTACACGCAGGGGAGCGCCTGCCGTGTTCTTTGCAAAATTAAGAGCGTCACGTCCGAGAGGCGCTGATGAACGTCTTACCGAAGCTGCAGCAGACCTTGCAAGGGTCAGAACAGACCTTAATGCAAGCTCGCAGGTATGGCAGACCATTTCGCCTACGCTTTCAGCAGCAGATATTCTGCGCTCAGGCTTTCCCGACATAAATACAGCTCCTTTCGTTGTCACGTTAACTTTCCCATTATATCACATTTTCCCTGTTAAATCAATAGCCTGTATGTTTCTTTCGGCTTTCTCGACAAAAATGCAGACAGCAGACGGAAAATGCTTGGACGATTTGCCCCTCGTTACTTCTATATAAATCTGAAATATGCTCATATGGCAATGATTTCAAATCGGGGACAAAAAGGTTACAAAGCGGTTACACTTTGTAATAATTATAACCCAACTGCCAAAAAAATCAAGGGATTTTCGGTGTTTCCGTCACTTTTAACATACAGTTCGGCAATATGCACAAAGCAGCCCTCTAAAAAGCAAGATTGTTTGTATATGTTTTTCTCGCTGATTGTCGGATTTCACTTATTCTTAATATTTGGTTTGTGTATTTTTACATTGCACGAAAACGTATAAAATGCCCTTATACGGCAGTTTGTAACGATTACAAAGACGATTGAAATATAATGTAAAAAAGTTTTGTAAAATGTTGAAAATCATCATCAGTTGTGATATAATAAAATATATTATAGAAAAATAACATTATCTAAGGAGCAATGTGTTATGAACAGGTCAGGAAAATCTTCGGGACTTATCAGGTCAATTATCGTATCGGTAATAATTACGCTGGCATTATCCCTTACTCTTTTATCGGTCATAGGCTTTGCAGTGTCGTTCTCAAAGATGAAATCCGAGGTCAGGGTAGCTTCCGTGCAGTCTCTTTCGGTGTATAGATCCGAAATTGACGGCTGGCTTTCCGCACAGGCGGATTTCTGCCGCTCTCAGGCAAATGCCGCAGGAAATCTTGTTGTAAGCACGGGAAACAGAAACAGTAACGACGCTTTTCTCGATTCGGCAATGCCCCTCAACAGCGCTCTTCTTGACTGCTACACCGCCTACAGCGATACCGCTCTTTATATGGCAGTCACCGACACCACTACCCTTCCCGCTGACTTTGACGCAACCACAAGAGGCTGGTACAAGGATGCAGTTTCCTCTGACAGCACTATATTCACAGCCCCCTATATCGACACCGCAACGGGCGCAATGATAATCACCGTTGCTTCGCCCATCAAGGAAAACGGCAAGACCGTGGGCGTTTTCGGCTGTGAC
>JAGAJY010000338.1 GCA_017848125.1 Oscillospiraceae bacterium
AGAATACAGGGATAAGACCGCCGGAAACATACATGGTGATAACGTAGATCAGGGAAAGCTGCTTCTTGAAAATGAAATTCTTTCGGCTGAGAACATAAGCAAGAAGAGCCGTAACAAAGGTAGATGTGACCGTGCCGATAACCGTTCTGAGAACGGTTATCTTAGCTGCCGTAGGTATAAGCTCTTTGCTCAGCACTGCCTTGTAGTTATCCCAAGTGAACATTCTGGGCAAAAGGTGAATACCGCCTCTCAGAGCGTCCGTGCCGTCATTGAAGGACACCGCAACCGTGTTCAGAAGAGGGTACAGCATGGTGATGGTGAAAAGGATCATTATGATAAGGTTAACAGTGTCAAAAATAATATCGCCTGTTGTTCTTCGGCTGAGAAATGCGTTTTTGCCCTTGCCGATGTCCTTTGCAGATTTGACATTATGCTCTATCTGCGGTGGGACCTTGTATTTGTTTGTCATAGCTTGTCTGCCTCCTTCCTTTAGAATAGGTGTTCCTCGCCCATTTTCTTAGCGAGCTGATTTGCTATCACAATGAGGATAAGGCTGACAACGCTCTTGAAGATGCCTGCCGCCGTACCGAGGGAATAGTCCGCCTGACTGATACCGTACTTGAGAACGTAGATATCAATGGTCTGGGAAACGCTCTGAACAAGACCGTTGCCCAGCAGGTACTGTACCTCAAAGCCTGCATTAAGAACATTACCGATGTTCATAATGAGCAGGATAAAGAAGGTGGGCTTTATTCCGGGGAGGGTGATGTGCCATATCTTAGCAAGTCTGCCCGCACCGTCAATGGAAGCCGCCTCGTAAAGGTCCGGACTGATGGAAGTAATGGCAGCAAGATAAATGATACTGTTCCAGCCTGTTTCCTTCCATACATTGGCAAATCCCACAATCCACCAGAACAATTTCGGGTCTGCAAGGAAGTTAAAGGGCTTGTCTATGATATGAAGATTTACAAGAAGCTCGTTTACGATACCGTTCTCGGTGGAGAGAACGTCAAAAACGATACCTGTTACAATTACCCAGGAAAGGAAGTGGGGGAGGTAAGAAATAGTCTGAACTACCTTTTTTCCTCTGTTAAATCTGAATTCACTGAGCAGAATAGCGAACAAAATGGCTGTTACTGTACCCAGCACAAGATTTATCACGCCCATTGCCAGGGTGTTTCTGATGATCTTTAAGAACTGATCGTTTGAGAAAAGGAATTCGAATTTGCTAAGCCCCACAAACTGAGAATGAAGAAGACCATTCTTCGGCTTATAATTCTGAAATGCCATAAGCCAGCCGCCAAGGGGTACATAGCAGAAAATAATTACATAAATAATAAAGGGGATCGAAAGAAGTATCAGGACCTTCTGATTCTTGATCTGCTTGAGAGTAATCCCTTGTTTATTATCCAAAGGTGTTTTCTTTCCCATTGCGAATTTTGCTCACTCCTTATTGTAAGCTGACGAAACCGCCCGAAGGAAACGGTTTCGTCATACTTATACTGCCGTATTATTCAGCTGAGATATCAGTTACCTTCTGCAACTGCTATTCTTCTCTGAACCTCTTCGGTAAGAGCATTCAGGTAAGCCTCTGTATCGCATCTGTCATTGTAAACGGTAAGGTATTCGTTCCAAGCAGTCTCGAAATCCTCGGCAATAACTACCTTGGGGAGGTACTCGTGCTTAACTTCGTCCATATTTACCTTAGCAAGACCCCAGGGAGTTTCTGTGGTGAATGCATTGGAGTAGGACCACATGGGGAACCAGGGAGAATTTTCTCTGGAAGGATTGAGCATCTGAGTATAGGTCTGAACGCCGTATGCTTCAAAGCACTTCTTAACGGGTTCGGGGAGAGCCTCAAAGAATTCGGAGGGCTGGTTGTTAGCGTTGGAAGCGTTGATTCCGTCGTGGTTCATACCCTCATAGTTGGGGAAGTAGGAGTAGGGGCACATATTTGCATTGAGGTAAGCCTGGTCAACAGCATTCTTTCTCATTTCCTCATTTCTGTAGAAAAGACCGTTCTCATCAACCAGATAATCTACGCCTTCCTGACCCCAGTTACGGAGCGTGAGGATCTCGGGATCCAGGAGATCGTTTAAGAACTTCATAGCGCCTTCAACATCGTCGCAGCTTACTGTGATACCGATACCGCCTGTTGCGTCGAGAGCGGATTCGCTGTGGTAGCGCTCCTCAATGCCCTTGTCAATAACAACGCCTACAGGTACATAAGTGCAGTTGTCAAGCCCCTGCTGCTTGATAGCATTTTCAGCGTCCTGGAAATTCCAGTGCTGGTCAACCATACCGCATACACGTCCGGAGGAAAGCTTAGCGATGTACTGGTCATAGTTGAGAGTAAATGTCTCGGGGTCGATAATGCCCTTCTTGTACTCCTCATTGAGCTTTTGGAAATATCTCTTAGCTGTGGGAGTGGTGTTGTAGTCGATAGCCTGATGTGTAGTCTCGTCAACTATGCAGCAGCCGTCATTGGGATAACCGTCAAGGAAGAAGGGAGCGTTTTCCAGGCAGAAATATCTCCAGTCATCTGTGAGTATCTCATAGCCGATATTGGGAGTGCCGTCCTCCATTGTGGGGTTAGCTTCAAGGTATCTCTCGATAACGTCGAAGTATTCATCGAGTGTTTCGATCTTGGGATAGCCTGCCCACTCGAGAACTCTTGTCTGTATCCAGAATGCTTCATCATTATGTATCGTGCCTGTATCGTACATATAAACGTTGCCGAACTGAGGAATGATGTAAACGTGACCGTCTTCATTTCTGATCTGATTCCATTCAGCATCGGAGTAGAAATTCTTTACATTAGGATAGTTGTCCCAATACTGGTCGATAGGGATAAGGGCACCTGCATCAATAAGAGTGGTGCTTCCGCTGGAGCCTACGATAAAGTCGGTGTATTCACCGCCTGCGATCATAACGCCGATAGCTTCCTCAGCGGTCTGACCTGTGAGCCATGTCTCCTTGCACTTTGCACCGATCTTTTCTGCAATTACCTGCTGGATCCTGTTGTCAGAATTGATCTCATTTCCGGGAACGGAGAAGAATGCTGTAAACTCCTTGATCTCTCCGGAGGAAGCTTCTGTTCCTGCATCTCCGCTTGAAGCAGGAGCATCAGTGCCCTCGTTTCCGCCCGCAGTGTTTCCGCAACCTGCCATTCCTGCCATCATAAGGAAAGCAAGTGATAATGCTGCAATTGACTTGATTTTTTTCATTTTCCAACCTCCATTAAATAAATCAGTTTACATTTTGATAATCTTAGCCACTTTTTGCTGTTGCTTTATAAATAGATTATATCATCGAATTTTTTATTTGTAAATACCAAAGAGAAAAATGAGCAAAAATTGATTATTTTTAGTGCATTCGAACAATAATTGATTATTTTATTTCTTCCAATTCATAAATAGCGCAATAACAATAAATGGTATGTTATTCGCAATATCTGAATAGATTTTAAATCACTAATATAATATAATAAGAACATAGGTTATTCCAAATTGTTTTTTTATCTTCTTCATTCTTCTATAATCTTTCTCCAAAAAATATCCTCCCAAAGCGATCGCTTCGGGAGGATATTTTCTTGTTTTGAAAAAAGAATTTTGGACTTATCAAAAGTGATTATCTGCGAAAAACTTTTCAATAAAAAATACAGCTGCTGCAGAATGTACTGCGGCAGCTGCCAGTCTGTCGAAAAAGGTCACCCGAAGGGGTGGTTTTTTTTGATAGGATATGGTATAATAAAAAGGGTGATAAAAATGCTTCAAAAAGATAAAAAAGAAAGAAATCA
>JAGAJY010000339.1 GCA_017848125.1 Oscillospiraceae bacterium
GAAATGACAGTTGAACGTCTGAAAAGAGAATGTGTATCAGCTGAAAAGCCGTTTCTGTACTGCATCAATAATGGCAGCAGAATAAGCGGTATAACCTTTGCTGAAATCTCACAGTCAGATAACGGACTTGCAGTTGAGGTAAATGTTGATAATCAGGAAATGAGGGTATATAACAACGACATTGCCGAAACATATTCATTTGATGAGATACGCAAGGAAAACAGACGTGCAGAAATTGCTGAACAGCTTGACCTTGAAAACAATAAGCTCACTTTTTCCGTTGTTTCCATTGACGGCGAAGAAGAATTTGTAATAGGCGGTTTTGCTGACAGTGACAGGGTAACTGAAACTGACGAATATATCAATTTCATTGACAGCCACGATGTAGATAATGTTACTGTAAGAGTTGACTTCTATATCGTGGGTAATGGTGATATTGAAAGTCAGGATATGTCTGAAGAACAGGCAGCGTATGTACAGCAGTACCTTGATGATGTTCTTGAAATCGCTGATTCTCTTGATGTGCAGAGTTATGACATTGAGCCTGAAATAGACTATGATATTGAAGAAGATGAGCCGTCAGAGCTTGACAAGGCAATCGCTTACATAAACGATTATGTATCAAAGGAATTTGATATTGAAGAATCTGTTGTAACTGATGAAAATCTTGAACACGTCAGCCTTGGTTATACGGAGCTGGGGGATAACGCTGAATATCCATTCCAGGTTGAAGCTGACCTCAAAAATTTTGCAATCAATTATTATATCAGTGGAAATCTTATGCGTACAGACAAATACGATTTCCTTGATGAGCTTATTGAAAGGGAACTTGAAAACCTTGAATTTGACTATTTTGTCAGTGAGGGTAATTCTCTCCTTGAAGAAATGCTGAAAAAAGAAGCCGAACTTTCACCTGTTGAACAGGCAAAGAAATATATCAGCGAGTATGTCGGTAAAATTTATGATAAGAATGAAGATTTTGAGGATATGAAGAATATCCCAATCGAACATTTCGTTATTGATGTACTTGAGGAAAATGTTTTCAATATGGACGTTGACCTTGAAGCCGTTGCTGTTACATATAAAATCAATGGTGATGTAACGCTGACAGAGCAGTACAATTCCGTTGAGGAAATGAATGAAGAATTACTGTCACAGCTTAATTACACAACGAACAGAGCAACAGCAGAACGTTTGCTCAAAGAATACAAGCATAAGCAGTATGAGGAACAGAGCAAGAATGTTGAAGCCGAAGTAATGCCGTTATACTCAAAGAGCCTTGAAACAGCAAATGCAAACGATGAAAGGGATATTTACTTTGCAGATGTAAGGGAAAGCCAAAAGTGTGCCGCTGCTGTTGGTAAGGCAATATCTGATAATTACGGAGATAACAGGCTTGATACACAGGGAGTGCTTTCTGATGTTTTAAAGAATTTCACTTTGGAAAGAATAGCACTTGTGCTTGCGGCAAGAGTATCGGCACTTGATTTTGACGGACGAATTGACCGTGACAATATTGAGTGGGGAAATAGTGTAATGTCACAGCTTTCCGAAAAAGAAAGTGAAAAAGCAAGACAGAATTTCTATATAAACTCTCATCCGGGACTTATCAATCTTTTCGCAAACACTGTAAGAAAAGAGATTGACAGAGTAAGAGAGCAGGAACAGAGCGTACCCGAAAACACTGTTACAGCAGAAGCCGAAACAGTAAAGGATAATTATGCCGACGCTCCCGTAAGAAAAGGCTTTACATCAAATACCGCACCGACAATGAATATGATTGACCATATTCTTCGTTGTGGCAGCAACGAGCCGTACAGCCTTGAACGCATTGTCCGTCAGTTCCAGAAGAATAAGTCAGCAGAAGAAAATGCTGAATTTCTTAAAAAGGAGTTCGGAGAGGACGGCAGAGGATATATCATCAACGAGTATTCCGAGTTCAATGTGTCTGCGTGGTTTAACGAAAAGGGCATTACTGTTGCAGTAGGCGAAACAGCTTTCCCAAGCGGAAGTAAATCACACATTTCTTGGGAAGAAGCCGCAGAGCGTATTAAGGCAATGCTTGAAAAGGGTAATTACTGTTCGCAGGAAATTATCGACAACGCAAGGAATAATGATATAAAGGATATTGCCAATAAGCTTGGTTATCTCCGACAGGACAGCAATATCAGACCGTTCTTTATTCCCGATTACTTTTTTGACGGTGGCTATTACGAAGCTACTGACAAAATTTCCGAAGCATTGCACGGAATAACTCCGCTTAATGAAATTGCAGAGGGACTTTCAAGTTTTATTGATATGTACGAAAAAAATCCCGAAGTTATGCGTTTCCATTTCCATAAGCCTGCCGAACTGCTTGAACGAATTAACGATTTGAGAGCAGAATACAATCAAGGCAAGGTTAAGTTTGAGTATCCCGAATTTAAAACGAATGTTGATTTTGCATTTGAGCCAAAGCACTTTATTACAGAAGATGAAAAGGACTGGCTTCTTTTAAGCGGAAGCGGAGTTGTCGGTGGCAAATTCAGAATACAGGAGTTTTTTACGAAGGAACATAACGCAAAGGAAAAAGCGGATTTCCTTAAAAATGAGTATGGCACAGGCGGAGTAGGCAGAAGCTGGTATTCTTCTAATCACGACAGCAAAAGCATAAGCCTGACTAAAGGCAGAGAAGCAAATAAATGTACAGCTGATATGAAATGGGGAGAGGTTGTAAGGCGTATCGACAGACTTGTTGAAGCAGGCGTATATATTTCCCCAAAGGACATTGAAAACCGTATCAGAGATGCTAAAAGAGATATTTCCCGTGGAAATTACGCTGACATCTATGACAAGCACGTTATGGATAACGCTATGAAAATCCTTGACGAATACGGCATTGAGTACGAAATGCCGCAGGCAGTAATCGAAGCGAAGAAAAATATTTATGAAATCTATCAGATTCCTCGTGGAGAACAGTATCACGATATACGTTTCCTGCGATATGAACATCTTGAAATAGCAGGACAGAAGCCTGATCCGAAGAATTACGAAAAGGTGTACAGCGGTAATCTTGATGATATTCCTTACGCAAATAAGCTGGAGGGAATATTCACAGTGTTCAATATTGAGCAGCCAAAGGATTTTGAGGGACACTCATTAAGCGTTTCTGATGTTGTGGTTATTGATGATGAAAACGGTAAACACGCATATTATTGCGACAGCGTAGGCTACAAGGATATTACAGATATGTTCCTTAACCGTTCAACGCAGACTATTGAACAGCCTGCCGAGGAAGAAACGGAAAAGGTTAATGCCGAGCCTGCCGTTACAATAGGTGTTATCGAAAAGTATGGTCTTGAAATTGATTTTAACAGCATTGTGGGAGTCGATATTGAAAGTGAGGAGCTTACATACATCGGCGGGATTGACAGCGACGGACACGAATGCAAAGACAATTACGGTGTTAATTATGTAACCACAAGTTTTGATTGTGCAGATGTCCTTTATAAAACGATATATATAAACGGAGAGTTGGAGAGATATGCAGATGTAACGCTTTCCGATGTACTCGCAAGCGTTGAAGAAGCTCTTGACGAGCGTAACAAGGTATATATCAATCATAAGGACGGCACAAGAGAGCTTATCGACACCAAGAAACTCCTTGAAGCAAAAGAAAAGGCTGAACAGGAACAGCAGAACGAAAATGCACCACAGAGAAAGTCAGGCGATGAGGTTGAGGTAGGGGATAAGTTCCTTCACAAAGACCGTGAGTACACTGTAATATCTATGCTTGGTGTATATCCGAATGACGTTGGTGTTTCATATTTTGAGCAATCCTCATTCCGTACATATCAGGTGACAAGCAATATTGACAGATATGAGCTTGCGAACAATGGTGTTTATCTCGGTAATCCTGAAAAGGAAGAACGTCTTGCACAGCAGACAGAAATTTATGAGCCGAGAATAAATGATGTTATTGAGTACGAGGAACAGCTTTTTAACGTAATTGATGTTAGTAATGGCAAAGTAACCTTGCAGGAAGCAGATTCATTCTTTGGCAGCACGATTACAGTTCCCGAAACTGACCTTATTACAAGTGACAGCCTGGTTGTAGTGCAGGGAAATGTAAAGAATGTAGAAAAACAGAATGTTCCCGAAGTTCCGGCAGGTACGAATTTTGTTATTACAGATGATAATTTCGGCGTTCCGGGCGGAGTAAAGGCAAGATACGCTGATAACGTTGAAGCAATAAAAACGCTGAAACAGATTGAAGCGGAAAACCGTACAGCCACACCTGAAGAACAGCAGATTTTATCCAAGTACACAGGCTGGGGAGCTATCCCACAGGCTTTTGATATGAGCAATGAAAAGTGGAAGGAAGAATATGCGGAGCTGAAGGAACTGCTTTCTCCCGAAGAATATTCAGCCGCAAGACATTCCACGATGAACGCACATTTCACATCTCCCGTCATAACCTCCGCAATCTATGAGGGACTTAAAAATCTCGGATTTGAAAGCGGAAAAATCCTTGAGCCTGCAATGGGTATCGGTAACTTTTTCGGTACGCTCCCCGAAGAAATGCGAAACAGCAAGCTTTACGGCGTAGAGCTTGACAGCCTTACGGGACGTATCGCACAGCAGCTCTATCAGACAGCAGATATTCAGATTAAAGGCTTTGAGCAGACAAATTTCGCAGACAACAGCTTTGACATAGCTGTTGGTAATGTTCCGTTCGGTGACTACAAGGTTAATGACAGAAAATATAACGATATGCATTTGCTTATCCACGATTATTTCGCCGTGAAGATGCTTGATAAAGTTCGTCCGGGCGGTGTTGTGGCATTTGTAACCTCAAAGGGTACGCTTGATAAGGAAAATCCCGAAATCCGCAAGTACCTTGCACAGAGAGCAGAGTTGTTAGGAGCAATCAGACTTCCGAATAATGCTTTCAAGGCTAACGCAGGTACAGAGGTTACTTCCGACATCATTTTCTTGCAGAAGCGTGACCGTCCTATTGAAATCAATCCCGATGAAGTGGAATGGCTGAACAAGTCAGAAACAGCAGACGGATTTTCCGTAAATAACTATTTCGTTCAGCACCCCGAAATGGTGCTGGGTAAAATTGCAGAAGCAAAGCACATTTACGGACCGACAGAAAACACACAGGTGTTACCTGTCGAGGGTGCAGACCTTAAACAGCAGCTTGCAGAAGCAGTGAAAAATATTAAGGGTGAATATGTAGCAGGGGAAATTGAAGAAAACAAGGATATTGACGAAATTCCCGCACCTGCAAATTCCCGAAAGTACAGTTTTTATGCTGTTGACGGAAATCTGTATTACAGAGAAGCCGAGGACACTATGCGTAAGGTAGAAGTGCCAAAGGATACACTTAACCGTGCAGTAGGTTTAATTGAACTCCGTGATAATGTTCGTGAACTGCTTGATTTACAGCTTGAAAATTCAGACGGTAGCCTTGACAATGATATTGCCGAGAGCAAAAAAAATCTGAATGAGCGTTATGATTTATTTGTTGCACAATACGGTGAAGTAAGTGACCGCAAAAACGCAAAGGCTATGCAGGGCGATGACGGTTACAACATTGTTTCAGCACTTGAAAACAAGGACGAAAAGGGACAGGTAACAGGAAAATCCGATATTTTCTTCCACAATACCGTTAAGCCGAAAGTCCTCGCAACACACGTCGAAACAGCACAAGAAGCCTTGATTTTGTCCGTAGCAGAAAAAGCAAAGGTTGATTTTGAATATATGACCCTGCTTTGCGGTATGGATAAAGACAAACTCATATCAGAGCTTGAAGGACAGATTTTCCGACTTCCGCAGGAGGAAGAAAAGTATGTTACAGCGGATGAGTATCTGACGGGTAATATCCGAAAGAAGCTTCACGAGCTTGAGAACGCTCCCGAAGATATGGACGTTACAAATAACAGAACGGCTCTTGAAAACGCTATGCCGCCGAGGGTAGAAGCAAAGGACATTTCCGTTAAGCTTGGTGCTCATTGGGTAGATCCGAAATATATTGCAGACTTTATTATTGAAAAATTCAGACCCGACTATGATACAAAGGTTGATATGGACGTTCAGTACAGTGCTGTTGCAGGTACTTGGAAAATCGAAAATGTTAAGGGTACAGCGAAGAATAACTATTATGCAACAAAAACTTATGGTACAAACCGTAAGAACGCATACGAAATTATCGAGGGTATTCTAAATAACTCCGATTTACAAGTCAAGGACAGAGTTAAGGACGAGTACGGCAACGATGTCCGTGACTCTAATGGCAAGTACGTTCTCGTTGTAAATGATGAGGAAACAAAGGCAGTCCGCAGATGTGCAAATATCATTAAATCGGAATTTCAGGATTGGATTTTCCAAGACCCCGAACGCCGAGAAGCGTTGGTGCAGAAATACAACGAAACTTACAATTCTATCCGACACAGAGAATATGACGGCTCACACCTTCATTTTACGGGTATGAATACCGAGATTACTCTAAAGGAGCACCAGAAAAACGCTGTCGCAAGAGGTTTGTACGGCGGTAACTGTTTGCTTGCACACGCCGTTGGTGCGGGCAAAACCTATGAAATGATAGCTATTGCAATGGAAGGTAAGCGTTCAGGTTTACATAATAAATGCCTGTTCGCAGTGCCAAATTCTCTTACGGAGCAGATGGGCAATGACTTCCGCAAGCTTTATCCTAACGCTAATATCCTTGTCGCAACACAGAAAGACTTTGAAAAGTCAAACAGGTTAAGGTTGTTCGGTAAAATCGCCGCAAACGATTGGGACGCAGTAATTATCGGACACAGCCAGTTTGACAGAATGGGACTTTCTCCCGAACGTGAAAAGGCATACCTTACCTCAGAGGTTGAAAAGCTCCGTTTTGAGCTTGAAATGGCTGCTGCAGAAAATGACGGTAAAAAGAGCTTTACTGTAAAGCAGATTGAAAAATCCATAGCAAACTATGAGGATAAGTTGGAGAAGCTTAATGACGCACAGGTTAAGGACGGATTTATCGACTTTGAACAGCTTGGTTTTGACAAGGTTTTCGTGGACGAAAGCCATATGTATAAAAATCTTGCAACAGCAACAAAAATGCACAACGTATCGGGACTTGGTACACAAGGTTCGGCAAGAGCGTTTAACCTGCTGATGAAATCAAAGTACCTTGATGAGCTTACGGGCGGACGTGGCTTGACATTTGCAAGTGGTACACCTGTTAGTAATTCAATGACAGAGCTGTACACTCTTATGCGTTATCTCCAGGCAGGTATGCTTAAAGATTTGGGCATTAACCACTTTGATGAGTGGGCAGCTGATTTCGGTGAGGTAAAAACTGATTATGATTACAATTTATAGTGCTCCACAAAAATAATGCAGATTATGACTTAAAATATCATCAGTCATCGTTGAAAATTGATTGATGATAAATGATTTGAGTGGGTTGTGATTTTTGAATTGTGTCCCAAGTTACGACGCAATACGACAGCACAACCGCTTAATTGCCAGCAACAATTTTTATGATTGGCTATGTTACCTTTTATGTCTGTTAATAATGCAAAAACATAGGACAGACCGTTATTTGAGCCTGTCCTAAAAAATGAGGCTGAATATCCAACTGTGTAAATGCCAATAATACCCACAAAGAAATTTGGAGGTATTAAGTATGAAAAACAGAAATCACGGCTTAAGCGAAAAAGAAATGGAGCTTGTGAAGCTTCTCATGGCAGATTGTGAAAGCACAGGAGATATTCAGGCGAAACTGAAGCGATTATTCGCCGGAACTATTGAGCAAATGCTTGAAGCAGAGATGGACGAGCATCTCGGTTACGAGAAAAATTCAGTCCTTGGCAACAACTCCGGCAACAGCAGAAACGGCTACGGCAAGAAAACAATTACCAGCGATTACGGCGAATGTGAGATAGCAGTTCCCCGTGACCGCAACGGTGAATTTGTACCCAAAGTCATTGAAAAGCGACAGACTCACACAGACGAAATTGAACAGAAAATCCTTGCTATGTATGCAAAAGGAATGTCCCAGCGTGACATTGAAGATACCCTCAGAGAAATCTATGGAGCTGAAATATCTCAGGGACTAGTTTCACGAATAACCGACAAAATTCTTCCCGAGGTAAATTAATGGCAGAACCGTCCTCTCGACAAGATTTACCCCGTAGTTTTCTTTGACGGAATAGTTTTCAATTCAAGGAAAGACAATAAAATCGTCAGCAAATGTGTGTACTCTGTTCTCGGGATCAATATGGAAGGACAGAAAGAAATACTGGGAACCTGGATATCCGAAAATGAGTCTGCAAGCTTTTATGCAAGCATATGCTCAGACCTCAGAAACCGCGGTGTTACCGACATTTTTATCGCTTGTCACGATAATCTGACAGGACTTTGTGATGCAATAAATGCCATATTTCCAAAGACGAAAAATCAGCTTTGTATCGTTCATCAGATACGAAACAGCTGTAAATTTGTGCCCTACAAGGACAGAAAAGCTATATGTGCAGACCTTAAAAAGATCTACGGTGCAGTCAATCTTGATGACGCTGAATATGCAAAAGAAGAATTCCGCGAAAAATGGGATAAAAAGTATCCCAATATTCTGAAATCATGGGATAAAAACTGGTCTGAACTTACAACATTTTTCGAATATCCCGAAGAAATTAGGAAGATAATATATACAACAAATGCAGTTGAGAGCTATCATAGAATGGTCAGAAAATTCACAAAATCCAAGGCAGTATTCCCCACGGATGATTCTATCAAGAAAGTTATTTTTATGAGTGCAAAGGAGATCTCAAAGAAGTGGACAATGCCTGTTCGGGACTGGGGACTTGCGTACTCACAGTTTGCAATTTTCTTTGAGGACAGATTTGCAGCCTGACGGCTGTTGAGGACGCTGTCCTCAAACTCCTGAGGTTTATCCGCTCTCGGAATATCCGGTGAAGATGAAGAAAAGCAGCAACATTTCTGCCGCTGCTCTTCACCGTTTTATTCCGCAGCCTGCGTCGGGTCGCTCCTCAGCGTTGCCTTGTTTGGCTGCAAATATAGTATTGTCAAAATTGTTGTGGGAAATTCATTTACACGGTTTAAAATTCATACCCTAAAAAATTTGTTAATCGTCTATATAATTAGTCTTATACACACACATTTTATTACCTTCTGTGTAGCACAAGTCCATATAGGAGGCTATGCGTGAAACAGCGTCATAGCTGATAAGCTTTTCACTTATGGCTGTTTCTATGTCGGTGAATGTGCCGTCTTTATATGCAAGCATTTCAAACATACCGCTTGGGAGCATTACATCAACATACGGGTAACAATCGCAGTCATCATCGGGGATATCCATTATCTGCAGGCTATATTCTCTTAAATCATCCGTATAGCTGTCAGAAGGACACATCACCAGCAGCATATAACCGTTGTCATTTCCGTAGTAAAACTGCCCTGTGACACGATCGGCAGTAATCTCCCTGTTATCCCTTGCCGACACATAGGCAGCGTAATCCGAGCGAATACGCCTGTCGGTTTCTCTGTCAAGAACTGTGGGGGTCATATAGGCGGTGGTTTCGTCAGTCTGTACCGTTTCGGAATTATCCGAAACTGCTATCCAGCCCATTTCTTCAAGATCGTAAAGTATTTCGGCAGGAATATCCGATATATCTCCCTCCGACAGCTTTTCTATGCTGCAAAAAGTGGTCATTGCAGGATATGTTTCAAGCAAAATGCCGTGAACTGCTTTAACTCTGTCACCAACGGAAAATTCGGAGAAAACGCCGTTATCACCGTCCTCCGGAGTTAACTCCGTGGGGCCGTAATTATCTATGATAAGCAAATAGCTTCCGTTGGTGCAAGGCAAAAAGAAGCCCTCGGATTCCATTGTGACATCTTCGATTTTCTCTGTTTCACTGACCTCTGCTGTTGATATTTCATATCCTTGTCCAACAGTTTCGCTGAATGTTATGGGATTTCCGTCAGAATCCCAATAATTCGCTCCGTCCATATTATCCGATACAGAGCTTTTTCCGCAAGCTGTCAAGCAAGTTACAAGAGCTAAGATTAAAAGTGCATTTTTATAACGCATATAAATTCCTCCATATTGAAAATACTCTTTTTAAGGTTTCTGTATATAAAACAATCTGATGCACAAAATTTTTTCATAATAACTATAATTTCGGCGCATTATACAGCTTAACCACCGTTATATTTAAGTAAAATAACCAAAATTATGGTGTAGCAGGGCGGTTAGGTATCATTACATTCGTTTCTGTCATAGGATAGTTTATTGCATAGTTCAGCATTATTTCTTCTTTATTTTCTCGACTATCGTGAGCAAAATTAACGAAGTTATGCCATACAATATAGTTACCTAAATACTTGGTCGAAACTCCATTAAACTTTTTTATGAAGTCTTTGAGCCTACTATGATAGTTGTTAATATGTTGAATATGATAGCTTCCTTTTTTACCCTTGCCACCCGATATTTGCACAAGTTCTATCTTATTATCCTTTGAAAACTTTTGATATGCCTTTTCTCCGTCAGTGCAAAGAATAGCACTGCTTGTTATTCTTCCGTCAAAAACCTTGTGCATTGTTGATACCGTAGGTTTTCCAAGCGTTGCAGGTTTTCCAACAGAAAGTCCGTCCTTATTCACGGCACAAGGAACGCATACTTTATCCTTTGAAAGTCCACGCTTTTTTGATTTTCCACCTCTTGAATGGCGTTTACGGGGCATTACAAAGGTCTTGCTTTTCTTATGATTACCCTTGAAAGACTGCTTGAAATATGTTTCGTCAGCTTCTACGATACCATCAAGTTCTACTTCGTTCATCATATTTGTAAGAGCGTCAAGAATTTTATGTCTCCAACGGAAAGCCGTATTCTTATGAATACCACATTCATCAGCAGACTGACGAACAGTAAAACCATTTATCATACAGTTAATGTATTTCTGCCAAGTAGTAAGGTCTTTTCGTGTACCCGATACAATAGAATTTGTGGTTATTGTAAAGTAATGTTTGCAATCATTGCAATAATATTTCTGTGTGTTATACTTATCCTTACGATGCCCGTCCTTCTTAACATTAAGACTGCCACACAGAGTACAATGACAATGATTATTAGCATAACGCTTTGCCGTTAATAAAGCCTTTATATCGGATGGCTGCCCTAATAACTCTTTATCTACTTTTTTGAGCAACTTTCTCAATTCAGTTTTTGTCAAATCTTTAAGCATATTCTCTATATCTTTTAATGTTGCCACTCTAATTCCCTCCGATACAAAATAGACTTTTGCTATCATATATATCGGCATAAATTGGCAAAACTTTAGCATATAACAGACATTAAAGGTGACATAGCCTTATGATTTAATGCCAGAACGATTATGACGTCTTTCGACATTTACACAGTTAAAAAATCGGACTCCAATCTTCGGGAGGATATTTCACAATGCCTTTCGTAGGGTCTGCAACAACAACCTGCTTTTTTGTGATCTTATGTATTACCACATAATGCAAAAGCGCCCCGTCCACAACCACATGAGCGATCGCAGGCAGAGGAAACTCGCTGAAAAAAGCATTTTGATCGCCCTTTACGGCTTTGGCGGTGAAGCCGAGCTTTTCGGCGGCTTTTATCATTCCTGCGGCGTTTGTGCCCTGCTTGTCTGTGCCTGCCACCTCTCTGATTTTCGAGATAGGCATTTTCAAACCGTACTGTTTGCTTACAGTAGCAAGGCAGGCTGCTCCGCAATCGGTTATGTCGTGTTGTTTTATGCAGTAAAGTTTCATTTTTATTCTCCTACTATTAATGTAATTTCTGTTATTATTTTTTTGACTTGGATTCGATTATAAAACATATTATTACGATTACTAGCGAAATAAAAGCAACTATAAGTGGAATTAGTAATACTAGCATGTCAGTTGCAAACAAATTAACAGCTAGTAAAATGGTAACAAAGCTACTAATTATAATTTCAAAAATATATGCTTTTTTCTTTTTTGAATTCATTATTTCAGCCTCCAGTTTATAAGTTTGTTATTCAATGGCATTACTACCATTCATCGCTCTAAAACAGCCATTCAAACTTGAATTTTATATTTATAACGATTTTGTCCCCACAAAATCAATGCTTGCTAAAACCTACCCGTATTCTCCCGAGTTGAATACCCTTGCAATTCTCTCGGGTTGAAAAAATATTCTCCCAAGTTGAAAACCACATAAATACGTCATTGCAACCGAATATCAGCAATAAAACGAAGCTCTGAAGGCAATTGCAGCCTTTGGAGCTTCGTTTTATTATGCCCATATAAAAAAGTGACAGCATTTTTATTGAAATGACACCACCCGTTTATATAATTGACGTCAGAAAAGCGTGATTTGACATCATAAATGCAGGCGGAAATCACGCTTCAAACGTAAAATGACATCAAAATTCGAAAAAATGACACCTGTGCGACGTCAATTTCCTGTCAAAAAGGCGTCAATCGGAGAATTTTACTTTGTGATAGAATTGAAATCAGGATAAGTGAGGTCATTTCCGATAAAAATGACACCATTATCCGCAAGATGCTCATTTTCGGCCGAATGTGACTCTTAAAGAATACAATATATATGACAAAAGCGGAGGTACAAAATGCAGGAAAGAAACTACAAGCCCGATGGTGCTGAACACAGCATTTCCATCGGCAAGACAACCTTTATTGTAAGCTCATTTACCGACACACAGGCAACCGCAACAGCGGAGGAGCTTATCATCAGAATGTTAAAATCAAAAGTCGCAGAAGTGGCAAAGGAGGAAAAAATCGCATGATTCCTTACAACAATTCTATTATCGTGCCTGTTGATACAGGCTACGGAAATATCAAAAACTCGCTTCACTCATTCCCCACGGGAATAGCAGCCTACAAGACCAAGCCTGCCTTTGAAGGAAAGATTCTTCACATCGGAGATATGTACTATCGTGTCGGTGAAGGTCACAAGGAGTATATCCCCGACAAGACCGTTGACGAGGAATTTCGTCTGCTGACCATTGCAGCGATTTGTGACGAGTGCCGCAGCTGCGGATATTACGAAGGCAACATTTATTTTGCGGTAGGCTGCCCCACCACTATGGTCACAGGTCAGCGTGAAAGTACAAGAGAGTATTTTCTGAAAGATCCACACATCGACTGCGAGTTCAATAACGTTCACTACCATCTTACAATAGTCGGCTGTTTTGTTTATCCTCAAGGATATGCAGCAGTCACGGAATACCTTCACAATATGACAGGCGTGAATATGGTCGTAGATATTGGAAACGGCACGGCGAACATTCTGCAAATCAACAACAAAAAGCCTATCGAAGAAAAATGCGTAACCGAAAAGCTAGGCGTAAATCAGTATATGATCGCAGTTCAGAAAGCGGTCATGGCAGCATACGGCAAGAAGATTGATACGGAAGTTGTCGAGCATTTCATCAGAAAAGGTAATATCGACGCTCCCGACAATTACAAAAACATTTTTCTTGAAGAAGCGGAAAAATATTGCCAGAAGATTTTTGACGCCCTTTACAGATGCGAGTATGATCCCGATTTTATGAAGCTGTATGTATGCGGCGGCGGTGTTCAGCTTATCAGACGTTTTGGCAACTATCCGTCCGACAGAGTGATTTTCATTGATGACATCTGCGCTACGGCTAAAGGTTATCAGCAGTTTGCGTTAAAGTCACTCAAAGCATTGGAAAAGAGGTCTGAGTAATGAAGCAGATGAAAAGAATTACTCTCAGGCTCTCTCTTGAAAATCCGTCCGATAAGAAGATTGCCGATTTTCTTGCCAACATCGACAAGAATAAATATCATACGGTTAATAATGCGATAAAAACTATTTTGTTTTCGGTTATTAACGATACGGATAGTAAATCTTCCATAACTATTTCTAAAGTAGATATGAAAGAAATAATTTCTGTTATCCGCACAACTTTGGAAGCGGAAATCCCTAAACTGCTTTCTGTTTTCGGTTCGGGTAATCATGCTAAAACGGAGCAGGAGAATATGCCTGTTACAAAATCTGATGATACCTTTGACGATGATGACATTGACATGGATTTTATCGGAGGTTGATGATATGACAGTAAAGGAATTGTGCAGCAATTATGATTTGAAGTTCCAAACGGTGTATAAAAAGATCAGCCATCATAAGGATAATGATCTTGCAGGACATATTACAAAGGTTAAGGGAGATAGCCTTGAACTTGATGATTTTGCTGTTGACTTTCTTCTCCCAACTCATGTAAAGGTTATGCAGGCTATCGAGGAATGTGAGGGGATTGCCCGTGAAAATGCAGAACTTCAGGATAAGCTGGAATCGGCGGCAGCAGATGCAGAACAGGCAAATGAACAGCTTTCAAAGGCACTTGAAGATAATGAAAATCTGCTTACCGAAATTGATCGTCTTACAAGCAGCTTATCTAAAAAGGATAAGGAGATCAGCGAGCTTTCAGAACGGCTTGAAGCAGAACGCCACACCTCTGAGCAGACTATCGGAGAGCTTGAAAAGCGTATATCGGAGCTGACCGAAGAAAACAGGCTTCTCACCGAAAAGTACGAAGCTATCCCCAAGATTTTCAGAAAAAATTAGTAGTTTTACGCTATTCTCTGTGGGAGAAAGGATATTCGCATTGGGAGAAAAACAAGTCCTTTCAACCACAGAGAATTATGGGTAGATTTAGCAAGCATTGATTTTGTGGGAACAAAATCGGAAATTGAAAGGAGATTTATGAATAGAGATAACTTTATAAAAATAAGAGTGTCGGCGGATGAAATGTCGGCTATAAAGCATAGGGCGGAAGCTGCTAACATGAGTATCAGCAGTTTTCTTCGTGAGCTGGCTCTCAACGGCAAAATCATTCTGTATGACACAGAAAATATTTACCGCTTCAACCAGCTTATGCGCTCAATCGGAACGAACATCAACCAGATCGCAATGGTGGTGAATTCCGAAAAGAAAGTATTCAAGGGGGATATAGATTCGCTTCGTCGGGAGGTTGAGAAAATCTCTAATGAATTTCACAGCTATATATCCCCTCTGAAAAGTCAGGAGGTATAAATGGCTTACATAAAGCACACAGCAATTCACACCACACCGATGAAACATCTGAAATACATTCTTAACCCCGGAAAAAACGAGGATATGAAGTACAGCACCGCTATTTGCTGTACCAATGATTATGCCGCTGTCTGCGAGGACTTCAAGGAAATTTATGAAGCGTTTGCCAAGGACAAGTTTGATAACCGAACCAAGGGCAAAAAAGAAAGTGTGCGTATTCACTCCTACATTCAGTCCTTTGATGAGTCCGTTTCTCCCGAAATGGCTCATCAGATCGGGGTGGAGTGGGCTAAGGCTATGTTTGGCGAGGACAGACCTGTAATAGTATCAACGCACACAAACACCGGACATTGCCATAATCACATAGCCGTCTGCGCTTATGATGTAAGAGGCAATCGTTGGTATGGAGATCAGTACACATATAATCTGGCGAAAGAGGTTTCCGACAGGATTTGCCTTGAACATGGATTGAGCATAATCAAAAATCCGAAAAAGCACAGCTCAATGAAATATAAGGAATGGGACGCTCGTAAAAAGGGATATTCATGGAAAGTGAAAATGGCAGATGTAATCGACAAGCTGATTATGGCTCCCGAAGTTACAGACATAAATTCGCTTATGGAAAAAATGCGTGAGTGCGGTTATGTTTTCACCAATGAAAAACGCTTGATTGCAAAGCCTGCAAATGTGAAATATGGCTGCTCTGTTGCAAAGCTCGGTTATGGTTATTCTCTCGAAATGCTTCAAATCAGAATTGCAAATAAGCAGAATGAATTTGCAGGACTTAAGATCAGTGCATATCTTGGCGTTCAGGTTGATTATGCCGTTACTATTCGTGAAAAGCAGATTGAGCTTTATAGGTCACGCCCTAACACATCAAAAGTTACTTATGCCGAGGTAAGAAGAACAGCAGAACTGCTGTGTTACATACACAATAATCATATTCATTCTGTTGATGATTTGAAAGTAATTGTCAGCAATGCAGAAGAAAAAGTAGATACGCTTTCTCGGAAATATGCTTTCCTTGAAAGGCAGGAAAAACTGCTTGAACTTCTGAATGAGTATGGAGAAGAATATGACCGTTTGCTCAATCACATCGACAGAAATGAATTTCAGCAGAAGCGGCTTGAAGAATTATACAGAAAGCTTGTTCATGGTGGCTTGTGCGGATATGATACTCATTCTCCCGGTTGGCTGCCGAAATTGAAATATTATCTTCAACAGCAGGTCATGAGTAAAAAGGATGCTCGTGCTCAGCTGAACAGGGCGTCGAATGAGTTTAGTCGTGTTAAAGGGTATCTGCATGATCTGAAAAGAACACTTAATACGGATTTTGACCGAATCCGCAAGCAGGAGAATTTAAGGGAGCAGATTGAAATGTATCATCAAGGCTATGAGCTTCAAGAGGACGGGACATATGTTAAGGATCCCGAAGCTGCTGCCGAAAGAAATGCCGAGCTTGATTATCTTGCAAGGCTTGAAGAAGAAAAGGAGCGTCAAGCCGAAATGGAGTATCTACTTGAATTGGAAAAGCAAGAAGAACGTGAAAGGCAGGAACGTGCAAGGCGCAGGAGTTATGGACATTCAAGATAATCTGTTTCCCATTCCTTTGGGTATTCAAATCCGTATCTCTGCATCTGCTGTGCTGCCGCAATTTTCCTTGCAGTAAGTTCATCAGTACAGCCGAGGACAGAATATTCCGTAAAAGCAAGATTGTATTTTTTTACCGCCAGCGGATAATTACCAGAAAGAATGTGTGCGGCTCCAAGGTCAAAAAGCAATGCAGCATGATTATTGGAGCTGCACCCTTCTGTTGCAAATTCACATTCAGTCAAGACTTCCAAAGCCTTATTTACTCTTTCATTCTCTGAAAGGGTTACAGCGTAATTTCTTGCAATGGTGATAAAATCATCATTATATGCCCTGCAAAGCTTTATGAAAAGATATGCCTTATCCATAAATTCAAGTCCACGTTCAGTTTCCTTGTTTTCGGTATAAAGAATACCGAGGTTCATATTTATGTTGGCAAACAGCACGGGACTTGCCGTTTCATCACATAACGTAAGTGCTTTATTCATCAGGCTAATGGATTTGGCAAGTTTATAATTTCTGTTTGCAGGCAGCATTGCCTTATTATTTAGGAGCAATGCTCTATTATTATCAGTACCGAGTTTATCATCGTCAAGCAGCTTTTCGGTTTCGGAAATTATAATTTCCATAAAATCATATTCGTGATAATTGTCAAGGAATATGTATGCTGTTTCAAGAAAGTTCAGATATGAAATGCTGTCGGTATTGCCGAGATATTTCATCACATTTCTTATGCTTGAAATTATAATTGCAGAGTCGGGCAGCTCATAACCTATAATTTTCAGTCTGCTTTTCAGATTGGTGATTATGGTATCACAATTTTCAAATGACGGTTTCAGATCAAGCAAAAC